>JAYZKD010000024.1:0-13571 GCA_036163815.1 Pseudomonadota bacterium | reverse complement strand
CTAACTCTATAAAACAAACTAAAAGAAGAGAAAATATAATAGAATTTGAGAACCAAGCTTACATAAGCAAAGAGCTCGTGACTCTTAAAAATGATGTTGCCTTGCCACTTCCTATTAATCAAACAATATTAAAAGATATAGAGCCTGAAAAGCTAATTGGATTTTTTAAAGAAATGGAATTCAAAACTTTAGCAGAAAAGAAATCTAAAGAATTAAATGTAGATGCAGAAAAAATAAAACCAACAAAACAAGTCTTGCCTCAAAAAAATACAGTTTCTTCTTCAGATAAAGACGAAAGCAGTAAGTTAAGTAAAGAATTTTTAAGAGAGAATTATCAAATCATAACAAAAAAAGAGGATTTACAAAAATGGTATAATAAGGCTGAAGAAATAGGCTATATCGCTTTTGATACAGAAACTAATTCCTTAGATGCTGTAAGTGCAGATATGATAGGATTTTCTCTTTGCACTTCAGAAAATGATGCTTGTTATGTTCCTTTATTGCACACTAATACTGAAGAAAATCAAATAGAATTAAATACAGCACTAGAATTTCTAAAAATTTTATTGGAGGACAAAAGTATAGTTAAAATCCTACATAATATGAAATTTGATGCACTCGTATTAGATAAATATGGAATTACTATAAAAAATTATGATGACACTATGTTAATTTCCTATTCACTTGGATCAGGGGGTATCAGACATAAACTTGATACATTAATTAAATATCACTTTAATCATGATGCAATATCCTACAAAGACTTGATAGGAACTGGTAAAGACAAAAGAATCTTTCAAGAAATACCTATTGAAGAAGCAGGAAAATATGCTGCCGAAGATGCAGATATGACTTTAAGGTTATGGAAAATATTAAAACCATTATTAGTTCAAGAAAATCAGGTCAAAATTTATGAAATAATCGAAAGACCTCTAGCAAAGGTTCTTATGAATATGGAAAAACACGGTATTTCAATTAATGAAAAAAAACTAGAAGAGCTTTCAGAAAAATTCGCTAATAAAATTAGTATCATTGAGAATTCATGTTTTCACATTATAAATGAAGAAATAAATCTTGGGTCACCTAAACAAGTTGGCGAAATTTTATTTGAAAAATTAGCTATTCCTGGTGGAAAAAAAACATCCACAGGTTCCTGGTCAACCAATGCTGAAGTTTTAGAAAATCTAGCTAGTGAAGGTCATGAATTTCCTCAAAAACTTCTTGAATGGAGGGCTTTATCAAAGCTAAAGACAACATATACAGATACCTTGCCAACATATCGTAATAAAAAAACAAAAAGGATTCATTCTTCATTTGCTATGGCGACAACTTCAACAGGTAGATTAGCCTCATCAGATCCGAATTTACAGAATATACCTATACGTAGCGAAGATGGAAGAATGATAAGAAAAGCTTTCGTTCCTGAAAAAGGTAATATTTTGATTAGTTCAGATTATAGTCAAATTGAGTTAAGAATTATTGCTCATATTGCAAACGAAAAAAATCTAATAAATGCTTTCATGGAAGGTATAGATATTCATTCTGCTACTGCATCTGAAGTTTTTAATATAGGTCTGAAGGATATGAAACCCGAAATACGAAGAAATGCAAAAGCTATAAATTTTGGTATTATTTATGGAATTTCTGCTTTCGGTCTTGCAAAACAACTTAATATCTCGCGAACTGAAGCTTCTGAGTATATAAAATCATATTTTAATAAGTATCCCTCTATAAAAGAGTATATGGATGCAACTAAAATATTTGCTAACGAAAATGGTTATGTAAGAACCTTACTTGGTAGAAAATGCATTATTGAAGACATTAATAGTAAAAATCCTGCTAGAAGATCTTTTATGGAAAGAGCAGCTATAAATGCACCTATTCAAGGATCAGCAGCTGATATAATTAAAAGAGCAATGATAATCCTAGATGATAACAAGGAATTACAAAATTTAAATACCAGAATGTTACTTCAAGTACATGATGAATTAATATTTGAAGCAAAAAAAGAGAATGCTGATAAGTCTTTAAATATCATAAGAAATGTTATGGAAAGCGCACATGAGCCATTATTAAACTTAAGTGTTCCGCTGATTGCGGAGGCAAATTACGGGCAAAATTGGGATGAAGCTCACTGACCCTTATTCTGCTGCTTGAAGATTCGGTGCAGCATTAATTATATCAATATCAACATAAGACTTAAAAACATCAAAGTTATCCGAAAACATTCGGACCAATTTATGTGCTTGTAAGTCATATTTATTTTTGTCTTCCCAAGTGTCTCTAGGCATAAGTATCTTTTTATCAACTCCATCGACCTCTAAGGGGACTTCAAATCCAAAGTTTTCATCAATTCGCATTTCAACATCTAAAAGAGATCCGTCTAACGCTGATGAGAGTAATTTCCTTGTTGCATCAATAGGCATCCTATTACCTTTCCCATAAGACCCTCCTGTCCAGCCTGTATTAACCAACCAACATTTAACATCGTGCTCAGCAATAAGTTTTTTAAGAAGTTTTCCGTATTCAGATGGATGTCTTGGCATAAAAGGTGCTCCAAAACATGCCGAAAATGTTGCTTCGGGTTCTGTAACACCTTTTTCAGTTCCTGCAACTTTTGCAGTATACCCGGATAAAAAATGATACATAGTTTGTGATGAGGATAATTTTGCTATCGGTGGTAAAACTCCAAAAGCATCACATGTAAGTAAAATTATATTTTTGGGCATGCCAGTTCGCCCTGTCTCACTAGAATTTGGAATAAATGATAAAGGATAAGCTCCTCTTGTATTTTCTGCTAATGCATCATTATCTAAGTCTATCTCTCCAGTATTTTTGTCAATAACAACATTCTCAAGAATTGTTCCTTTTAACTTTGTTGTCTGATAGATTTCAGGTTCTGCCTTTTCTGAAAGTCTAATCATTTTTGCATAACAACCGCCCTCAAAATTAAATACACCATTATCAGACCATCCATGCTCATCATCACCTATCAAGACTCTATGAGGATCAGCTGATAAAGTAGTTTTACCTGTCCCTGATAATCCAAAGAATATTGCAGGATCATCATTTGACCCAACATTCACAGAACAATGCATTGGCATGACATTTTTAGGAGGTAATAAATAGTTCAACATTGAAAAAACTGATTTCTTAATTTCTCCTGCATAAGAAGTGCCAACAATAATAACTAACTTCTTTTCGAAATTTACTGCAATCATGGTTTCTGAAGCACTTCCGTGTCTTTCTTTATCTGCCTTAAAACTCGGGATATCAATAATTACAAACTCAGGAGAGAAATTTTCTTTTTCGTCATCTTTAACTTCTATTAATAAATTTTGTATAAAAAGAGAATGCCATGCATACTCAGTATAGATTCTGGTACTTAAGCGATGATCAAGATCTGCTCCACCAAATAAATCTTGTACATATATCTCTTTATTTTCACAAAAACTAAGAACATCTTTGTATAAATTTTCAAAATTTTCTTCTGTAATGGATTTATTATTATCCCACCAAATTGATTCGACATTTAAATCATTTTTAACAATAAATTTATCATTTGCTGATCTTCCAGTATGAATTCCAGTTTCTACAACTAATACTTCATCCTTAGATAAAACGCCTTGTCCATTATCAATTGTGATTTTATAAATTTCATCCCTATTCAAGTTCCAATGAACTTTTTTTAAGTCTTTAAATCCATGAAGATCTGGAGCTATTCCTGAAAAATTATTTCCTATATTTTCCAATTTTGTACCCACTAAATATACCAATATTTATAACAGAAACTAATAAACTTATAAAGGAAGGTATTATATACTTTTGTGGAAAAATAAATTAATTTATTAGGTAAATGGTTAAAATTTGTTTAATAGATGATGATCAAAATATATTGGCTTCATTGAGCCTTGCATTAAAATCTGAAAAATTTGAGGTCGCGACATTTTCGGATGGTATTTCTGGCCTGGAAGCCTTAAATAATGAAGATTTTGATATAGCTATTTTGGACATTAAAATGCCACGAATTGATGGTTTAGAAGTCCTTCAAAGACTTAGGGCAGATTCCAACATACCTGTTATCTTTCTAACATCAAAAGATGATGAAATTGATCAGCTTCTTGGCTTAAAAATGGGAGCAGATGATTACATAACAAAACCTTTTTCTCAAAAACTCTTAATTGAAAGAGTTAAAACAATACTTAGAAGAAGTTCAGTAATTAAAGCCTCAGATTTATCAGATAAAGACACTTTGTTAAAAAGAGGTGACCTTACATTAAATATTGATAGACATGAGTGCCATTGGAAAAATGAAAGAATAAAGTTAACGGTTACGGAATTTCTGTTATTAGAAAATCTTGTAAACAGGCCAGGATATGTAAAAAATAGGGACCAATTAATGTCGGCCGCATACAGTGATGACATATATGTTGATGACCGAACAATTGATAGTCATATTAAAAGAATAAGAAGGAAATTTAAATCTATCGACAAAGATTTTAAATCTATAGAAACCCTATATGGCGTAGGGTATAGATTTAACCAATAAAATTATGCTTAATTTATTTAAACCAAGATCATTAGCTGCAAGAATTATATCCATTAATTTTATTGGACTTATTCTTCTGGCTTTAGGTTTTATATATGTAGACAAATCAGAAGATAATCTCATAAAGGCCAGAATTGAAGCTCTTCTAGTACAGGCAAATTTATTTGCTTTTTCTTTTGATTTAGATCCAGAAATTAGAGTTAGCTTTAGAGAAAATTTAAATAAATTTATTTTAAAAAGGCAAGAGGATGATAAATTTGTAACAACAAGAACTCGAATATTTAATCAGAATAAGCAAATTGTATTTGATACGAGGGATTTTGAAAATAATAGTTCAGAAATTATTACCTCTGATGAAGGCAAAGCTTATTTCAACAGAATTTTTGAAATTTTAGAAAATTATTTTGGACGTGATGCACCTCTTTTACCTAATGATGGGTTTTCAGCGTCTGATATTGATTTGGCATTAAAAGGAGAAATAGTCGCCAAAGAGTATAAATTAAAAAACGGAGGAATTATTGTTCATGTAACAGTTCCTGTTTTTAACAATAAGGAAATTGTAAATGCTTTATTATTAACCACTGAAGAGGGAGATATAGGCTTTATTCTTCAAGAAGGAAGACAAGGTTTTGTAAGAGTATTTATTATAACAATATTTGTAACTCTTTTCTTATCTGCTGCTTTATCAACTACAATAGCAAGGCCATTAACCAGATTATCAAAAGCGGCAGGAAGAGTAACTGATGCTGGAATCGGAGATACGCCTATTATGGATGATAGACGAGATGAAATAGGAACTCTTTCAAAGTCTATAAGAAGAATGACAACAGCTTTACAAGATAGAGTAAGTGCTGTAGAGGCCTTCGCTGCAGATGTCGCTCATGAAGTAAAAAATCCCTTAACATCTCTTCAAAGCGCAATTGAAACGCTAAATACATCGGACAATGAAGAGGAGAGGAGAGAATTAATTCTAATAGCTTTTAAAGACCTTAAGCGATTAGACAGATTAATTTCAGATATTTCTTCAAGCTCAAGATTAGAAGTTGAGCTCGCTAAAGGAGAATTTATTGAAACTGATCTTAGAGATATTTTAGATTCAGTGATTGAAGTAGCAGAGTCAACAACCCTTAGAAAACATGGCGTTAATATTAAGTACAATGTTTCTGAAGATACGATTAAAATTAATGGAATAGGTGACAAAATTGCGCAAGTTTTTCATAACTTAATTGATAATGCACTTTCCTTTTCGTCTGAAGGTGATGAAATAGATATCTCACTTTGGAAAGGAAAAAAAGGAGCAATAATCGAAATAAAAGATGACGGACCTGGAATTCCAAAAGAAAGCCTGTTAAAAGTTTTTGATAGATTCTATACATATAGACCAAATGATAAATCATTCGGTAATAATTCTGGGCTAGGCTTATCAATCTGTAAACAAATAGTTAACAGCCATGGGGGGTCAATTGTAGCTGGAAATAAAGAAAACGGTGGTGCTATATTTACAGTTACTTTTCCTTTAATTAGTTAGTAGAATTAAATTAGGAGAAAAATTTGATTGGTTTAATTATTATAACACATGGAAATCTAGCAATAGAGCTTAAATCTTCTCTAGAGCATATTATAGGGCCTCAAAAAAATCTTGAGACTATAAGTATTGGTTATGAGGATGATGTAAATAAAAGGAAGGATGAGATAAAAGAACTAATAAATAAAGTAGACACAGGTAAAGGAGTTATATTATTAACTGATATGTTTGGAAATACCCCATCAAATCTAGTAATTTCTTTAATTGAAGAAAACAAAATCGAGATGATAGGCGGAGTTAATTTGCCATTATTGGTGAAATTGGGATCAATTAGAAATGAAACAGAAATGAAAGATCTAATTGAAGCCTCTGTTGAGGCTGGACATAAGTATATTGGTGTTGCGACTGAAATATTATCAAAAGAAGAGAAATAAAAATAAAATTATTTTTAAAAATTTAGGAGAAATTCATTGGAATCAGAAGACTTTAAAATAGCAGATATAAATTTAGCGGATTGGGGTAGAAAAGAAATTGATATAGCTGAAACTGAAATGCCTGGATTAATTTCCCTAAGAAAAGAATTTGTTAAATCGAAACCTTTGAAAGGGGCAAATATTATTGGTTGTCTTCATATGACAATTCAAACAGCTGTTCTCATAGAAACATTAATAGATCTCGGGGCTTCAATAAGGTGGTCCTCTTGTAACATTTTCTCAACACAAGATCACGCTGCTGCCGCAATAGCAAAAAAGAATATTCCTATATTTGCTTGGAAAGGAGAAACCGAAGAAGAGTACGAATGGTGTATAAAACAGACAATTGAAGGTCCTCCTAACTGGGAACCAAATATGATTTTAGATGATGGTGGAGATTTGACCAAAATAATCCATGATGAATATCCAGATCTATTAAAAGATATTAAAGGATTATCTGAAGAGACCACAACTGGCGTTCTTAGGCTTTATGAAATGGAAAAAGCCAAAACATTGGGCGTTCCTGCAATCAATGTTAATGATTCAGTTACAAAATCTAAATTTGATAATTTTTATGGATGTAGAGAAAGTTTAGTAGATGGATTAAAAAGAGCAACAGATGTAATGCTTGCAGGTAAAGTAGCTGTAGTTTGTGGATATGGCGATGTAGGTAAGGGCTCAGCAGAATCACTTAGATCCCAGGGTGCTAGAGTAATTGTTACAGAAATTGATCCAATTTGCGCGTTACAAGCGTCTATGAGTGGCTATGAAGTCTCTACGGTCGATGAAGTTGTACAAGAAGCTGATATCTTTATTACTGCAACAGGAAATAAAGATGTCATTTCCATTGATCATATGAGAGAAATGAAAGACAGAGCGATAGTTGCAAATATTGGACATTTTGATAGTGAAATACAAGTTTCAAAACTTAAAAATTTAAAATGGAATAATATTAAACCTCAGGTCGATGAAATAGAATTTCCTGATGGAAAAAAGATAATTTTGTTAGCTGAAGGAAGATTAGTTAATCTAGGTTGTGCAACGGGCCATCCAAGTTTTGTAATGAGCGCATCTTTTTCTAATCAAGTTTTAGCACAGATAGAAATATGGAATAATTATAAGGATTATGAGAAAAAAGTTTATGTTCTTCCAAAACATCTAGATGAAAAAGTAGCTAATATTCACCTTGATAAACTAGGCGTTAAATTAACTGAATTAAGCAAAGAACAAGCAGACTATCTTAACATTAAAAAGGAGGGTCCATTTAAGCCCGATCATTATCGATATTAATTTTTACTAATGTTGTGAGGGAGGCATTTTTACTGATAAACCCTCAAATTCTTCGGTAATAGATATTTGACAACCCAAACGGGAACTGTCTTCTTTATATTCATGAAAATCTAGCATACTTTCTTCCTCATCACTCATATCAGGAATTTTTTCTTTCCAATCGTCAGGAATAAATATCATACATGTAGCACAAGCACATCCACCACCACAATCAGCGTCTATTCCAGGTATAGAATTATTAACAGCCCCTTCCATCAGAGAGATTCCTTGATCGACATCAACAGTATGTTCCGTACCATCATGTTCAATGTAAGTTATTTTTACCAAAGTATTTCCTCCTTAAAAGAATCATAATGCTTTTTATAACACATTTAATCAAAAACCATATTTAGTTTATAATCTCTTTAATTGACACTGAATCATCTTCAAGTCTTGATCTATCTACTACAATTCTTTCTGCAATAATTTTTCTAGATAACATATGTTCGGCCGGCCTATTTATACAATCAGAAGCAATCATATTTTCGTTATCCATATAAAATACAGCAAAGGATTTTTTATCAACATTTCCTCTGACTATTAGATCATTATAATTGCCAAATAATCCAGCAATTTGAAGTTTTAGATCATATTGATCAGACCAGAACCAAGGTATTTGGTCATAAGCTTCTTTGTGACCCAGTATAGATGATGCAACAGTTTTTCCTTGCTCTATTGCGTTATGAACTGACTCTAGTCTTATGTTTTTTTTATAAAAGGAATTCGGATGATAGGTGCAATCACCAGCAGAAAATATATTTTTATCTGAAGTTGAACAAAATTCATCAACTACAATTCCATTATTTACATCAAGGCCAGCATCTAATGCTAGTTTGTCGCAAGGGATAACGCCTATTCCAACAACGATAAAGTCCGCCTGAATTGTCTCGCTTGATGTCACAATCTCAACACCTTTATCTCCACTAATTAAGCTCTTAACAGAATTGTTTGTAAGTATTTCTACTCCAGCTTCATTATGAATTTTAGTGTAAAAATCAGAAATTCTTTGGCTTGTAACTCTCTCCAAGATTCTATCCGCCATTTCAATTATAGTAACATCCAATCCTAATTCACTAATTATTGCAGCGACCTCTAGACCAATATACCCGCCGCCTATTATTGCAACTTTTTTAGAATTATTAAGCTTTCTTTTAATTTCCAAAACATCGTCGATAGATCTCAAATAAAAAATATTCCTTGGATTATCCATATCAGAATGTATTTCTCTTGGTGAAGTCCCTGTAGCGATTACAAGATCATCATAATATTCTTTTTTGTTTCCCTTAAAAACAATATGCTTATTTTTCTTATCTATTTGTTCAACATAAGTATTAAGATTCAATTTAATATCATTTTCATGATAAAATTTTTCTGGTTTAAGGAATAATCTTTTTGTTTCAAGCTCTCCCAAAAGAAATTTTTTTGATAAGGGAGGTCTTTGATAAGGCAAGTAATTCTCTGAACTAAAAATTGATATCTCTCCAATATGGCCTAAGTTTTTTAAACTGGCAGCAGTCTGACATGCTGCTTGCCCTCCACCTATTATAACAATTTTTTGGTTTTTCATGGAATTCTCATAGATTCAAGATCATTTTATAAGTATATAATAGGTTCAAAAGCAAAAAAAATAAATTTAGAAATGAATAAAATTACTTATAAATCTAAAGAAATAATTAATACTCAAGAATTAGGAAAAGAAATCGCATCGCTTATGGAAAAAGGTGATCTAATTTCTCTTTATGGAGAATTAGGAAGTGGAAAAACTACTTTAGTTCGAGCGATAATCAACTCTGAATTCTTTGCAAATGACCCCAATCATATCGTTCCTTCACCTACTTTTAGTCTATTACAAATTTATAACTTTGATCGATTTAACATATTTCATGCTGATCTTTATCGGATCAACGATGAAGAAGAAATTAACGCTCTAAATCTTGAGGAAGCCTTAAATGAGGGAGTATTGATTGTGGAATGGCCAGAAAAATTAAAATTTCCTTCAGATTCTAAGATTTTAAATATTAATTTTGAAATAGGAGAAAATGATCACATAATTACCTTATCCGATGGGGGTGGCTGGAAAGATAGAATCGTATCAATATATTCAGATGATAGATGAAGAAACAGAATGTGTCTTTGATTTTGAGACTAACGGAATAAAAAAAGGATTTAGACTTCCTCACCAACTAGCCGTTGTAGATATAAATTCTGATAAAATAGAGGTAATAAATAATAGAATACCTAGTTATGAACTACCTAACCCAACAGCACTAAAAGCCACAACAACTGAATGGTCAAAACTTCTAAAAGGCCCTTCTTTATATGAAAAAATTTTTCAGATTAGGGAAAGCATTATTCAATATGACATTATATGGGCTTATAATGCTAAATATGATGATGAGGTATTACAAGAAGCTCTGGTTGCTTGTGGTCTACCACCATTTCCACATAGAACCGATGACAAAACAATCTGCGATGCGCTGGCATTCATATCTCTTGCAGGCAAATTATATCCTGAAATTATAAAGACTCCTGAAGAAAACCAAAAATTAGAAACTGTTTTTAATAATAATTTTAAAAAAGATTCATCTATTAGATGGCATGAGGCGGATGGAGATGTAGAGGCTACAAAAAAATTATTATTAAAAATAAGAGATAACATCCCTGATTTATGGAAACAAAGGAGACAAATGTTTTCTAAATTTGCGAGATACAGTTTATTTAGCAATAAAACTAAATATTTCTATTACAAGCATGGTTCTAAGACTTTATCTGAGATGCTGCCTATTAGGGAAATGGATAGAGATAATTATTATACAATCAATCTTAATACATTTTATCAAAATGGCGGCCTCACTAAAAGAAACTTAACAACCTTAAAACAAGGCAAGAAACCTAAATGGCTAGAAACACCTTGGCTAAAAACCAAATATATTATGTTTGACCCTGAATGGTTTAATATTAAAGGCAATTATTCCAACCCTTCTGATGAAGATTTACAAACTATCATCTCTTTAATCGAAGAAAATCTTCCGCTTGAGAAGAAATGGGATAAAAAAGAAGATGAATTTCTTGAAGAACAAATTTTTGGGTTTCCCCCAAATATAGACAGAGAGTCATGGGATTTATTTCATAAATCAATGACCTGGGAAGAAAAAATTTCCATAAAATTTAGCGAAAAAAACTCAAAAAGGTGGGCTTTAAGAATAATTTTTGATAACTGTCCTGAGTTATTAGACACAAGTCACTATAACAAAATGCTAAATAGTGTTAAAGAGAGATGGCTTTCAAATGACCCTGAGACACCATATATAACTATACCAAAAGCTCTTAATGAAATGGACGAGCTTGGTGAAGAAATAGAATTAAAACTTTTTAATGAATATCGAGATTATTTAAAAGATATGAAAGAAAAATTATAAAAAACTTGAATGATTGTTATGATTTTTTTAGCTTAAACTAACTGATTCTAGGAGACTATTATGAGCTTGATAAATATTACTGATGAAGAATTTGAGGATTCTGTTTTGAAAAACTCGGGATTGTGTTTAGTAGATTTTTGGGCTGAATGGTGTGGTCCATGTAAACAAATTAGTCCTATACTTGAAGATATTGCTTCAGAAGAAAATAGTAATATCACAATTGCAAAGATCAATATTGATGAAAATCCAAGAGTTGCTACTGACTATGGTATTCGAAGCATTCCTACAATGCTATTATTCAATAATGGTGAACTTAAAGATACAAAAGTAGGAGTATTACCTAAAAACGAGCTTAATGAGTGGATTAAAAATAATAGCTAATCTTTTTCAACTATATTTCCAACTAATTGGAACGAACCACAAATTAAGACCCTAGAGTAAGTATCCTTCTTAAAGTTTTTTAAACAACTTTTTAGAGATTGCGTTTTCTCAATTTTATAATTCGAATTGCCGAGATAATTTTTTATTTCTTCATAGCTATAGTGATCTTCGCCCAATTCAGCATAAATAAATCTAGAAAAAGTATCTTTAAAATTAGAAAGAAATTCTTTAATTTTTTTATTCCGTTTTAGACTAAATATTAAAATCATATCTAAATTTTCTAGTTTATTTATTTTCAGCATTTCATCTGCTATAGCTTTTGAACCCGCTGGATTGTGGCAACCGTCAATCCATATCTCTAGATTCTTGAATTTGCCCATTGATGTATGATTAAGTTTCTCTAAACGACCTAACCATGAAGTCTGCTCTATTCCTGACTCTAGCTCCTTTTTGGATATATCAATTTTACCAACTTTCCGTAAGACTTGTATAGCTGCAATTGATAGAGCCGCATTCATTTTCTGGTGATATCCATTCATTAAAGGATTATATATTTTTATCGAATCCTCGTTATCTTCATAATAGTAACTATTATTTTTTTTAGTTAGTGTCCAATCCACATTAAATACAAATCTTTTTTTAGAATCTGTTAAACAATTTTTTAAGATAAAATTTTGAACTTCTGTAGTTTGCTGTCCAACAACAGTCAAAATATCTTTACTTGTAATACCTAATTTTTCTTTTGCTATATCAAGTATATTATTTCCAAGAAAATTCTCATGATCAAATGATATTGGTGTTATTATCGCCATATCTTTATCTGCGAGACTATTAGTAGCGTCATATTTACCTCCCATCCCTACTTCAATAAGATTCCAATCTGCAGGAAATTTCTCAAATAAATCATATGCACAAGCAGTAATTATTTCAAAAAAGGCTAATTCTTTATTATTAGAAATATTTTTTAAATTTACTAAATTAGTCTTTAACAGGTTATCTTCTATTTCGTTATTATGAAGAATAATTCTTTCATTAACCTTTTTTAGATGCGGAGAAGTTAATGCATTTATATTTAACTTTTTAATTTCAAGGCATGATTTAATGTATGATAAAACTGAACCTTTTCCATTAGTTCCAGCAATATGAATGACATTTTCGATTCTTTTTTGGGGATTATTAAGTTTTTCTAATAAATAGTTAATCCTACTTAATGTTCGTGGTAAATCAGACGAAAGATTACGTAAGAAAAAATTTAAATCATTATCTAGCATTTCATCACGAAAAAGATTCAGCTTTAGGATTTTCTGTTAATAGTATGTCTAAAATATCAGATATATATTGTTTTAAATCTTTTCTATGCAAAACCATGTCAATCATTCCATGATCTAAAAGATATTCAGCCTTTTGAAAGCCTTCAGGAAGGTTTTCTTTGATCGTATTTTCAATTACTCTTGGACCAGCAAATCCTATTAGAGCATTGGGTTCTGCAATATGAATGTCTCCAAGCATCGCATAAGAAGCAGTTACACCACCAGTCGTAGGATTAGCAAGCAAAACAATATAAGGAATCTTTTTTTCTCTTAATGATTGAATCATTACTGTTGTTCTTGGCATTTGCATTAATGATAAGATTCCCTCTTGCATTCTTGCGCCACCTGAAGATGAGCACAGTATAAAAGGATTATTATTTTCTAAAGAATGCTCAATAGCCTTAATGATTGATTCACCTGCTGCCATGCCTAAAGATCCCCCCATGAACTGGAAATCATGAACAGCCATGGTAACATCTCTTTTATTAATTAAACCATGACCAATAACTACTGAATCGCTTATTTTTGTTTTTGCTTTGGATTCCTTTATCCTATCTATATATTTTTTTTGATCACGAAACTTTA
>JAYZKD010000023.1:0-3499 GCA_036163815.1 Pseudomonadota bacterium | reverse complement strand
AAGTTAATACAGATAAATTAATTGTAGCTGGAGACAGCGCCGGAGGTAATTTAGCTGCTGTTATGCCAATAATAGCCAGAGATGATAAAGATCTAAATATAAGCTATCAGGTTTTAATCTATCCAGTTACTGAAGGAACAAAGGAATTAGATTCATATGAAGAAAATTCTGAAGGATATATATTATCAAGAGATTTGATGCGTTGGTTTTACAAACATTATCTCTCAAATGATGAAGAAAGAAAAGATTGGAGGGTATCACCTATAAAAGCAAAAGACCTAACAAACCTACCTCCGAGTTACATTCTTACCGTTTTAAGCGACCCATTAAGGGATGAGGGAAGAGCATATGCTGATGCCTTAAAAAAAGCAGGTAATGAAGTTGAACATATTGAATATGATAATGCGGTACACGGATTTATTTCTTGGCCGCTCGAAATTAAATTAACTAAAAAAGCTATAGAGCATATTAGTAAATCGATAAAAAAAATTATTAAGTAATATATCTATCACTATATTTTGCCATTTCTCTTATAGATTTTTTAGCTTCCGGAATACCTAACCATCCTGTACAAAAAGCTTGAAAAACATGGAATAAACCTTCCCACTCAATGAATTCAATTTCTTCATTATTGCATTCCTTTAATCTATCATACAATCTAGTGCTATCATCAAAAATTGATTCTTCAGATGCAACTTGTATCTGAATTGGTGGCATTCCTTCAAGGTCTGCAAAAATGGGTGATATGAGAGGGTTTTTTGGATCCTCTCCTCCACAATACGCTTCAACAATTACATTCGACCCTGGATCCATTTTTATCATCGGGTCTCTTTCCTTTCTTTCAGTTATTGATTTTCCGCTCAAAGTTAGATCAGTCCAAGGAGAAATAACGATAGCACATGCAGGATTTGGGAGGCTTTCTTCCTTAATCTTTTGAAGTAATGCCATCGTTAACCCTCCACCTGCAGAATCTCCAGCTAAAAATATTTCTTTGGGGTCTATTCCCTGATCTAATAGATATTTATATGAAGCAACAGCATCTTCTATCGCAGCAGGAAAAGGATGTTCAGGCGCTAATCTATATATAGGAAACAATACATGTGTCTTAGCTACTAAAGATAGTTGAGTTATTAGAGGGCCATGAGTTTCAGGACCACAAGCTACATACCCTCCTCCATGAAGATATAAAAGTGTTTTTTTTGACTGAATTTTTTTGTTTTCCAATTTTAGGATAGGCAGGTCCTCTATATTAAAATTAGAATAATCAATTTCTTTATCTTTTTTCCAAGAATTTGCTCTCCTCAAAATCCTACTATCACCGGAGAAATCTTTTCTGATATCATTAGTATCTTTTATTTCAGGGGCTTTTCCTATTTCTTTACTAATAATTCTTGCCCAGAATTTACTTCTTAAGCTAGCCATTTTTTTCCCCTTGAATTATTTCATTGTCAATCAATGAATTAATTTCTTCATCAGTATAACCATATTCCTTTAAAATTTCAGATGAATGTTGTCCCAAAGCTGGACTAAAAGTTGGCTCATCACAATCTGTATTCATGAAGTTTGCGGGTGGTTTCGGACCCCTTAAAATCTCTTTACCGTCTTTATTGGTATTAATAATTGAATTGTTATTTAAAACTTGAGGATCGGTTAAGACTTCTTCGCGGGTATTAATTTTTGCTGCAGGAACATCATTTTCTTCCATTTTTTTTACTAATTCTTCTGAGGTAAATTCAGAATATGCATTTAAAAGTATTTCCTGCATCTCCATTACATTCATTAATCTATTTTCAGTAGTAGAAAATCTTTCATCCTCTAATAGGTCTTCTTTTCCAATAGCCTTAAGAACTCCTGCAAACTCACTATCATTAATTGCTACAAGAGCAATATAACCGTCTTTAGTTTTCACCGGTTCGTAGAAATCGGCAATATTTGGCATAGGCGCCCAACCATCACCATGCCATGTATAATTATACATTGAATCACACCACATAAAATACAATGCAGTATCTAACATAGATAATGTTATACGTTGTCCTTCATTAGTTTTTTCTCTTTTGTAAAGAGCGGCCGTCATTGCTTGAGCGGCTGTAATAGATGTTATCTTATCGCACATAAGTGTTTTCATATATTTAGGCTGACCTTCAAGAGATTGGGCATCTGAAACACCTGCTGTAGCTTGAATTAAAGGATCATAAACTCTTCTTTTAGAATATGGACCTGTTTCACCATAACCAGTAATAGACATTTGAATAATTTTAGAATTATGTTTTTTTAAGACATTATATTCAAGACCAAGTCTTTCTAAAGTACCGGGTCTAAAATTATCAATAATTACATCAGCACTCTCAACCAATTTAAAAATAATTTCTTTGGACTCCTTTTTCTTTAAATCCATGGCAAGGCTTCTTTTTGATCTATTAACAACAGCAAAAAGAGCTCCAATTTCTTCTTTAATTGGCCCCATGACTCTTGCGTTCTCACCTCTAAAAGGTGGCTCAATTTTAATTACTTCTGCCCCCTGATCGCCCAACATAGATGCTGCTAATGGCCCAGAAACTATTGTTGAGATATCTATAACTTTTATTCCCTCTAATGGTCCCATATCAAATCCTCCAAAGTAATAAGCTAACCATGAATTTTCTTTTGGCAAGTAATATCAATACTAACTTTTATTTTCTAATTCTAATCGGATTTCTTTATGTTTTTCAGGAGTTAATTCATACCCTATACAAGTCAAGGCCGCTAAGAAATAAAGTAACATTGGAAAAACTGAAAATGCAAAAAGCAATGAATTCTTGATTTCGGGAGAAATAACTGTATTAGAACTAAAACCTACAGTCTCAAGATATATATATACCGTTCCAACAGCTATAGCACTCCCAAATTTAGATAGTGTCGTTAAAGCTGAAAAAAACAAAGCTGGTCTTTTTTCGTCGCTTCTCAATTCATCAGCATCTACAATATCTGCCATCAATGCTCTCGTTAAAGTAAAAGGAGCTCCATACCCTACACCAAACAATATCGTAAGAATAATAACTGTCCAAAAAGCATCACTTATATCTATAAAAATAGATAATGGAAAATAAATTGCTAATACTACTGCACATAGTAAAGCTGAAATAAATAAAGCTCGATGCTTACCTATTCTGTAAGATATAAGCATCCAAATAGGCATTGCTAGTAAACCTGCAAAAAAATAAATAAATAAAATACGACTCGCTATTTCTCCTAACTCAAAAACATATATAGCAACATATATATATGTCGAACCCGCAATTGAAGAAGCTGTGCTACATAAAATCTCAGCAAGTAATGTTCTTTTTAAAGGATTATTCTTCTTTATAATTTTTGTAATATCTGAAATTTTTGGAAAAAATGTTCCTTCGGAATTTTTATCATCAGGAATTATTAAAAGGCTAATGATAGCCGTTAAAGGGAAAGCAATAAGAAGAAAATAACCCATACCAGCTATCATAATTCTAAAATCATATTCTAA
>JAYZKD010000022.1:0-11056 GCA_036163815.1 Pseudomonadota bacterium | reverse complement strand
AATATTGTCAAATCTTATAATTAAAATTAATTTCTTGTTTGATGTTTTGAGATAAACTATTTGCTACTGGGCAATTTAAAGCTGCTAATTCTAGAGATTTTTTATACTCATCTTCATAGTTATGAGGAAAATAGAATTTAATTTCAATTTCAATTATTCTTCTAGGGTCACTTCCCATAACCTTATTAACCTCAGCTCTAGTTCCTTTTATATCTATTTTATTACGATTAGCTGAAATTCCCATAACGGTAAGCATACAATTAGCTAATGAGGTGGCCACAAGATCTGTTGGTGAAAATGCTTCTCCTTTTCCATTATTATCTATAGGGGCATCAGTTATAATTTTTTTACCGGATTGAATGTGCTGGCTTTCTGTTTTTAGATTTCCATTATATATAACTTCTGAATCGGTCATTTTTTACCTATAGATAAATTACTTTTGAGATTTGCCTTCCGAAATCATTCTATCTAAAATTAAATGATTTAGTCGTAACTTAGCTTCCATATATTTTGTAAATTCAACAGTTTCAGAAATACTCGCTTTTAAGCCTTTTTGAATATAAGGCAAATTACTTGCATCTTGATCAAAAACAACAGCCATACCTTCACCCAAAGTATCAATTGCATCTGAAAAGGGTTCATCTAACCCTAAAAAAACTGTTGGAGCAGGTTCGGGTTTAGGCTTATTTTTAGGAAATGGTAATAGAATGACTATATCCATTATAGATGTTTCGGGATCTAATCCATTAGGTCTAAATCTATAACACATATTTCTAGCCATTCCTGCCCAAAAACTTATATTAGGAAATATATTGTACAGATGTGAATCAAGCATTTCAGCATCTCCTGCATGACTAAAATCATGACCTGTTTCATTTTTTAAATTTTCTCTTAACATTTGTGCTGCAAACGCTCTTGCTGTCATGTTTTCCGGAACCCTCATTTCAGGATTTTTATCTAAATCTATTCTTGAGCCTAAATTTATAAATGCATCAAAGATCTCTTGCTCGCTTAAAACTTTATCAATATGAGGACTTTGAACTGTATGTGCAGTAATTTGCCTACCAACATAATCATTCCAAATGTCATATTGAGAGTTAATGTCAGCTGTCATGGCTAAGGCTTGAGGGTGTGTCTCTATAACATGATGACTTTCCATAAATGCTTCACTAGTTAATTTCCAGTTTGCTTTAAATTTTTTGCACACATGGATGGCCTTATATCGATTAGCTAAATCATATCTCTCAAAATGATTAGGAATTGGACCTAAAACTGATAATAATGGTGGTGCGTTATGATCCATATTAATAAAGACAAAACCACCCCATGTTTCAACTTTAGCTTCTGGTAAATTAGGTGCGCCTCCATTCCAATCAGGACAATCCCATCCAAAAGGATTTTCCTTAAAACTTCCATCAAAATTCCAACTAAGACCATGAAATGCACATCGAAATTCTGATAAATTGCCATCACTTTCAAGTAGTTGACGACCTCTATGTAGACAAGAATTAGCTAAAGCTTTAATTTCGTTTTCCTTAGTCCTTACGATAATAAATGATTTTCCAACACATTCATAAATATGATGATCACCTATATTAGGAATATCTTCTTCTCTGCATGCCCATTGCCATACATGAGGCCATACATAATTAACTTCCTCTTCAAAGAAAGACTTATCGTAATATCGAGAAGTAGATATTGGTTTATTTTCTATTTTAGGGTTAGGGCCTTCTTTAAGAAAATCAGGAGAAGGAACTACATCATTATCTAAAATATCTGAATAACTTTGAAAAGGAGGTCTATCAGATAATTTTGTTTTAGCTTTCAATGCCATTTAATTTATTTCCATATAAGAGGTTTAATATATTTCTATTAATTTTTTTTCAACTATCTTAAATTATAATTCCGACTATTAAATAGTAAAACTTTTGTCGAATAAAAAATATAACATAACAAAGTTTTTTAAACAAATTTACCTAGAGTAGAATAATTTTCTTATATCTGTTAAAATAATTAATAGGACAAATATAATGAATATAGATGAATTAGTAGTTTTAAAAGAAGAGGGGGATATTTCGATCATTAGCCTTAATGATCAAGATTCATTTAACTCCCTATCAGTTGAATTATTAAATCAATTATTTAAAATTCTGAAAAGTGCTGATGAAGATAAATCGACTAAAGCATTAATTCTTAAAGGTGTTGGAAGAGGTTTTAGTGCTGGGCACAATTTAAAAGAAATACAGAAAAATCAAACCGAAGAGTTTTATAGAAATCTTCTAACTTCTTCAAAAAAAGTAATGACCATTTTATCAAGTTTAAAGAAGCCTATTATAGCTGAGGTTCATGGTGTAGCTACAGCAGCAGGCTGTCAGTTAGTAGCGGCGTGTGATTTAGCTTACGCTGATACAAAAACTAAATTTGCTACACCAGGAGTAAATATAGGTGTATTTTGCCATACTCCATTAGTTTCAGTTTCAAGGACAATTGCAAAGAAGCATTCAATGGAAATGTTACTTTTAGGTGAATTTGTGAATGCAACTGATGCTAAAAGATTTGGTTTAATAAATGACATTTTTGAACCTAAAGAATTGCACAATAAGGTAATCGATATAGCAAAAGTTATTTCTTCAAAATCTTCATATGTAATAGGCCTTGGAAAAGAAACTTTCTATACGCAACTTAATATGAGCCTTGATGAGGCATATGACTACGCCACAGAAAGAATGATAAAGAATTTAAAAGCAGATGACGCAAAAGAAGGTGTTGAAGCCTTTATAAATAAGAGAAACCCTAGTTGGAAGAACTCATAATTTAAGTCAGTATGCCAAACAATAAAAAAGATATTGAAGAGATAAATCTATTACATAAAGAATATTTTAGATTGTTATCAAATAACAAATTAAATGAATTAAAAGATATATTTTTTTATCCATCGGTATTTAAAGGTTTCTTAGATGAAATTGTAATTGCAACTAAGGGAGATGATCTTGAGGAAATTTATAGAAAATTAATATCTAAAGCTCCACAAGCCGATCTTGATGCAAATATAACAACTTCCACATCATTGAAAAAGAGTATTCCTTATAGGTTAAGAGATGATTCATATATGATTATAATGGAATATTCTCAAGTTACTGAAGATGAATCAGAACTGTTTTCTGGTAGAGCAGGTTACTTATTCACAAAGTCAAATAATAAGTGGAAAATTTCTGGAGTGTTCTAATAAAAATTATACTAAAGTTCTGATTTTTTTAAGCTTGTGTAGACTCTGTTAACAAAATTACCCAACCAGTCCGGATATTTATCATCAAAATCTTTTGTAGGTTTTGCATCAATGACTTCTTGGAGAGATTTTCCTTGATTAATCATTTTAGCTATTCTTTCTCTAACTGTTTTAAGCATTTTTATTGTGTCTTCAACATCCTTAATGGAAGCAATTTCGCCATGACCGGGTAAAATAATAGCACCAGGTTTTAACTTTTTTATTGATTCTGAAAGGAAGTTAATTAATCCATCTATACTACCCCCACTGTTTACATCTATAAATGGATATCCTTCTGTAACAAAAACATCACCGAAATGTACGGCATTTTGATTATGAAAAATTACTGCCGAATCTCCTGAAGTATGTGCAGGTCCAAAATGTACAATTTCAATTACCTCATTATTAAAATATAAGGTCATTCCATTCTCATGTGTTATAACTGGAAGAGCATGTTCGGGATATGAATCCTGATAAATTTTTGAGCTCACAAGATCAATTAATCCACCCGTTATCATATTTTCTCTAGCATTTGATTGTGAGATAATTTTTGTAATATTTGGATCTAAGGCAAGATTTCCTTCTGAATGATCAAAATGCCAATGAGTATTTATAGTGTATATAATCTCTCCACCGCCAATTTTCTTTATTGCATCTTTTACTTTAGGAATAATCGAAGGTATTTGATCATCTACTATAAGAACACCATCTGCACCAACTGAAACAGCTATATTTCCACCCAAACCAAATAGAAGGAATAGATTTTCAGTTATTTTTTGAATTCTTATTTCTGTTTCTTCGACTGATTGCCAAAAAGAATTAGCAAATTCATCAGTACTTAACGGTTTTTCATTATTCTCAGCTAATAAGTTTATACTACAGAAGAGGGTTATTATAAGGATAAGTTTTTTCATATTTTTTTATGCAATTTTTAATAATACTAAATATGAAATATATAATTTCAAGTCCGTTATTAATTTTAAGATGAATAACCACCATCAACTGGGATAGATTGCCCGCTAATATAACCTGCATTTTCTGACGCTAAAAATAGAACTGTTTCAAATAATTCTTCAGGTTTTCCTGATCTTCCTAATGGAATAAGTTTGAGAAATTCGTCAGCTACACCATCGGAAGAGTCAATTTCTTCTTGTTGCTTTTCTGATACTATAGATATCTGTCCAACTGCTACGCTATTAACTCTAATACCATGATGACCTTCTTCTCTAGCTATAGCCTTACACAAATTATGAATAACAGTTTTTGGTATAGAAGATAATCCAGCAGTATTTGTATATTTATGAACAGCGGTTGTTGTTAAAGTCGTTATAGAACCGCCACCACATTTTTTAAGAATAGGCACTACAGAGCTAAGTATATGATAAAAACCAATAACATCGGCATCTAAGGTGTCATAAAAGTTCTCAAGTTTTGCATCTGCTATGGGGGTAAGATGAATAAGCGGTCCTGTGGCATTAATAATAGAATGTATTTTTCCGAACTCATTTAAAGCTTTCTCAGAAAAATTTTTGACTTCGGATAAGTTCAATAAATTAACTTTTTCAGAAAAGGCAGTCTTTCCATTGGCATTAATTATATTAACATTTTTTTCTGCCGCTTCATTATTATTAAGATAAGTAAAAGCAACATTTGTATCGTTTTTACTTAATAAATTTACTATACCCGATCCAAGAACGCCTGAACCACCAAACACAATTGCTCCACCTTGAGGAAATCTATACTTCGTCATTTTTTTACGGGTATTTACATTATTACTAGCTGGTCAGTAATAACGAACATTTCAACGCTCCCTTTATCAATACCATCATTAGACATAGCTTTTTCTGTATCTTCTGAATTAAATATTTTTGTAAATTTTTCTAAATTATCTGTTTCAAAAATAGCCAAAACAGAATTCTTATCTGTAGCTCCCATGTAAGCTATTGAAACACCCTGATCTTTAAACAATTCACCATGAGTTTTAAATTGTTCTTTCCAGTGATCAACCTTATCAACTTTTGCTCTTACACCAACTAATGGCATTTTATGCTCCTTTTAAAAAGATTATTGATTAAGACTCTATCATTTTTATAGGTTATAACAATAAAATGTTTTTTCTTAAATTATTTGGCTGGACGATTACTTGGCTAATTATAAGCTACCTAATTTATCAAATGATAATCTAATTAGCTTTTATGATTAGTTTAAAGTCTCATCTATTAATAGTTTTTTTATTAGCATTTTTAGCAATACATATACCTTTATTATTATCTATCGTTAATGAGTATTTAGAGGTATGTAATCCTTACCTCGATGGTTGTTTTTCAATTAGCAGATCTTCAAGACAACCAATATCAATATTAATTTTTAAACCTATGATGATAATATCAGCTTTAAGCCTTTATTTTCTTTGGCCAAGATTATTAACACAAAATTATAAGAGAATTTTTGTATATATTGGGCAAATAGGTTCTTTATTTTTAATTATTTACACTTTTGCATTAGGTAATGACGGCAATTTGTACGAGCTAATGAGAAGGTACGGAATATTTATATTTTATATATTTACACTTTTTGTACAGTGGGCATATTGTTTTTCGATTAATCCAAGAAAGAAAAATTTTTATTCTAGAGATAAAAAATTATTCTATCTCAGTATCTTTCAAATAATTATATTTTTGTCTTCTTCACCATTTTATATTTATATTAAAAATGATGGCTATATTGAAAATATATTTGAATGGTGGATAACTCTATCAATCATTATTTGGTTTTTTGTTAACTTTCTTTATTATAATTATGATGATAGACGAAAATGATATTGAAGCTTTCAGAGATATAATTAATGAAAGTTCAAACATTGTTATTTTTACAGGCGCAGGTATTTCAACTGAATCTGGCATTCCTGACTTTAGAAGTCCTGGAGGCTTATGGACTAAATTTAAACCTATAAATTTTTCAGAATTTATATCATCTGAAGAAGTTCGAATTGAATCATGGAATAGAAAATTTAGTATTGATTCAGAGATTAGCGAAGCTAAGCCAAACAAAGGGCACAAAGCAATTTCTATGTTGGTTTCTGATGGAAAAGCAAAAGCAGTAATTACTCAAAATATTGATAATCTTCATCAAGATTCAGGTGTACCCGCTAATAAAGTTATTGAACTTCATGGTAATACGACATATGCCAAATGCTTATCTTGTGAAGAAAGATATGAAATAAATATCATTAAGGAAGAATTTTTAAAAACAAATATTCCTCCTTCATGTAATAAATGCGGAGGGATAATTAAAACAGCAACAATATCTTTTGGGCAATCTATGCCTGAAAAAGAGATGATAGAAGCACAAAATGTTACATTAGCTTGTGATTTATTTATAGCAATTGGATCGTCATTGCAGGTTTATCCGGCAGCTGGATTTCCTGTTTTAGCAAAAAGAAATGGATCAAAACTTGTAATTCTTAACAGAGAAGGTACTGAATTGGATGGGTATGCTGATTTGGTTATAAATTATGAAATAGGTGAATTCATGGATAAAGTTTTTAATATAAGTAATTGATTAATTTATAAAATCATTAATATTATCAAAATCTTTTAATACTGCTTTTGTGGTTTTTACATTTTTATAGCCATATTTTTCAATTATTTCCTTTAACCCACGATCATATTCATTATTTTTTACAGAAATCAAAATTTTTTTCAATAATTTTGCTGGAAATATAATTGGGTTACCATTCTTATTATAACACTCAGGAATACAGATTTCTTTTTGATTATTCATCATAAATTCTTTAATTAAAGGTTTTATATCTTTATTTGATACTAAAGGCATATCTCCTAAGGCAATTATAACCCCAGTAGTTATTGGGTTAATATTTTTTAAGCATACTTTTATTGAGGATAAAATACCCATCTTAAAGTTTTTATTATGTATTGAATTAATTTTATAAGATTGTGCAATTTTTTTAATTTTAATACTGTCATGACCTGTAATTATTGAAATTTCATTGATATCTGAATTAAGGTAATTCTCGATAGTGTTGCTGATTAGTGGTTTGTTATTTAATTTCTTAAGAAGTTTATTACCAACAGCCATTCTCCGTGATAAACCTGCTGCTAAAATAAATGCTTCAATATACATTTATCTTAATTTCCAGTCATCGCGTAATTCAGTATTTAAAAAATCATGATGACGTAAAGATGCTATTATTTCAGACATAATAGAAATTGCTATTTCATTAGGTTTTGAAGCATTAATTGGTAATCCTATTGGGCCATTAATTCGTTTTAAATCTTTGTTACTAAATTTTTGTTTCTTAAGTCTTTTCAGTCTATTTGAATGAGTCTTTTTGCTTCCCAAAGCTCCAACATAAAAACAATTAGAGTTTAAAGCATAATTTAATGCTGGATCATCAAGATCAGGTTCATGCGTTAAGGTGACTATTGCGGTACGAGAATTAATCTCTAATTGGTCAAAACATTCTTCTGGCCATAAGTTTATTACATTATCATTAGGAAATCTTTCTTGTGATGCAAAAGCTTCTCTTGGATCAACGATTGTGACATCAAAATCTAATAGCTTTGCAATCTTACTCAAATATTGAGAAATATGAACTGCTCCTACAATTATTAATTTTAAAGGAGGATTATATGGATTAATTATAAAATCTTTATTTTCAATTTTAACAATCTGCAAATAATCTCTAGTTAATGTCTCTTTTATGAATTTTTGTTTTTCAGAATCATTACTATCATCGGGCAATACTATTTCAACATCATCACTTTCAACTTCTGAAAAAGTACAAAAAGCAACTTTATCATTAACTAGTTTGATAATTTCTTTTAATAAATCACTCTTCATTATTTAAGATTTCTAATCTTATTCTAATATCCCCGCCACATGCTAATCCTACTTCCCACGCGGTATCATTTGTTATTCCATAATCAATGATTTTTACTTTTGGGTTTTTGAATAAGTCCAATGCATTAGCGACAACATCACCTTCAACACATCCCCCTGAAACAGAACCGGTTATATGACCATCATCTCTTATTGCTAATTGAGACCCAGCTCTTCGAGGAGCAGATCCCCAAGTCTTTAAAACTGTTGCAAGTGCAACTTTATGACCATTTTTAATCCATTCATTAGCTTCTTGGATAACTTCAAAATTACTCATTTTAAATTTTCTATAGCCCTAGCAGCCATTACTTCTACTAAATTTGCTCTATAAATAGAATCTGCATGTATATCTGACATAATACCATCAGGGCTGAGATTAACTTTTTTAGCATTATCTACAGATAAATCCTTAGAAAGAATATCTTCCATATCTTTCCATTTAAATACACCATTTTCACTTGCTCCGGTAACTGAAACATTTATTTTGTCTGAAAATATAGATAAATACACTCCAGCCATGGCATACCTAGATGCTGGGTTAGGGAATTTCATATAAGATGATTTTTCAGGAATATTAAAACTTATTGAAACAACAATCTCATTTTCATCTAAGGCTGTCTCGAAAAGGCCAACAAAAAAATCGCTGGAAATAATATCTCTTTTATTAGTTG
Organism: Pseudomonadota bacterium; assembly: GCA_036163815.1. Classification (GTDB taxonomy): domain Bacteria; phylum Pseudomonadota; class Alphaproteobacteria; order MED-G09; family MED-G09; genus AG-430-B22. The sequence continues at coordinate 2,218 of JAYZKD010000022.1, read as the reverse complement.
TGATTACTGCGTCCAATCCTAAACATGCAGCTGGATAATCAGCAGTTGGGTCATTATTAGATATTGAACCCCCGATTGTACCCATATTTCTAACATGCGGATCACCAATGCCTTCAGCTAGATCAGATAAAGAGGGTATTTTATTTCTTATTAAATCTGACGAAGCAACATCAGAATGTTTCGTGTTAGCACCAATTATAATAGAATTGTTTTCTTCTTTAATGAAATTAAGATTGGATATCCCAGAAATATCTATTAATACTGATGGAGAAGCTAATCTTTGTTTCATGGTTGGAATTAAAGTTTGGCCTCCAGAAATAATTTTGGATTCGTTGTCTTCGTTTAATAATTTTTCTGCTTCTTCGATACTTGATACTTTATGATAATTAAATTTGTACATTTGTTTCTCTATTTACTTGCAGCAGCTAAAATTGATTTAACGATATTTTGATATCCAGTACATCGGCAAAGATTTCCTTCTAACTCCTCTCTTACTGTTTTTTCATCAAGATTTGGCTTTCTATTAATAATATCAATTGCCGCCATAATCATTCCTGGGGTACAAAAACCACATTGTAATCCATGATTATCCCTAAATGCCTCTTGAACGGGATGTAAATTATCACCATCAGCAATCCCTTCAATAGTTGTAACATTCATTCCATCAGCTTGAACAGCTAACATAGTGCAGCTTTTTATTGCTTTTCCTTCTAGATGAACTACGCAAGCACCACATTGACTTGTATCACATCCAACATGCGTACCAGTTAAGTCCATATCATCTCTTAAAAAATGCACTAACAGTTGTCTTTCTTCTACTTCTGCAGATAAGTTTTCACCATTAACATTAATATTTACTTTAGGCATATTTCCCCCGAAATTGTTCTAATTTAGCTAAGACTATACCAAAATAAAAGGGATATAGAAGTTAAAATAATTAAAATTGCAATCCATGACATTTGACTGATTCCATTATTAGCAGCTGTACTTCCTTCACTTTCATTCTTTAATTCTTCGCTATTTTCGTCCAAAATATCATTAAATTTACCAAAAAAATCATCAGCTAATTTATTTGCGGTTGTATCAATAAGTCTTTGACCTATTTGTGCAAGTTTTCCACCTACATTTGCATCTACTGTATACTTTAATAATGTTCCTTCTTGAGATTCCTCTAGTTCGACATTTGCAGTTCCTTTAGCAAAACCAGCAGCTCCACCAGTTCCTTCTCCGGTAAGAGTGTAACTGATAGGTGGGTTCATATTCGAAAGAGTAATATTGCCACTAAATTTAGCACTAATTGGACCTATTTTTGTTTTTACAGTTGCAGTTAAGTTATTATCATCTTTTTTTTCTACTTTTTCTGCTCCTGGAATAGCTAATTTAAGCTTTTCTGGATCATTTAGCGCATTCCATACATCCTGCCTCGATGCTTTTATTATTTTGCTACCATCCATTTTCATAGAATTATCCTAAATTTAACGAACATATTGTTAGTATTAATAAACCATTAATTCAAATTTTGTTATTAAAATATTCCTAAATATCTTGGCAACAAAATACAAATAATATAAAAAAACTGTATCTAAAAAGAGGGCGGAAATGGAAACAATTGTTCTAACTGAAGGAATGCTTATATCAGGTATTATATTAGCAGTTACATTTATAGGTATTTTTACAGAAACACTTCATGGTTTTCATCGATCAAAGGTCGCTATGCTAGGAGCAGGTGTAATGCTTGTGACAGGAATGTCTTATGGGTTTTATAATCCCGCCGGAGCCTTTAAAGCAGTTGATTGGAATGTTGTATTCTTACTTGGTTGTATGATGGCAATTGTTTCAATTATGATCAAAACTGGTGGCTTTGAAGTTATGGCAACAAATATTGGTCGAATATCAAAGGGCCGTAAATTTATGTTAATGGCTTTACTTGGTACTGCCGTTACCGGTCTTTCATTATTATTAGATAATGTTACAACTGTAGTCATATTTGGTCCATTGATCATATTAATTTGTCAATCACTTAAAATAACTCCAATTCCTTATTTACTTGCAGCAGCATTATTATCTGACACAGGCGGTGTTGCAACGCTAGTTGGTGATCCTCCTAATTTAATGATTGGTTCTGCCTTTGGTATAGATTTTAATACTTTTTTAATTCATATGGGTGGGATTGTATTACTAGCTTGGTTAGGAACATTAACCACCTTAAGAGTCATTT
>JAYZKD010000021.1:0-19866 GCA_036163815.1 Pseudomonadota bacterium | reverse complement strand
GTTCACCAAAATATATTTTAGAACTTATAAAAGATAATGAAATTACAGAAGAAAGAATTAATTTTTCAGTAAAAAAAATTCTTATGAATAAATTTGAATTAGGTTTATTTGATGATCCTTTTGTTAACGAACAATCTGTAATAAATAAAGTTGGTATCCAATCCTATATTGACAAAGGAATATTAGCTCAAAAAAAATCAGTTGTTTTATTAAAAAATGATGAGCATGATAATCAGAATGTTCTGCCTTTGAGTAAGAATATTAAAGTTTTTTCCGATGGATTCGATACAAGTATTTTAAAAAATTATTGTGAAATTACCGATAATCCGAAAGAATCTGACTTTATTTTATTACAGTTAAGAACGGTATTTAATGGAAATCAACCCTCCGGAATTGACCGACCAATAGATAATTTCTTAAGCAAAATGTTTCCCAATAATGATTTAAATTATGATAATGAAATTTTAGCTAAGATAAAAAAATATTCGTCAACAAGCAAACTGATAACTATTGTAGACCTTAATAGACCAGCAATTCTTTCTGAAATTGAAAAATTGAGCCATGGTTTAATAGGTGTTTTTGGCGTTTTTGATGAAGTTGTACTAGAAATAATTTTTGGTGATTTTAATCCAATGGGAAAACTTCCTTTTGATATTCCCTCATCTATGAAAGAAGTAAATGAACAATTATCAGATGTTCCTGATGACACAAGAAACCCAATTTTTAGATATGGTCATGGATTAAGTTACTTGTAAAAATAAAAATTCTGATACTAAAATTACATATATGTTGGGTCTTCAAAATAAAGATCTTCTTCTGATAGAACTTTAATATTGTATTCATTTCTTAGATCTTTAATTGTCCGAGAAAAATAATCTTCAGGAATATACCAAGGCCATTTTTTTGTCATAAGTTTGACTCTTTTCCAAGCCATGATCTTTTTCTTTCTTGCTCTAAAGGCTATTGAAAAAAGCCTCGTTACACCATAGTTTTTAAATATTTTTTTATATAGTTGAGTCAATTCGCCACCCGAAAAAGCGTATTTGAATGTTTTTTTCCAAGGAATGCCAGTTGTACCCTGTATAGCATAAGTGTCTAAGACACTTTCTTCTTCTAGAGAAAGGGCTAGCCCAAAAATAACATGCTGACAGTCATGCCCAAGAAGAAATTGACGATATCCTTCATCGAGACCATTGTTTTCATCACCAGTAAGTTTAGCATCTGGACCAATGTGATCTAAATACTCTTCTAAGCCTTCTTTAAGAGTTAGTTCACATTCTTGTTCTTGGTATTTTAAACGTTTCATTTAAATAATTTTTTTTATTATTTTTGTATAGATATCATTTATATCGATATTTTTCAACTATAGGAAGAAATGGCTCCCCGGGCCGGACTCGAACCAGCGACCGAACGGTTAACAGCCGTTTGCTCTACCAACTGAGCTACCGGGGAACGGTTGATATTTTTTAGCAGAAGATGAACAAATTTGCTATTCAATATTGATATAAAACTAGATTATTAATGACAATTACTCAATTTGACCTAGTGATCAAAATTTTGGTATAATTAAGAATTATGAAAAAAGAAACTTTTGAAAAAGCATTTTCTTTAATAGTGAGATGTGGTCCTTTGCTTTTTGGAGTTTTTTTCTTTGCCCCTGTATTTACTGAGATTATGAATCTTTTAAATATTTCATTCGTAACCCTTACTAATTTCCAAATTTCTCTTCTAATAGGACTTTTTTGGGGATCATACGCATCCGTTAAGAGAAGCTGGATATGACAGCTATTCCTTTAGAAGAAAAAAGTTTAATAAGAAAAGAACAAGAGATTGCTAGAAAGTTTCTTTTTAATGATACTTGGATTTATGTTGCCTGGGGTTCGATAAATTTTCTTGTTTGGCTATCCCTTTGGCCCTTGGCAATTATGGATGTTTTACCGTTATGGCTAATATTAATAATTGCCTGTTTAAATGCATGTTTAGCATATTTACCATCACATGAGGCGCAACACGGTAATATCATAAAGCGAAATTCCCAACATTTTTGGATAAATGAGTTAATCGGCTATATTTCTGTTATTCCTTTGCTTACTGGGTATCGTATTTTACAAGAAACTCATATGCTTCATCATAAACACACCAATCACCCTGAAAAAGATCCAGATATTATGTTTAAATCAAATAATTTCTTACATGCGCTATGGATAAATGGGGTAATAACAAGACAGGCTAAGAATAGTTATGATCTTTCAAATGAATTTTATGAGAAAAATATTAGCAAGAGAGCTATTTCTGAACACCTTTATTTTTATTGGTTTCATTGGGTTGTAATGATTGCTTTAGCTTGGACAGGATATGGCCTAGTAGCGCTTTGTGTTTGGTGGATACCTCGTATGATAGGAACTGCTTATTTACAAATTACTTTGGGATGGTTACCACATAGACCTATGGAAAAACAAGGCCGATACAAAGATACTCGAGGTTGGAAAGCAACAACCGGAACTATTCTTACTCAGGGGATGGAATATCATATAATACATCATCTTTACCCATCCATTCCATTGCACAAAACTCCAGTCGCATTCCGTGAAATGCGACCTATTTTAGAACAGAAGAAATGTGTTCTTGATGGCGGAATATGAATCAAATCTTGTGAGGTGTTAAATGACAATTTCAAACCTACCTTTAACTAAAAAGGCTGTCTTAATAAAAAGACCTGAAAATGAAATTACCGATGATATATTTAAAATTGTTGAAGAAGAAACTATCGAACCAAATACCGATGAGGTTTTGGTCAGGGTAGATACCATTGCTATTGACGCTTGGATTAGAACGACATTTGATGAGGGGAGTTACCATGAGACATCAAAATTAGAGCAGGGCATCGGGGCTTTAGGCCTAGGTGAGGTAATTATAAGTAAATCCGATAAATTTAAAGAGGGAGATATAGTAAGTGGACCTATGGGCGCCCAAACCCACATTACTATGAATGCACTGGCATATGAAAAAATTGAATCTAATAAAATTGACCCTGAGTTAAATATAGGATTATTAGGATTAACAACAGGATTAACAGCTTATTTTGGTTTACTGGATGTAGGCAAGGTAAAGAAAGGTGAAACAGTTGTTGTTTCTGGTGCTGCAGGCGGTGTAGGGATAATAGTCTGCCAACTTGCCAGATTAAAAGGTGCCAATGTTATAGGTATAGCAGGGGGACAAGAAAAATGTGATTTTCTGCTCAATACTATTAAGGTAAATCATGCAATTGACTATAAAAATCAAAATGTTAGAGAAGAATTAGAGAATTTAGTTAAAAGTTCAGTTGATGTTTATTTTGATAATGTAGGCGGTGAAATGCTTAACGACATTTTAAATAATCTCAATACAGGCGCAAGAATAGCTATTTGTGGGGCAATCTCTCAATATAATAACTTTGATAACATACTAGGACCAAGCGCCTATCTTAAATTGGCAGAAACATATTCTAGAATGGAAGGGTTTACAGTTATGCATTTCTCTGAGAAATTTGATGTAGCTATTAAAGAGCTGACAGAGTTTTATAATAAAGGGGAAATAATTGTTCCGACACATTACGAAAATGGTATTGAATCATTTCCTAAGGCTATCCAAATGCTTTTTAATGGAGGGCATACGGGCAAATTAATGGTAAAAATGTAACTATGACAAAAGTAAATGAAGAGGAAATAGACCTTACAAATATTGAAATTCAGCAATGTCCTTACGATGCCTATAAAAAATTAAGAGAAGAGGCGCCAGTATATCAAGATCCTAAAACAGGTTTTTTTATAATTACAAGATATGACGATGTAAGAAATGTTTTAAGAGATACAGAGAATTTTAAAAACTCCTTAGGGGCGGCTGGTCAAAAAGAAGATGCAAATATTAATTCCGACCATGTAAAAAAAGGTATTCAACTTTTTAAAGATAAGGGATGGGTTCCTGCGCCTACACTAGCTGGAAGAGACGATCCAAACCATAAAGAAATGCGCTCCATATTTGACCAGGCATTCCGTCCAAGTAAAATAAAAGAATTGGAACCTCAAGTAGAAAACTTAGCTTATGAATTGATTGATAAGTTTTCAGCAGATAGCTATTGTGATTGGGTTAAACAATTTTCTGTACCTTTACCGTTAAAGATTATTGGAATCCAAATGGGTATTGAGAACGAAGATGATCTTTGGAAAATAAAAAATTCTACTGATGCTTTTTTTCATAGAATAGGGATGATGCTTTCAGAAGAAGAAGAGCTAGAGACAATAGAAAGAGAGATTGAAGGACAACATTATTTCCAACCAATTTTTGAAGAGTTAAGAAAGTGCCCCAACCAAACCTTATTAAGCGAACTTGTAAATACGGAAATCGAGGCTTGGGGAAGAACTTTAAATGATAATGAATTACATGCGGAAATGATGGCTGATACTTTTGTAGGAGGCAGTGAAACAACCACAAATGCTTTATCTGCAGGCATGAAAATATTAATTGAACGAAAAGATATCTGGAATAAATTAAAAGAGGACCCAGATAAATATCTGAAGACTTTTGTTGAAGAGGTTCTTAGGCTAGAGTCTCCTGTTCAAAGTTTAATGAGAAATGCTGCTAAGGATGTAGAGTTGAATGGAATAAAAATTCCTAAGGGCTCGGTAATTAATGTTAGATATGCCGCTGCAAATAGAGATGATAAATTTTTTGAAAATCCGGATGAAATAAATCTTGAAAGAAAAAAAGCAGGTTCTCATATGGCCTTTGGTTCGGGCATTCATCATTGCCTTGGCGCTCCACTAGCAAGAAGAGAATTGTATTGGGGTTTTAAAGCAGCTCTAGATTCTTTTAGTGAAGTAAGATTTGCTGACGATAAAAATAATTTTGAGTATCACCCCCACTACCTGTTAAGATCTCTTAAAGAATTACATATAGAATTTACTCTAAATGATAAATAGATTGGTGTTATTATGAGGTTACGTCAGATTTGTTTTGTTGCCGATAATTTAGAATCCGCACTTTCGGAATTAACTTTTCTTTTTAATACTGAAATTTGTTTTAGGGATCCTGGTGTTGGGCATTTTGGACTTTCTAACGGTTTATTAGAAGTTGGAGGAGATTTTATTGAAGTAGTTTCTCCTAAAGAGGAAGACACGACCGCGGGAAGGTTTCTAGAAAAAATGGGTGGAGACAGCAGCTATATGCTTATATTTCAATGTCAAAACGCATTGGAATATAGGGAAAAAGCTAAAGAATTAAAAATAAGAGAAATATGGAAATCTGATTTAGAAAATGGAGTACAAGCTACGCACTTTCATCCAAAGGATATAGGGGGTGTGATTATGTCCATTGACTCCATGAATGTTCCTAATTGGAAAGATCGCTATTCTTATTGGCAGTGGTCTGGAAATGATTGGATGAATAATGAACAGAATAATCAATACCTAATAAAAGGCATAACTTTGAATTGTCTTGACCCCAAATCATTATCTCAGAAATGGAGTGAATTTCTTAATCTCCCTTTAAATAAAAAACCGAAATCTTATGAAATAGAAGGGGATGGTTTTAGCTTAATATTTATTGAAGATTTAACAAAAGGCTTTGATTATATGGCTGAAATTCATGTCAGCATTAATAATGACGACCATAAAAATAAGATAGCAAAACATTACGGGGATGAAGATATAATTATTTGCGGAACAAAAATTAATTTAAATTAAGATGCGGTTAATTACTTTTAGAAATAATAATAAAATAGGAATTGGATCTTTAAGGGGTGATCAAGTTATTCCCTTCTCACAATCAAAAGAAATACCTGACGATATGTTAAGTTTTCTTCAAGCGGGTGAGGTCACAATTAATATTGCTAAAGATCTTTGTAATAATCCAAAGGAAATAATAGCATTGAAAGAAGTTAATATTTTATCTCCAATATCAAGACCACCAAAGATTATTGCTATTGGTTTAAATTATATGGATCATTTAGAGGAAATAAGGGCTGCAGGTAGAAATATGGATACTCCAGAAGTCCCAATGATTTTTAATAAACAATCCCTATCGGCTAATGGACCTTATGATGAAATACATAAGCCTATTGTTTCGGATAAACTAGATTATGAGGGAGAGCTAACAATTGTTATTGGTCAAAATTGTCGTCATGTTTCAAAAAATGACGCTCATAAAGTTATAGCTGGTTACACTATTGCTAATGATGTGAGCGTTAGAGATTGGCAGATGAGAGTACCAACTTTCACTATTGGAAAATCTTTTGATACTCATTGTCCGTTTGGACCTGCAATTGTAACAAAAGATGAGATTACTGATCCACATAACCTTAATCTAAGGACGGAAGTTAATGGCGAAATACGACAAGAATCTAATACAAAACATCTTATTTTTAACTGTTTTGAGCTAATTGAACATATATCGACAGCATTTACATTGGAAGCGGGCGATCTTATTTTGACTGGAACACCAAGTGGTGTAGGTGTTGTAGAGAATAAATTTTTAAAAGCTAGTGATGTTGTTAAAGTAACGATTGATACATTAGGATATATTGAAAATAAAGTTATTAACGAAGTTTTAAAGTAAGGAATAAAATGGGAATTTCAGTATGTAATACATCTCAAGAAAGTAATAATAAAAATCTTTTAGATAAAAAGAAAGAAGAGCAACTAAAGAAAGATTTAAATCATTTCGAGAGAAAAAAACTAAAAAGAAAGTAGATATGAAAACCTAATTTACCTGTTCCTTTTTATTTTTATAGTAACCCCTTAAACCAATGTAAGTATGTATAATATTTACAATCACAAAAGCATAAAGATCTAAAACAATAAACATAATAGCTCCAGCAAATCTTCCTAATGCTGTTACAATATAACCGCTAAGACGAGATTTTGGTTTTGTAGAGCTAACTAAATAAACTCCAAGCAAACTAATTACAACTATGACCCATTGACCATATTTGATAAATTCTTCCATGACTCCTCCAGTATTGGTATTCTTTTATATAAAAAATTAAAAACAATCTTAAATTAGAAAATATTTACTTCTATTCTTCCACAAAACCTTTGAAAACTTTTAAATATTCGATAAATTTTTCGCTTAACCCTTCTTTTCTCAAGTGATCTTTAGAAGCTGGAACATCAATAGGTTGGAATTCAGAATTTTTGATAACTTTATTTGGAAAGTCATGATGTAATATTGCGGCTCTACCAATAGTTACAAAATCCACATCTGAATCAATAATTTTAATAACATCTTCTCCTGTTCTTATATTACCCGCCACAGTTAATAAAACATTTTTTCTATCTAATTCTGTAAAATGCTCTAGTAAGTTTTTGCCCTTATGTTCTTCTTCGACAGGTTCTTTAAACGAATCCCATAAAGACATATCCAAAAAATCTATTTTTTGATCAGTGATTAGTTTTTGACAAATTTGCTTAATTTCACCCAACTTAATGCCAAATCTTTCAGCTGACAATCTAATGCCTAACAAGAAATTATTCCCACAACTTTGTCTTATTCCATCAATTATTTCATAAATTATTCTTGAACGGTTTTCTAAAGAACCGCCATATTCGTCTTCTCTCTTATTAATGGAACTACTTAAAAATTGGCATAATATGTAACCATGTGCTCCATGTAATTCTACGCCTTCATAGCCTGATTTTTGTGATCTTAATGCAGCATTAATAAAATCATCTCGTAAATATTTAACTTCATCTAAAGATAAAGCTCTTGAATTAGTTTCTTCATCTGCAGAAGGGCAAACAGGTTTTTCTCCAATTATGTCTTCGGGAGATCTCATGCCAGCATGATGGAGTTGAGCAACAGCAAGACTGTCATAAGATTTTATTTTATCTGTTAACCTCTTTAATCCATCGATATGCATATCATCAAAAACACCTAACTGACCCGGGAAACCTTTTCCAATTTCTTGTACATGTGATGCGCATGACATAGTTAAACCAAAATTTCCTTTAGCCCTCAGTGTTAACCAATCAAACTCATCATCAGATAAACATCCATCTTCATGACTTTGTGTATTAGTTAATGGAGCTAGCATGAATCTGTTTTTCATAGAAAGCCCGCAAGGGAAGGTAATCGTATCATTTAAATTTTTCATAATTTTAATTCTCTTTTCGATATGGAGGCCACGATCAGATTCGAACTGATGTCCACGGCTTTGCAGGCCGCTGCGTAACCGCTCCGCCACGTGGCCTCATAAGCAGTTTAATATTATAACTATCACTTGGTTATTTTTATTTGAAGTTAAAAATAAAATCAAAATTCATTATTTACTTTACAAAAGTCTTTATACATTTATAAAGATGACGCATGCGTCATATTTATTATTTATTGAGGTAAGTAAAATGTTTAAATGTATAACTTTATTCGTATTGATAGTTTTTGTTAATATTTCAGTATATTCAGATACTCTAACTTCAGCTCTATCTCACGCCTATACAAATAATCCAATTATTAATTCAAAAAGAGCTGAATTAAGATCTTTAGATGAAAATGTTAGCGCTGCATCCTCTCAATTTTTTCCAAGCATAGAAGTAATGGGTAGTTATAGTGAAAATAGCCTTAAATATGGTGACTTAGATAAAGTAACAACAAATCCACTAGTTGGATCTGTTTCAGTTAACCAAAAAATATTTACTGGTGGAAAATTGATAAGTGATAGATTAAGCGCTGTTAATTTAGTGGCTGCTGGCAGACAAAGTTTAAGAGATTCTGAACAAAATATATTATTTTTAGCAGCTAAAGCATATTTTAATTATTTAAAGACTGAACAAATAGTTAACCTTCAACAGAATAATTTTGAAGTTTTAAAAGAAAGATTAGAAGCAACAAAAATACAATTTGAGGTAGGTGAATTAACTTTAACTGATGTAGCGCAGGCTGATGCAAGGTTATCACAAGCACAATCTAATCTTGCCGATGCAAGAAGTTTATTGCATGCAAGGGAAGCGGAATATAGATCAATAATAGGTTTAAATCCGAGTGATTTGAACGATTGGAATAAAACATTAAAATATCCGGATAATGAAGGTGATGCTATTTCTATGGCTTTAAATAATAATCCTTTATTAAAATATAATGAAAAAGTTGAAAGATCTTCTCGATATAAAGTTATTTCCCAAAAAAGTATGCTAGCCCCCCAACTATCTTTAAGGGGTGAATATATTTATGCCGAAGATCAATCTTTTTTAATGCCTGATGATATTGACCAATATCAAATAACAGGACAAGTAAAAATACCAATCTTTTATGGCGGTCTTAGTTGGTCAAATATAAGAAAAGCACAAGAATTAAATTCTAGAGATAGATACTTAATTATAGATGCAAAAAGAAAGATTAGAAGTTATGTAAAAACAGCGTATGCAGAATATTCAGCATCTATACTAAGAATTTCGGCAACTGAAAAGCAAGTTGAAGCAACTGATATAGCGCTAGAAGGCGTAAAACAAGAGTTTGAATTAGGAACTAGAACAACCCTTGATATATTAGATGCAGAGCAAGAATATTTAGATGCAAGGGTTTCGTTGGTAAGGGCTAAAAATGATTCAAATATTGCATTATTTTTACTCTCTTATTATTTAGGAACTTTGACCCCTGAGAATTTATCCCTTGATGTAAAGATATATAATCCCAATAAAAATTATAAAAGTGTCCGTACAATTAAAATTGGCCCACAAAGAATTAAAGTTATTGGAAATGTTGATTGATATAGCCAACCGATCATGTAAGATATTGGAATGGACCAAAAAAATGACAAAGAAGAACCTTCCGTAGACGATATATTATCTTCAATAAAAGATGTTATTTCTGGAGACAATGAGTCATCTAGTTACAAAGAGAATGAAGAGGATGGAGAGGATAATATATTTGAGCTTACGGATATTATGGAATCTGAGAATGATCCAGATGAAGATACATCTTCTCAATCTAATGATAACTTAACTGACGCTCTAAATCCTGATGATCTTTCGCTTGATTTAATAATTAGAGAGGCCGTAAAAGAATCATTGGATGATTGGTTTTCAAGAAATCTAAAACCGATTGTTGAAGAATCTGTTAAACAGGAAATATCAAAACTTTTTAAAAAACGTAATTGATATGCTTAACAAAAGTTATGACCCTAAGGAAGCGGAAACTCGTTTATATGATTTTTGGGAAACTGAAGGTTATTTTAAATGCCAGTTAAATGATAATAATGCATTTTCGATTGTTATTCCTCCACCCAATGTAACAGGTAACTTACATATGGGCCATGCCCTTAATAATACTCTCCAAGATATTATCGTTAGATACAATAGAATGTTAGGCAAGGATGTCTTATGGCAAACAGGCACAGACCATGCAGGCATAGCAACACAAATGGTAGTAGAAAGAAAGCTTGCTGATGAAAAACAATCTTCAAGAACTGAACTCGGAAGAGAAAAATTTATCAATGAAATATGGGCCTGGAAGGAAGAGTCAGGTAATGCCATCACTCAACAATTAAGAAGACTTGGTGCCTCATGCGATTGGAGTAGAGAGAGATTTACAATGGATGAGGGTCTTTGTGCTGCTGTTAATAAAGTTTTTGTAGAACTTTATGATGATGGTTTGATTTATAAAGATAAAAGACTTGTTAATTGGGATCCTCAATTAAAAACTGCAATTTCAGATCTTGAGGTTGTTCAGAAGGAAGTTGAGGGTTTTCTTTGGTATATCAAATACCCAATATTAGAGAATAAAAAAGAATTTATAACAATAGCCACAACTAGGCCAGAAACCATGTTTGGTGATACAGCAATAGCTGTTAATCCAAATGACAAAAGATACAAAGATTTAATAGGAAAGGAAGTCTTAATACCTGTAGTAAATAGGATAATTAAAATAATTGCTGATGAGTATGCTGATCCTGAGCAAGGTAGTGGAGCAGTTAAAATAACTCCTGCTCACGATTTTAATGATTTCGAGGTAGGTAAAAGAAATAATTTAGAAATGATTTCAATAATGGATATTGAAGGCAAGTTAAATGATTCTGTTTCAAAAGAGTGGCAAAATTTAGATAGATTTGTTGCTAGAGAAAAACTTTTAAATATCTTAAGAGATGAAGGATATCTCATTAAGGAAGAGAAATATACAAATTCAACACCATTTGGAGATCGTTCTGATGTTATTATAGAGCCTTTTTTGACTGAGCAATGGTATGTAGATGCTGAGAAACTTTCAAAGCCTGCAATTGATTCCGTTAGAAAGGGTAATATGAAGTTTATACCTAAAAATTGGTCTAAGACTTATTTTGATTGGTTAGAAAATATTCAACCTTGGTGTATCTCTAGACAGCTTTGGTGGGGCCATAGAATTCCTGCTTGGTATACAGATGACGGTGAAGTAATAGTCGCACACAATGAGGAAGAAGCATTAGAAAAAGCCAAAAAGAGTTTTGGGGATAATGTAAATATTAGTCAAGATGAAGATGTTTTAGATACATGGTTCTCATCTGCGCTGTGGCCATTTTCAACATTAGGCTGGCCCGAAAAGACAAGCGAATTAGAAAAATATTATCCAACTAATCTATTGATTACAGGTTTTGATATTATCTTTTTTTGGGTAGCGCGTATGATGATGATGGGGTTGTATTTTATGGGTAAAGAACCATTTTCAGAAGTTTATATACATGCATTAGTTAGAGATGAAAAGGGTCAAAAGATGTCAAAATCTAAAGGTAATATTGTAGATCCTCTTGATTTGATAGAAAAGTATGGATCAGATTCCCTTAGATTTACATTAACTTCAATGGCTGCACAGGGCCGTGATGTTAAATTATCTGAGCCAAGAGTACAGGGTTATAGAAATTTTGGTACTAAGATTTGGAATGCATCTAGGTTTTGTGAACTGAATAAGATTAATGAGTATAATGCTTTTGATTCTACTGTAATTGAATATCCAATTAACAAATGGATTATAAATGAATTTGTTAAAATGAGAAAATCTCTTGATAAATCAATAAATGAATATCGTTTCAACGATGCTGCTAATATTATTTATCATTTTACATGGGGAACATTCTGCGATTGGTATTTGGAATTAATTAAACCTCATTTTAACGATGAAGAGGATAACCAGTCTGATGAAATCAAATCTACTTGCTCTTACATTCTTGATTCTATTTTGATTTCTCTTCATCCGTTTATGCCATTTATTACTGAAGAAATTTGGCAAAACATAAAAAATAGAGACAATCCCTTAATAATAGAAAGCTGGGAAAGAAATTTAAAGATAAAAGATAGCAAAAGTGAATCTGATAAAGTTAATTCTTTAATTGATATTATAACTAATATTAGATCTATCAAATCTGAGCTAAATATAAAATCAAAAGATTTTCTTGCTCTTGAAATAAGGAAGGGTAATAAAACAAAAGAAATAGCTAATTTAGATTTTTATTTAACAAAATTAGCTAATATTAAATCTATAAATGAAGTTTCTCAGTTTTCTCATAATTCCGCTACTTTTAAGGTTAATAATTCTGAATTTGCATTGACTATTCCTGAAACTGTAGATTTAAATAACGAACTTTCTCGCGCACTAAAAGAGGAAGAAAAAATTTTAAAAGACATATCTGATATGTCAAAAAGGCTTGAAAATAAAGATTTTCTTAATAAAGCACCAAAGAGTGTGGTAGAAGAAAACTTAAAAAAATTAGATGATATGAAAGCAGACAATCAAAGAATTGAATCATCTAGGATTTTAATAGAAAAACTAATTAATAATAATGAATAACAAAGCCAGCACAAGAAATAGAGATTATTGTCCTCTTTGTAATAATTACGATGAAAAAAAGAGTAAAATATTAACCTTCGATCATTGGGAGTTAGTAAAATGTTTGCATTGTTCTTTTGTATATATGCCTGTTGTACCAATTTATGAGAGGATGAAAGAAGAATTTGCATGGGAAAAAAACTTTGGAGAATCTCAAAATATAAAAATTTCAAAAAAAATTAGAAGGTATATTAAAGGATTAATAAAAAGAAATAAGTTACTATATTTATTAAATAAATTTTCTAATAAAGGTAATATTTTAGATATAGGTTGTGGTTCAGGAGTTAAATTTAATGACTTACCAGACAAATATATTCCTTTTGGAATAGATATTTCTTTAAAATCAGCTCATGAAGCAAAAAATATCTTCGAAAAAAGGGGTGGAACCGCAGTTTGTGCTCCTGCCGTAGAAGTATTAAAGGAATTTGGTAAAAATAAATTTAACGGAGTAATCCTTCGTTCCTATTTAGAGCATGAACATGAACCGCTTACGGTTCTTCAGGAGCTTAAAAAAACCATTAAAAAAGATGGAATTGTAATTATTAAAGTTCCAAATTTTTCTTCTATAAATAGAATAATAAGAGGAAAAAACTGGTGCGGTTATAGATTTCCAGATCATGTGAATCAATTTACCCCTAAAACATTAAGAAAAATGATAGATATTGCAGGATATAAAATAATTAAGTTTAATTTTTTCGATAAACAAATTACAAGTGATAATATGTGGATGGTGATAACACCTGGATAAAATATGAAGAAAAGAAAATTTGACCATAATAAGCTGCCTAGCAGACATGTTAGACTTGGGGCGCAGAAAGCACCTCATAGATCTTATTATTATGCTATGGGATTAGAAGAAGAGGATATTGATAAGCCTTTTGTAGGGGTTGCTACTTGTTGGAATGAATCTGCTCCATGCAATATCTCTCTTATGAGGCAGTCAAAAAGTGTAAAATCAGGTGTTTTAAGTGAAGGTGGAACACCCAGAGAATTCACGACAATTACAGTCACAGACGGCATAGCTATGGGTCACCAAGGAATGAAATCTTCTTTAGTGAGCAGAGAAATTATTTCTGATTCAATTGAAGTTTCTATGAGAGGGCACTGCTATGACGCTCTAGTTGGTGTTGCGGGTTGTGATAAGTCCTTACCAGGTATGATGATGGCTATGTTACGATTAAATGTACCTTCTGTCTTTATTTATGGGGGTTCGATATTACCAGGAAGTTATAAAGGTAGGGATGTTACTGTTGTTGATGTTTTTGAAGCAGTAGGAGAGTTTTCTGCAGGAAAGATTAGTGAAGAAGAGCTCCATGAACTTGAATGCGTTGCATGTCCAAGTGCAGGTTCTTGTGGAGGGCAATTTACAGCAAATACTATGGCTTGCGTTTCTGAGGCTATAGGTCTTGCATTGCCGTATTCAGCGGGACCTCCTGCACCAGATGAAGGAAGAGATGAATATGCTTTACACTCTGGTAAGGCTGTAATGGATCTTCTAGAAAAAAATATTAGACCAAGAGATATCGTAACGAAAGACGCCCTTATAAATGCAGCTGTTGTTGTTGCAGCAACAGGCGGCTCAACAAATGGCGCTCTTCATTTACCTGCTATGGCAAATGAAATAGGAATTGATTTTGATCTATTTGATGTTGCTGAGATATTTAAGACCACTCCTTATATAGCCGATCTAAAACCAGGTGGAAATTATGTAGCCAAAGATATGCATGAAGCTGGAGGTGTTCCAATGTTACTTCGAACACTTCTTGATGAAGGCTTCATTAAAGGTGATTGTTTAACTGTTACAGGAAAAACTATTGAGGAGAATATTGCTTCTGTAGAATTTGATTCAAATCAGAAAATAATTTACCCAGCCGCTAAACCTATAACTAAGACAGGTGGAGTAGTGGGTCTCAAAGGAAATTTTGCTCCAGATGGAGCTATAGTAAAAGTTGCAGGAATGGAGAATCTAAAATTCAGTGGACCAGCAAGATGCTTTGATTGCGAAGAAGATGCTTTTAATGCCGTAGAAGAAAAAAAATACAAAGATGGTGATGTTATCATTATTCGTTATGAGGGGCCAAAAGGTGGTCCTGGAATGAGAGAAATGTTATCGACAACGGCTGCTCTTTATGGGCAAGGAAAAGGGGATAAAGTTGCCTTAGTTACAGACGGAAGATTTTCTGGAGGGACAAGAGGTTTTTGTATTGGTCATGTGGGTCCCGAAGCTGCAGATGGCGGCCCAATTGCCTTAGTTAATGATGGGGATGTTATTACAATAGACGCTGAATTAGGAATTATTGAAATCGATTTATCGAAAGAAGAATTAGAATCTCGAAAGAAGAAATGGGTAAAACCCAAATCAGATTATAATACAGGAACTTTATGGAAATACGCAAAACAAGTAGGTCCTGCACGATATGGTGCTGTTACTCATCCAGGTGCTAAAGAGGAAACTCATTGTTATGCCGATATCTAAAGTTTTGAGATTTCTGCAATAATTGGAACATGATCTGAGGGTTTTTCTTTATCTCTTTCTTCTTTATCTATCTTTATATCATTGATTAGATCTGCGACAATTGGTGAAGCTAATATATGATCTATTCTAATCCCTTCATTTTTTTGCCAAGCACCTCTTTGATAATCCCAAAATGTATAACTCTCTCTTTCTGGATAAAATGACCTAAAGGTATCTGTTAAACCCAAAGACAAAAGTTCACGAAATTGTTTCCTTGTATCTAATAGAAATAATGCATCATCTTTCCACTTTTCTGGGTTATAAACATCTATATCTTCTGGAATAACATTGAAATCACCTAAAAGTATAAAAGCTTCATCTTTAATATTTAAAGAGGAAATATGATTTTTTAGAGCTTTCATCCATTCAAGTTTGTAGTTATATTTTTCTCCAGGACATGGATTTCCATTTGGCAAATAAATATTAATAACTCTTAGAACATTTTGACCTAATGAGTGGATTGTTTCTATATATCTTGCTTGATCATCATCAAAACCTGGAATACCAATAATTTTTTCTTCAATAATGAATTTAGAAAAAGTGGCTACACCATTATAACTTTTTTGTCCGTTTACAACAAAATTGTACCCCATATCCTCAAAAACTTCTTTTGGAAAACTTTCATTGATTACTTTAGTTTCTTGAATACAAAAAATATCCGGTTTTTCATTTGAAACCCAATCTAGAACATTATTAATTCTGCTTCTAATTGAATTGACATTCCAGGAAGCTATTTTCATTACATTGAGAAGGAGACACCACAGCCGCAAGAAGATGTGGCATTTGGATTATTTATTTTAAATGATTTCCCAATAAGTTCATCAACAAATTCTATACTCGAACCATCAAGGTAGGGAATGAATGCTTTATTTATGAGAATTTTTATTCCATCCTTACTAAGAACAATATCTTCTCCATTAATTTCATTATCAAGATCAATATTATATGAAAAACCTGCACATCCTCCTCCTAGGACCTCTATTCTAAGGTGTGTATTCTTTTTTTCACTTTCGACAATCTTTTCAATTTGTTTGACTGCACTGTCCAATATTTCAAAATTAATTTCTTTAACCATTAGTTTCCTGGTAAGTTTCCTGCTCCTAATCTACCCAAATTTCCAAAAAGTTGCTGCAGAATAGTTAACTCTCTACCTCTTGTTGGGGTAGCATTAGTATTGAACGCTATAACATTTCCATCCTCTAACCCATATTCTTTAATGTAATCAACTTGGCTATTCTCATTAAAACCCAAAGTTATTATTCTTCTATTAGAAACGCTAGGTTGATAAAACGCTTTTGTTTCTGCTTTACTGTATATGTAATACCATGTTGTCGCATCTATTGTTGAAGTGGTAGATGGTGTTCCAAGGATTTGCAAAACTTGACCAGCATTTGTTTTTCCTATCTGAATTTGCGATATTAATTTATCGTCAAAAACATAACCCCTATTTTCTACAATTGGAGAACAACATATCATTGCTAACGCAACAAAAGAGATTGTATAATTTTTTAAGTTTATTTTCATAGCTATATATTTTTACATCAATATAATCTTTAATAGAAATGGTCTTTTTTGTTTAGTATGTCAATATTTCAAAGTAAAATGTTCAAAAAATTAAGCACTCTCTTTAAAAAGAAAAAAACTATTTATAAAGATTATAAGCTTCCTCATGAGATATTATACAAAAGAATATTAATAAAAACTTATAATAACTGGTTTTATCAAAAGCTAAAAATATCAGAAGATATCAATGGCAGATTTGAAATTATTGTTCTTCATATATTTATAATTTTTCATTGTTTAAACAATACAGATAAAAAAAGCTCATTTTTTAAGAAAAATCTTTTGGAGACACTTATTGATGAGCTTGAAACTACCTATAGAGAAATAGGCATTAGCGATAATACTTTTTCAAAAAAAATGAAGATTGCAGCACAGTCAATTTACGGTAGATTAGATGTATATTCACAAACTATTGAAAATATTGATTTATTCAATGAATCGCTTCAAAGAAACATTTGGCCACTAGAAGATCAAGATACTAATAAAGTTCATGAGTTAAACGAATATGTTTATAAAAAAATTAAAAAATATAAAGATAAATCATTTGAAGAAATTATTGATATTTCAAAACAGGGGTTTTAATTATAAATTAAAAATTTAATTTGAGTAAATTAACAAAAATATCAATTGATGTGATGGGCGGTGACTTTGGCCCTGAAGTTACTGTAAAGGGTCTTAATCATGCCTTTAAAAGATTGGAGAATGTTCAAGCTAATCTTTTCGGAAATGAAAATGAGATAAATAGGGTTTTAAAAAAATATCCTTCATTAATACCTAATGTCAAAATTTATCATACCGAAACATTTGTTCCTATGGATGCTAAACCTGCAGACGCTGTTAGACGAATTGGAAAAGAATCATCTATGTGGTTAAGTATAGATTCTTGTGCAAGAAAAGAATCGGATGTTGTCTTATCAGCAGGAAATACAGGCGCGTTAATGGCGCTATCAAAAATAATACTAAGAACTATTGATAACATCGAGAGACCAGCCATTACTGCTTTGTGGCCCAACCCAAATGGTGATTCAGTTGTTTTAGATCTTGGTGCAAATATTGATGTTTCATCTAATCAGTTAGTTCAATTTGGAATAATGGGTTACGCATATGCGGTATGCGTTCTTAAAAAAGAAAATCCAAAAATTGCTATTTTAAATATTGGACATGAAGATACAAAAGGATCCAATGATCTTCAAGAAGCTTCTGAAAGATTATCGCTAATTTTTAAAGATGATTTTATAGGTTTTGTTGAGGGAGATGACCTTTCAAAAGGGACTTCAGATGTAATTATAACCGATGGCTTTACAGGTAATGTAGCTTTAAAAACCGCTGAAGGAATTGCCAAGCTAATGTCTTACTATACATTTCATGCGTTAAAATCTTCTTTAACAGGTAAGTTAGGTATGTTCATCGCTCAGAGATCCTTAAGATCATTAAAGAAAAGAATAGATCCAAGAGGAAATAATGGTGGTTTTTTTCTCGGCCTTAATGGTTTGGTAGTCAAAAGTCATGGAGGAACAGACTTTATCGGTTTTTCAAGCGCTATAGAGTTTAGTATTAATTTAGCAAGATCTGATATATCTAAAAAAATAAGCGATCTTATTGGGAACAATATTTAAATGAAAATTAATACTTTATTTAAATCTAAAGTAATTGGGGTAGGGGCTCACCTTCCTGATAAAATTGTTACAAATGATGATTTATCTAGAACTATAAACACAAATGATGAATGGATAACTGAAAGAACTGGAATTAAGGAAAGAAGAATTGCTTCAGACAATGATACAACCTCTTCGCTTGGCATAGAAGCAGCAAAAAAAGCAATAGATAATGCAAAAATTAATAAAGATGACATAGATTTAATAATTGTCGCAACGGCAACACCTGATAATACTTTTCCAGCTACTGCAACATCAATCCAATCAGGTTTAGGTATAAAAAAAGGATACGCTTATGATGTGCACGCAGTATGCTCTGGTTTCGTTTTCGCATTAGAACTTGCTGATAATTCTATATGTTTAGGAAAATCAAAGAATGCTCTTGTTATAGGATCAGAGACTTTTAGTAGGATATTAGATTGGAACGACAGATCTACATGTGTTTTATTTGGAGATGGAGCAGGTGCAGTCGTCTTACAATCAACGAGCCAAGAATCACAAAGTTTAATTTTAAGCAATCACTTGCATTCAGATGGTGATTTTAAAGATATGCTTTATGTTGATGGAGGTCCTTCTACATCAGATAATGTTGGTTTTTTAAGAATGGACGGAGGAGGAGTATTTAAACATGCAGTTAAAAATATTTCTTCAACAATTTTAGAAGCTTTAGAATTTAATAAATTAAGTATTGATGATGTTGATTGGTTTGTACCTCATCAAGCTAATTCAAGAATTTTAGATTCGGTTGCAAAAAAAGTTGGTCTTATAAAAGAACAAATTATTGTGACGGTAGATAAGCATGCGAATACTTCTGCTGCATCTATTCCATTAGCCCTAAATGATGCTGTGGTTAATAAAAAAATAAAAAAAGGTGATATAATTCTTCTTGCTGCTATGGGGGGTGGTTTTACTTGGGGTTCTAGTATAATTAGATGGTAGTAAGACTTGATTTTTTAGATTTAAAATTGTTTTATGTGTAATTACTTAAGGAAAGACTATGACTAATACCCTTACAAGAGCTGATTTAGCAGAATTAATTTATAGTGAAGTTGGAATTTCTAAAACTGAAGCATCTGAAATTGTTGATCAATTTTTTGAAGAAATTATTACGGATTTAATGGAAGGCAATCCTGTTAAACTAACTTCTTTTGGAACTTTTTCAGTTAGACATAAGAAGGAAAGAATTGGAAGAAACCCAAAAACAAAAGAAGAGGCGGTTATTGACTCTAGAAGAGTTGTTTCTTTTAGGGCAAGTAGAGAATTAAAAAGAAGAGTTGATAATTAATAAAAATGAATAAAGGACCAGATGCT
>JAYZKD010000020.1:0-10746 GCA_036163815.1 Pseudomonadota bacterium | reverse complement strand
TCGTCACTTCAATATATTCTTTTGTCATATTCTAATCTTATTTAATTTTTTCATAAATTACCAATGAATGATAAGCATTATCTTCTGACTCTTTACTTTTTCTCTCTCTGCTAATCTCATTGAATATTTCTAAATCTACTTTAGGAAAATAAGCATCACCTTCAACCTCAAGATCAACTTCAGTAATATAGAGTTTATCAGCAACATCCATAAACTCTTTATATATATAACCACCGCCTACAACCATTATCTCTTCACTACCTCTTTCATTTGCTTTTATTTTTGCAATTGAAATTGCTTCATCAGGGGATGAACAAATTATACCTCCTTCAATTTCTAAATTTACATTTCGGCTAATAATAATATTATCTCGATTTGGAAGCGGCCTTCCAATTGAATCCCAGGTCTTTCTTCCCATTATTATTGGCTTGTTATCTGTAATTTCTTTAAATTTTTTTAAATCTGATGGTAGATTCCATGGAAGATCACCTTCATTTCCAATTACCCCATTTTTTGATACAGCTGCGATTAAACTTATCATCATCCGTTACACAGCTACTGGTGCAGATATAAGTGGTAAAGGGTCGTAACCCTCTAATACAAAATCCTCATATTCAAAATCAAAAATACTTTTCGGATTTGAATTAATTATCATTTTTGGCAAAGCTCTTGGAGATCGAGACAATTGTTCTTCTGCTTGGGAGAAATGATTGGTATAAAGATGAGCGTCTCCAAAAGTATGTATAAATTCGCCTAATTTTAAATTTGTAATTTTTGCAATCATCATAGTTAGAAGTGCATAAGAGGCAATATTAAAGGGTACACCTAAAAAGATATCAGCAGATCTCTGGTAAAGTTGGCAGGAAAGTTTTCCATTACTTACATAAAATTGAAAAAGGCAATGGCATGGAGGTAATGCCATCTTTTCTACATCTGATGGATTCCAAGCAGAAACAATCAACCTTCTTGAATCAGGGTTATTTTGTATTTGCTCAATGAGATCAGAAATTTGATCAATCTTTCTACCATTTTCTGAAGGCCAAGATCTCCATTGATAACCATAAACAGGCCCTAATTCTCCATTCTCATCTGCCCATTCATCCCAAATACTAACATCATTATCTTTCAAATATTTAATATTTGTATCGCCTTTTAAGAACCATAAAAGTTCATAAATAATAGATTTTAAATGCACCTTCTTTGTCGTAAGAAGAGGAAAACTATCTGCTAAATCAAATCTCATTTGATACCCGAATACTGATTTAGTTCCTGTTCCGGTCCTGTCAGACTTCTCTTCTCCATTATCCATAACATGGCGAAGAAGGTTTAAATATTGTTGCATAACTACTCCACGACTCACTTCTTATTTTAAACTAGTTATTTGACTCTTCAAATTTTAATTGATCCCGTATATAACTATATTGCTGTTTACAGCTATGGCAATAAACGGATTATGTAATAAACTTATCGGACCCGGGGGCGGTACCCGGCACCTCCACCATAAACTTATGGGGGTGAAATAGGATCGACGAAAGTGTAAAGATCTTCTTTTTGCTCGGTATTGTACCGCCGTTATCGGGCTATTTTATAGTTGCAAATGACGACTATGCAGAGCTACCTCTCGCTGCTTAAGCGCGAGCGCTCAAATTAACTCCTAATTAGTTGCATAATTAGGCGGGGCTTGAGGAGCGCCTGGCAACAGAAGCTTCTCGCTAATTTAAAAATATATTATGTCCCAAGATAAGATTCAGTTTATAATGTTTTAACTTTAAGGAGTTATTTTGGTAAAAAGCAGAAAAGAAACTGACTCTTTTGGTCAAATAGATGTTCCTAGTAATGCCTATTGGGGAGCACAAACACAAAGATCACTTAAAAACTTTTCAATTGGTAATGAAATATTCCCAAAATCTCTAATCAAAGCATTGGGGGTTATTAAATTAGCTGCTGCAAGAGTTAATCATTCACAAGGAAAGTTAGACAGAAAATTATCTAATGCGATAATTAAAGCATCAAAAGAAGTAATTGCTGGAAAATTAGATAGTCACTTCCCTCTCTCCGTTTGGCAGACAGGTTCTGGCACTCAAACGAATATGAATGCTAACGAAGTTATTTCTAACAGAGCGATAGAAATGCTTGGTGGAAAAAAAGGATCAAAAAACCCTGTTCATCCCAATGATCATTGCAATATGTCACAATCTTCTAATGATACCTTTCCAACTGCAATGCATATCGCTTGTACAATGGAAACTCTTGATGATCTAATACCAGCATTAGAAAAACTAAATAATTCTCTAAAAACCAAATCAGACAATTTTCAAGACATAGTTAAAATTGGAAGAACGCATCTTCAGGATGCAACTCCTGTTACCCTGGGACAGGAATTTTCCGGCTATCATACCCAAATCAAGAATGGTATTTTACGAATTAAAAAGTCTTTAGAAGATATAATGTATTTAGCTCAAGGCGGTACAGCTGTTGGAACAGGTTTAAATACTAAAAAAGGCTTTGATAAGAAATTCGCTAAAGAATGCAGTTCAATTTTAAAAATAAAATTTAAAAGCGCAGATAATAAATTTGAAGCTCTAGCGACACATGATGCACTCTTAGAATTCTCAGGGTCATTAAATACCGTTGCAAGTTCTCTATTTAAAATAGCAAATGATATTAGATTATTAGGCTCTGGTCCGAGGGCAGGATTAGGTGAAATTCAACTTCCAGAAAATGAACCAGGCTCTTCAATTATGCCAGGTAAAGTTAACCCAACTCAATGCGAGGCTATGACAATGATATGCACTCAAGTTATGGGAAACCATACATCAATCACAATTGGAAGTAGTCATGGGCATTTTGAATTAAATGTTTACAAGCCTCTTATTGCTTATAATCTCTTACAATCGATAAAACTCCTTTCTGATGGCTGCAAAAGTTTTAATAAGAATTGTATTTTAGGAATAAAGCCAAACCGGGCAACAATTCAAAAACATCTCAATAATTCTTTAATGCTTGTTACCGCTTTAGCTCCAGTAATTGGCTACGATAAAGCTAGCGAAATTGCTAAAAAAGCACATAAAAATGGCACAACCTTAAAAGAGGAAGCAATCAAACTAGGTTATATATCAAAAAAGGATTATGAAAGAATTGTGAGGCCAGAAAAAATGATTAAGCCATCATAAGATGGTTAATCAAATAAAAAAGACTGTTAGGCTTAACGGCCATATAACCAGCATAGCCTTAGAAAAAGAGTTCTGGAAAGAACTTCAAAAGATTGCAGTCAAGCAATCAAAAACAATAGATCAATTAATTGAGGAAATTGACACAAATGAAAGACTTGGTAGCCTAGCCTCTGCTGTTAGGGTATTTGTTTTAAAAAGATCAAAAAATGAATCAATATAAAATAATTTTTAAAAAAAGAAATTTAGATGAATAATATAAATTATGAAGAAATTAACCTTTTTAAAAGATTAAACGAACCACAAAATATAGCCGTTTTTCACAATGAAGGGCCTGTACTTGTTTTAGCCGGAGCTGGAACAGGTAAAACAGGAGTATTAACAACGAGATTAATAAGGTTGTTAATGGAAAAAAGAGCCTTACCAGGTGAAATCCTTTCGGTTACATTTACAAATAAAGCCGCTAACGAAATGAAGGAACGCATTAGCAGTCAAATAGGTGATCTTTCAACTGGTCTAAAATGGCTAGGAACATTTCATTCTATTGGCGCACAATTACTAAGATTCCATCCCCAAAAAATTAATTTAGATACTAATTTTATCATATTAGATACAGACGATCAGTTACGGTTATTAAAACAAGTAATCAAAGATGAAAATATAGATGACAAAAGGTGGCCAGCAAAACAATTGTTAAATTTAATAGATAAATGGAAGAATAAAGGGCTATATCCCGAAAATATATCTTCAGATGATGGTGATTATTATGCAAATGGAAAAGGACATCATCTTTATAAAATATATCAAGATAGGTTAAAATATTTCAATGCTGTCGATTTTGGTGACTTAATACTTGAGTGTATAAGGCTTTTTGAAAACAATTCCGATATTCTGGAATCTTATCAAAAAAGATTCAAGTATATATTAGTCGACGAATACCAAGACACTAATGTATCGCAGTACAAATTATTAAAACTGCTTTCTGGAAAGTATAAAAACATTTGTTGCGTTGGAGATGATGATCAATCAATTTACTCTTGGAGAGGCGCAGAAATATCTAACATTCTAAGGTTCGAAAAGGACTTTCCTAACGCTAAAGTCATACGATTAGAAGAAAATTATAGATCTACAGGTCATATTCTAACTGCTGCTTCTAAACTAATTGAAAACAATGAATCTCGTTTAGGAAAGACCTTATGGACTAATTCAGGCCTGGGAGAAAAAATTGTCATAAAATCTGTATGGGATGGTGAAGAAGAGGCTCGACAAATAACTTCTGAATTGGAAAAATTATCTCTTAAAAACTATAACCTAGACGAAACAGCTATTTTAGTAAGAGCAAGTTTCCAAATGCGGGAATTTGAGGATAGATTTATATCCGTTGGACTTCCCTATAAAGTGATCGGCGGTCCAAGATTTTATGAAAGGAAAGAAATTAGAGATGTTAATGCATATTTAAGAATAGCTTTACAACCAAATGATAGTTTGGCTTTAGAGCGTATCATTAATACACCTAAAAGAGGAATTGGCGAAACAACTGTAAAAAAGATTAGAGATAGATCTAAACAAAATAGCCTACCAATGATTGATTCAATAAAAGAACTCATTGATGAAAAAGCCTTTAAGGGAAAAGCAGAAATTTCTTTAAAAAAATTAGTTGGATTAATCTTCCATTGGCACAAATTAATTAATGAAGAAGATAAAATTGATATTGCAGAAATTATAGTAGAAGATTCAGGATATTTGGATATGTTAAGAAATGATAAATCACTCACTGCTGAAGGTAGAGTTGATAATGTCTATGAATTGTTTAGATCTTTAGAGCCATTTGAAAATATTAAAGCTTATCTAGAGCATATATCTCTTGTAATGGAAATTGATAGTAATCAATTTGGGAAAAAAGTTAGCCTCATGACACTTCATGCAGCTAAAGGATTGGAATTTGATTATATCTTCTTACCAGGATGGGAGGAAGGGGTTTTTCCTAATCAAAGGGCAATTGATGAGGGAGGAATTGATTCCCTTGAAGAAGAAAGAAGATTAGCTTATGTGGGTGTAACACGTGCAAAGAAAAAAGCATCAATTTATTATTCGGCCAACAGAAGAATGCATAATCAATGGATTTCGTCTATTCCTTCTAGGTTTGTTAGCGAACTACCAGAAGAAAATACAGAGACTGATTTATCAAATTATTCAGGAGAAAAGGAATTGTTCAGAGAACAAGAGTTTATAGATTTTGATCAATCTGATTACGATACACCAGGATGGGAAAGAGCAAAATATGAATCAAATAATAAAGAAATAGATCACATTAAAAATGATAGTAATTTATTAAATAATTCTCCTTTCCAACTTGGATCCTTGGTAATTCATAAAAAATTTGGAGAAGGAAAGATACTAAGTATTGATGGAAAAAAATTAACCATAAATTTTGGTAAAAGCGGTACAAGAAAAGTTATGGAAAATTTTGTAGAAAAGCTATAATTAAAAAATGGTAAATAAAACGACAATAAGCTGGCGATTAAATCAATTAAGAAAGTTGATGGGAGAAGGTCATATTGACGGTTATTTCTTGCCTCATGAAGATGAATTGCTAAGTGAATATCTCCCTAAATATACAGAAAGGCTTCACTGGTTAACAAACTTTAGTGGTTCTGCTGGCTTGGCCTTTATTGGTATCAAAAAAGCAATTATATTTGTTGATGGAAGATATACAACACAAGTAAAAAACCAAACAGATAAAAAGTTATTTGAATTTGAGCATTTAATTAATCCAGGTTTTATTAATTGGATAAAAAAGAATCCTTATAAAAATAAAAGAATTGGCTTTGATCCAAAAACTATTTCTCAATCAAACTATTTATCATTGAAAAAAGTATGTAAAGAAGCTGGAATAGATATTATCGAAACAGATAATCTAATTGATAAAATATGGAAAAGAAGTAAAAAGAAAAAGAACATAGTTGAAAGACATGAGCTTAAATATTCTGGTCTTGATTCAGGAAAAAAGATAAGAAAAATTATCAATTCTTTCAAACAGAATTCTGCAGATTCAATATTTATATCTCAACCTGAGAATGTTTGTTGGACTCTTAACATAAGGGGAAAGGATCTCGAACATACCCCAATTCTTAGAAGTCATTTGATATTAGACAAGAACAAAAATATCGCATTATTTACTGACAACATATCAGAAGAATCAAAGATACAATCTTGGTTGGGTAAAAAAGTAAAAATATTAAAAATTAAGGAAATAGAAGACTATCTTGAAAAAAAGAACTATAAAAAAATACAATATGATCCAATATATACAACGCGTTACAATGCTAAGTTATTAAAGAAAAGCTCCATAGCTAGTTTCCAATCTAATGACCCGACAATTCTTATGAAGGCCTGTAAAAACAAGGTAGAAATCGAAGGAGCAAGAAAGGCTCATTTAATTGATGGTATTGCTCTTACAAAATTTATTTTTTGGTTAGAAAATGAAGTAAATTCTACCTCAAAAAGTAAATGTACTGAATTAGATCTTGCTAATAAATTATTAAGGTATAGAGAAAATAATCCAGATTTTAAAGGTCTATCATTTGGGACTATTTCTTCTTTAGGCCCTAATGCTGCAATAATACACTATCAGCCTAAAAAGGATACCAACAAAAATTGGCATGAAAATGACATATATCTTTTAGATTCTGGCGGCCAATATAAATATGGAACGACTGATGTAACTAGAACTATTTTAAATATTGAAGGAAAAAGGAAAAATAAACACAAAGAAATTTCTACTAATTACACTTTAGTTCTAAAAGGGCATATAGCGGTTGCATCTGCGCATTTTAATTATGGAGAAACAGGTAAAAAATTAGACCTGCTTGCACGAAAATATTTGAAAAAACATGGTTTAAATTATGACCACGGAACTGGACATGGGGTAGGAAGTTATCTTGGCGTTCACGAGGGGCCTCAAAATATATCCCCAAGATCTAGAGAGCCTTTACAAGAAGGAATGATAATTTCAAATGAACCCGGATATTATAAACCGAATGATTATGGAATTCGGATTGAAAATCTTGTTACTGTTGTAAAGAGTAAGACAAGAGGTAAAGATTTATGCTTAGAAACACTTACACTTGCTCCAATTACTAAATTATTAATAAATATAGATATGATGACAGAAAAAGAAATTATATGGATAAACAATTATCATAAAAATGTTTACGAAAAATTGTCGCCCTTTATGAATAAGAAAGAAAGAAATTGGCTTAAGATTGCTACTGAAGCAATTGATCCATTTCATTCTCGTTTAAGACATTAATATCTAATTCTTTAGCTTTTTCTACCTTAGAAACAGTTGGTTTATTGCCCGCTATAAGATAATCAGTTTTTTTTGAAATATTAGAAACAACCTTTGCTCCCAACGATTCTATCTTAACTTTTGCTTCTGCTCTACTCATGGATTCTAATGTTCCAGTAATTACGATCTTTTTACCTGAAATTTTACTATCAATATCTACCTTCTCAAAATCATTAACAACAACACCTAAGGATAATAGATCCTTTAGCAGATTTAATGTTTCTTTATTATTAAAAAAAATTGTAAGTGAGTCGGTAACTTTACTTCCAATTCCATCAAGAGATTTTATTTCCTCAATTTCATCGGAAGAATTATTTGTGAATATTGAAGTCATATTTTCTAGAGACATAAAATGACTTGCTAAAAGTGAAGCTGTAGATGAACCCAAATGACGTATACCTAACGAATAAATAAATCTGTCGAAATTTATACTTTTTTTATCCTCAATAGATTTGAATAACTTTATAGCACTGTCCTTAATGGTGTTAATCTTTGATTTTGGTCCTGAGGTATAAATCCAAATTTTGGGAGGATTGTTCTTATGTTTATTTTCAAGCGAAAAAATATCGACAGGGTTTTTTATTAAACCCATGTCATAAAAATCATTAATTTGTTTTTCTCCTAAGCCGTCAATATCAAATGCTTCTTTTGATACAAAATGTTTTAACCTTTCTTTAGCTTGTGAAGAACAAGAAAACCCACCGGTACATCTGATATATTTCTCATAATTGGTTTTATTATTTTGTTCGGAAAGTATATCTCGTTTAGCTTGCGATCCACAAATTGGACACTTAACGGGAACTTTTATAATTTCAGAATTCTTCTTTCTTTTAGATTTTATTACTTTAATGACCTGAGGTATTACATCCCCTGCTCTCTGAACCCAAACATTATCACCAATACGAATATCCTTTTTCTTTATATCATCATAGTTATGCAAACTCGCATTAGATACTACGGCTCCACCAATAGTAACAGGTTTTAAGCGAGCAACAGGAGTTAGGACCCCAGTTCTTCCAACCTGTATCTGAACATCAATAATTTCAGAAACAGCTTTTTCTGCAGGGAATTTATGTGCGATAGCCCATCGAGGATGGTGACCTGTCGATTGCAATCTTTCCCGCCAATCAAGCCTATTTAATTTGTAAACAATTCCATCAATATCATAACCAATATCCATTCTTTTGTTTAAGGCATTATTGTAATATCTTTCTATAGAATCTAATGACCGATGAACACTAGATTCTACATTAATAGGTAATCCTAAGCTATTGAAATATTTTATTATATCGCTATGATAATTGAATGAAATATCAGAAATCTTTCCCCAACTATAGGCAAAGAATCTTAAGGGTCTTTTTGCTGTTTCGGATGGATCTAGTTGTTTTAGTGAGCCTGCGGCAGCATTTCTAGGATTTTTAAATTGATCTTTTCCGTTTCTTTTCTGTTGTTTATTTAATTCATTAAACTCTTTATGAGTTATGTAAACTTCCCCTCTAACCTCTAGAATCTTTGGAGCTTTTTTTTTATCTATAAATTTAGGGATATCTGTAATTGTCTTTATATTTTCTGTTACATCTTCTCCATAATCTCCATCACCCCTCGTAGCACCTAGTATTAATTCACCACCTTCATAAACTAATGTTGCAGATAATCCATCGATTTTTGGTTCAGCAATAAATTCTATTTCTTCATTATCATTCAGCAAAAGAAAATTCTTTAAACTATCAACCCAATTGTTTACTTCTTCAATATTCTTCGCATTTTGAATAGAAAGCATTGGTATTTCATGTTTAACCTTCTTAAAGCCTTCTAAAGGTTTAGAACCAACCTTTTCAGTAGGGGAATTCTTCCTCTTTAATTTAGGAAATTTATTTTCCAATAAAATAGCTTCCCTTACGAGTTCGTCAAATTCTCCATCAGAAATTACTGGATTATCATCTTGAAAGTATTTTTTGTTGTGAAATAAAATTTCCTTATAAAGTTTATCAAGCCTGGATTTAGCGTCTTCTTCTAACACAATATTTTTTTCCATACTAAATTACTGTAAAAAATTATTTATTAATTGATAGGTATCCTTATACCATTGGCTATCTGGGAAATTATGACCTAATACAGAAGCAGTTATTTTTGCCTCTTCTATTAAACCTAAAGAAATATATGCCTCCACAATCCTATGAAGCGCCTCAGGTGTATGACTGGTATTTTGGTAATCTGTAACAACTAGTCTAAATCTATTGATAGCAGCTAAAAAAGCACTTTGCTTAAGATAATATCTTCCTATGTACATTTCTTTTCCTGCTAAATGATCTCTCGTTAAATCAATTTTTAATTGTGAATCTTTTGCATAATCAGAGCCTGGATATCTTCGAATAACTTCATTAAAAGCCTCTAGAGCAAGTTCAGTTATTTTCTGATCTCTAGCAATATCAGAAATTCTCTCATAATACGATTGCCCTATCAGATAATAAGCATATACGGCATGCCTATTCCCTGGATGAAGAGATATAAATCTTTGGGCTGATGAGATTGCCTCATCGTACTTATTTTGAAGATAATATGTATAAGCCGACATTAACATCGACCTTCTCGCCCAAGGCGAATATGGGTGCTGCCTTTCAACTTCATCAAACTCATAAGCCGCCGCCTGATATCTTCCATTTTCGAGATTATAAACAGCATTATTATAAATTGCAGCCAATGATCTTTCTCTATATTCAGGCCTATCTCCATCGCTAGAACAAGCACCAATAGTGAATGCTAATAAAATAACAAGGCTATTAATACAGATATTTTTAATAGAAAACATTTTCATAGGATAATTATATTATTAAAATAACAAAAGAGCTATATGAAGGTTAAAAATTTAGGCCGACATTAAATGATCTTTATATTCATTAGAATCCGTAACATCATCACTTAATTCAAATATATCGTAAGAATCTTTGCTATCAAATAATTCTTTTAATAATAAGTTATTCATATGGTGCCCGCATAAATATCCTTCATACTTTCCTTGAATTCTGTAACCAGAAGTAAATATGTCACCTATTGCATCTAAAAGTTTATGAATTACGAATTCATTTTCATATCTTAACCCTTCAGAATTAATTACCTCATTATTATCAATAATAATACAATTCTCAAGACTCCCGCCAAGTCCTAAACCAGAACGTCTCAAAGCTTCAACATCCTTCATAAAACCGAATGTCCTAGCATTAGATA
>JAYZKD010000019.1:0-7015 GCA_036163815.1 Pseudomonadota bacterium | reverse complement strand
GAAGACCTAAAGAATGAATTTGTTAAGGATTATGTTTTTCCAATGTTCAGGGCTAATACTCTTTATGAGGGAGCTTATTTATTGGGAACAGCTATAGCCAGACCTCTTATTGCAAAAAGACAGATAGAAATTGCTGAAAAGGTTGGCGCTGATGCTGTTTGTCATGGCGCAACAGGAAAAGGTAACGATCAGATAAGATTTGAACTAGCTTATTATGGTTTAAACCCAGATATTAAAGTCATCGCTCCTTGGAGAGAATGGGATCTTAATTCAAGAAAAAAATTGATTGAGTTTGCTGAAAAAAATCAAATTGTAATAACAAAAGACAATTTAGGTGAAGATCCTTATTCAGTTGATGCAAATCTTTTGCATACATCATCAGAGGGTAAGCTCCTTGAAGATCCGGCTAAAGAATGCCCAGAAGATGTTTACCAAAGAACGGTTTCCCCAGAAAATGCCCCTGATGAAGCAACCCACATAGAAGTCGAATTTGAAAAAGGTGATCCAATTTCTATTGATGGAAAAAAATTATCACCTGAAGAAATTTTAACACAACTAAACGATCTTGGTGGTAAAAATGGTATAGGCCGATTGGATATAGTTGAAAATAGAAGCATAGGAATGAAATCAAGGGGGATTTATGAAACTCCTGGGGGTACAATTTTATTAGTAGCGCATAGAGGTATTGAACAAATAACTTTAGATAGAGAGGCCTGCCATCTTAAAGATGAGATTATGCCAAGATACGCTAAGCTCATTTATAATGGATTTTGGTTTTCTCCAGAAAGGGAAATGCTTCAGGCTTTAATTGATGAAAGTCAGAAAAATGTTTCCGGTAAAGTTAAATTAAAGCTCTACAAAGGTAATGCAATCGTTGTCGGAAGATCTTCTGAATCTTCTTTATATTCCCAAGAACATGTTACTTTTGAAGAAGATGATGTTTATGATCAATCTGATGCTGAAGGCTTTATTAAGTTGAATGCTTTAAGATTAAAGCTATTAAAAAAAGATTAGAAATCTAAACTAGGTTTTTCAAAATTATTTTGTTCACAAAATGCGTTGAGAGTATTTAAAAGCAAACATGCTATCGTCATCGGCCCAACCCCACCAGGAACAGGTGTAATAAATCCTGCAACTTTACTTGCGGCATCAAAATCGACATCACCTACCAATCGTGTTTTATTTTCACCTTTCTCAGGAGCGTCTATCCTATTAATGCCAACATCAATTACTGCGGCCCCAGGTTTAATCCAATCGCCTTTTACTAATTCTGGAATTCCTACAGCTGCAACCAAAATATCGGCTGTTGAAGCTATGTCTTTTAAATTTTGTGACTTTGAATGGCAAATAGTTACGGTACAATCCTCCTTAAGTAATAATTGTGCTACTGGTTTTCCAACAAGGTTTGAGCGTCCAATAATAACCGCACTTTTCCCAGATAAATCTTTCACACTTTCCTTTATTAACATTGATGCTCCTTTGGGCGTACAAGGAACGAGACGCTCTAATCCGCTATTAAGATAACCAGAATTTATTGGGTGAAGTCCGTCGACATCTTTAAGTGGCGAAATTGTTTCAATCACTTTTTGCTGGCTTATTTGTTTAGGAACAGGAAATTGTACCAGGATACCATTTATTTCTGGATCATTATTTAATTCTTCCACTTTAGATAACAATTCCTCTTCAGAGGTATCTTCGGGTAATTTAAATTCTTGGGAGTTCATTCCGGCTTCTTTAGTTTGAATGCCCTTATTTCTTACATAAATTTCACTTGCAGGGTCATTACCAATTAAGACAACTGCTAAACCTGGTACCTTATTATGATTATCTTTAAGATCTTTTACAGATTGAGCAATTTTTTCTCTAAGTCGGCCGGCAAATTCTTTTCCATCTATAATATTTGCTGACATATATTTCCTAATAAATAACTAGTCCATATTCTCTTAATAAAGACCTTAAAAAGAAAATTATTAATAAAACTATAATAGGAGAAATATCTATCCCACCTAAATTAGGCAAATACCTTCTGAAATAACTAAACACAGGGTTTGTTAATCTCCATACAGCCTCATAAAACATTGCGACAAGTTGATTAGAACGATTAACTACTCCAAAACCAACTAACCAACTAAACACAACAGCAATTATCACTACCCAGTTGTATAAGCCAAGAATCTGATCAAATAAATTAAATAAAGAATTCATAAATTTGTTTTACTACCAAATTTTAATAATTTCATCTTTATTTCTAAACATCTTATCGCCTTCTTTGGTGTCGAATGCTTTATGGAAGCTTTCCATATTTATGAAAACACCATCAATTCGATATCTAGCTGGAGAATGGGGATCTGTGGCTACTCGCATAGCATCAATTTCTTTTCTAAATTTAACTCTATCTGCTTGTGCTGATCCAATAAAAAATCTTTGTTCTCCTGTCAAATCATCGATAACTGGAGAAGGCTTACCATTTAAAGAAATTCTATAAGCCCTAAAGGATGAAATCGCTCCTGCTAAATCAGCAATATTCTCTCCCAAAGTAAATTCGCCATTCAAAAAATTACCTGGAGTTATCTCATAGGAAGAATATTGATCGGCTAATCTTTTAGTCTTTTCTTCAAAAATTTGTCTGTCTTCTTCTGTCCACCAATTATTTAAATTACCATCACCATCAAATTGTGAGCCTTTGTCGTCAAAAGCATGGCTTATCTCATGCCCTATTGTTATCCCTATAGCACCATAATTCACTGCATCATCAGCGTTGGGGAAAAAGTTTGGCGGCTGTAGATAAGCGGCGGGGAAAACAATTTCATTTTTAGTAGGGCTAAAATAGGCATTCACAGTTTGCGGTGACATGGCCCATTTTTGTCTATCTACTTTTTCAGTCAGCTTTTTAAGCGCATCCTTAAATCCAAATGCTGAAGCCCGTTGCATATTGCCATACAGATCGTCTGAAGAAAATTCTAAACCATCGTATTCTTCCCATACATCTGGATAGCCAATCTTTACATTTAATTTCTTTAATTTTGTAAGCGCCCTTTTTTTAGTTTCTTCACTCATCCACTCCAGATCTTCAATTCCAATTCTAAAAGATTCAAGCAGATTATCGACAAGTATAATCATTCTATTTTTATATTCTGGAGGAAAATGATTTTTAACATAAATCTTTCCGAGGGCATCTCCGAGCATTCCATTAACTAATCCTACACTTCTTTTCCACAAAGCTGGCATTTCTTCTCTTCCGGTAAGCATTTTTGAAAATCTATAGGATTCATCAACGAAATCATCCGATAATGAACCCGAAGATTTTTTAACGAGTCTAGCTAAAAGATAATCTTTCCATTTTTCTAAAGGAATTTCATTAATAAGGGTTACAAGAGAAGTTAAATATTCTGGGGATTCAATTATGTATCTGTTGTATTCATCGATATTAAGGTTTTTAAGCCACAAAATAAAATCACCATTACTTACATTATCTAATTCGCTATTATTCATCGGATTATAGGTTTTTTCAGGATCCCTTCTCTCCGTTCTGCTGATTTGAATAGCGGCTAATTTAGATTCAACCTCAAAAACATTCTTGGCCCTCTTTTTGGGATTATCTATTGATGAAAGTTTAAATAAATTAGCAATATGAATAGGGTATTCTTCTCGGCCTTTAACATAATGTGGTTGGTCTAAAAGATAATAATCTCTGTCGGGCAAACCTAATCCAGATTGGCCAAAATAAATTGTATAATTTAGAGGATCCTTTAGATCATCATAGACAGCAAAATAAAGCGGTGTTGCTGTACCTTTTTTGACAGAAACAGCAAAATACTTCCATAAATCGTCAACAGAATTAAGCTTTTTTATATCATCAATATCTTTTTTAAGAGGCTTAGAGCCAAGATTATTAACTAATTCTCTATTCATATAACTCAAATATAAATTAGCTATCTTTTCTTCTTCGGAAGAGGGAGATAGGCTTTCTTTATTCTTAATAAGTTCTTGAATTAAATGATTTTGGTTCTTTAAAGACTCTTCTCTTAATGTCATATAAGAGCCCCAACCAATCTGATCATCTGGAATTTCCGTTTCTGATAACCAGTTGTTATTTACATAGTCATATAGACTATCTTGCGGTTTAAAAGATTTATTAAATTGGCTAATATCGATTCCAGAAACTTCCATACTGTTAGAGTATCCTGCTGAAGAAAAAAAACATATTAAAATAACATAAAAAATTTTCATAGATAATCACTTTCTCATTACATTGCGCTTATGCCGCCATCAATTTTAATCTCGGCACCAGTTATAAATTTTGATTCATCGCTAGCAAGGAACAATACTGTGTATGCAACATCATCAGGTTCACCAACTTTACCAAGAGGTACCTGCCTTGCTAATTTCATCATTACCTCTTTCTTTTCATATTTTGATCTTGCTGCCATCGCATCCAAAATGGGAGTATCGATAAATGTAGGGTGTATTGAATTGCATCTAATGTTGTAAGCGGATCTTGCGCAATGTAAAGCAACAGATTTTGTTAACATCCAAACACCGGCTTTCGCTGTATTATAGGCAGCCATATTGTGGCCAGCTATCAAGCCAGAAATTGAAGATGTATTTACGATAGAGCCAGGAGAATAATTCTTCATAATAGGAATAGCATATTTGCATCCCAGAAAAACAGAATCAGTATCGACAGCCATAACTTGCTTGAAAGTCTCATATTCCGTATCCTCAACTGTAGAACCTCCTCCGATTCCTGCATTATTTACTAAGATATTTAAGCCGCCCATCATTTCCTCCGATTGTGCAAGCGTTTCCTTCCATTGATCTTCAGAAGTAACATCGAGTTTTACAGAAAAGGCTTTATTAGGGAATTCAGAATTTATTCTCTTTTCAACATTTTGTAATTTTTCTGAATTAATATCTGCTAAGACAACTTTGGACCCTTCTTTAGCTAACATATATGCTATGGCCTCCCCTAAGCCTTGCGCGGCTCCTGTAACAAATGACATCTTTCCATCTACTCTTCC
Organism: Pseudomonadota bacterium; assembly: GCA_036163815.1. Lineage (GTDB taxonomy): Bacteria > Pseudomonadota > Alphaproteobacteria > MED-G09 > MED-G09 > AG-430-B22. The sequence goes on along the minus strand of JAYZKD010000019.1, from coordinate 1,994 downwards.
TGACATAATTGCCTCCTAATTTATTTATTTTCCCTTAAATTTTGGGTCTCGTTTTTCAAAAAAGGCCTTTATAGCCTCTTCTCTATCCTCCGTAAAACCAGTCAAAAGATACTGATCTCTATCCATAAAGCTTGAATTATAATTTAATGCATTAGCAACAGCATTAATCGAAACTTTTGACATTCTGACAGCTAGAGGAGGTAATTTTACAATTTTTTTCGCTAAATCCGTTGAAAGATTTAATGCCTCTCCTTCATCACAGATTCTCTGTACCAATCCCCAATTATATGCTTCTTCACCATTAACCTCTTCACCAAGTATAACCAATTCCTTTGTTCGCGCAGGACCAATTAATGCATTTATTCTTGGATTAGATTGCCAGCTCATATTCATTCCTAACGGAATCTCTGGTAACCTAAAGATAGCTTTAGCGGAAGATACACGAAAATCACAAGAAACAGCTAACGCTAATCCCCCTCCCAAACAATAGCCTTCAACAGATGCTATAGTAACTTGTTCTAAAGATTCCCAAGCTTGGCACATATTGGGGCCTATTTTGAAGACCTCTCTTCTCTCAAGACTTGTTTTTTTACCCTTATTAAAGTCTTTATCTTTTAAATCTGCACCAACAGAAAAAGACTTTCCTTCTCCAGATAAGATAATACAATTAATTTCTGTATCTGAATTTAACTCATTTGCACAATCAGTAAGTTCTTTCATTAAAGAATAAGACAAAGCATTATTCCCATCTCCTCTATTCATGGAAACATGAGCTATGCCGTCCAGCTTATTAATTTTAAGATATTGATATGACGCCAATTCACTACCTTTGAAAAATTACATTTTTAGATGATCATATAAAATGCTTTTTGTTAAGAGTGCAGGGAGAATTTTTACATCGTCAGAGTCCTTGCTCCAATATAAATACAAAGGAACCCCTGCTCTTTCATACTTTTCCAGTTCTGCCGTTATAGCGGAGTCATACCTAGTCCAATCAGCAATCAAATATTCAATTTCTCCATTTTCTACAAGAGAAATAAATTCCTTAGAATTTAAAACTAATCTTTCGTTAACCTTACAGGTAAGGCACCAATCAGCGGTAAAATTTAAAAGGATATCTTTTTGGTTATTTCTTAGCTCTCTAACTCTTTCAGAAGACCATTTTTCACCAAAAACAACATTCTTAGCAGAATAATCTTTTTGTTCAGGTATAAAAATGACTACCAAAATAACACTTGCTAGGGCAAAAAATAAGGAGCTAATCTTGATATTTCTCGATGAAAATTTAAGCATTATTAAAGAAAACAGAATTAGAAGGGTTGCTGCAGCTAAAACTATAATGCCTTCATTTCCAGTTTGCCTAAATACTACCCAAGCCAACCAAAAGGAAGTCAAAAACATTGGAATTCCCATAATTTGACTAACATATCCCATCCACTTGCCCGGCTTAGGAAGAATATTAATTCTTTGGGGAATGATAGATAAAATTAAAGTAGGAAATGCTATACCTAGCCCCAAGAATAAGAAAATTATTGAAGAAATTATTATTGGTTGAGATATACCCCAACCGATAGCGGCACCCATATATGGACCCGTACAAGGAGTCGCAACAATAACTGTAAGGAAGCCTAATAAAAAAGAATTAGAATATCCTGATTTATTAATATTAAAATTCCCAAGCCTTGTTAAAAAATTTCCTAATTCAACTCTCGAAATAAGGATTAAACCTATAGCAAAAAATAAAAGGGCTAATAAAGTTGACATCAAACTTGATTGCAATTGCCAGCCCCAGCCAACAAACTGGCCAAAGCTTTTTACTACAATAGTTGTAATCAATAATATTAACATTGAGATCTCAATCCCAAGGGTAAAAATTAAACCATGTTTCCAACTATTACTTTTTCCTGACTCGTTAATTAGTGACATCACTTTTAGAGCAATTACAGGAAATACACATGGCATAGCATTTAAAATAATGCCTCCAAGAAAAGCCA
>JAYZKD010000018.1:0-9449 GCA_036163815.1 Pseudomonadota bacterium | reverse complement strand
ATGTAAAAAATGATATGACCATTGCTCAAGAGGAAATTTTTGGTCCTGTCTTATCTATTCTTCCTTATAAGAATGATGAAGAAGCCATAGCAATAGCAAATGATACAGAATACGGTCTATCTGGGTATGTATCTGGAAGTCAAGAAAGAGCACAAAATGTTGCTACGAGAATACGTTCTGGAAATGTACATGTTAATGGCGCTGGACCAGACTTTACTGCTCCTTTTGGAGGTTATAAGCAATCTGGAAATGGCAGAGAGTGGGGCGATTATGGTTTTGAAGAATTTTTAGAAATTAAAGCTATACTTGGATATACTGCCGCTTAAAATAAAATTTATATTTAATTAAAGGCTGTACATTTTAAAATGTATGGCCTTTTTATTTATGTTTATGGGCGTTGGGTGGTCTAATCTTTACAATAGGATTAATTTCAATATTTTCATTATTTTTGAATGCTAATGTAATGCTTATTCTATCATTCAAACTAAGATTCTTATTAATACCCATAAGCATCAAATGATAACCTCCAGGCTCGAGCTTAATTTTTTCGCCTTTTGGTAAGTCAATACCTCCCATTACGTGAATCATTTTTGCAATGTTTTCTTCTCTAATGGTTTGATGAATCATTGCCGTTTTAGCTTCATCTGAACTTGCTGAAGTTAAATTATCGTCTTGGTCGCCGATATTTTCAATAGTCATATAAACCGAACCCGATCCACTCGGAGTTACTCTTGCCCACTCATCTTTAATAATTATTTGTGCATGGGCTAAATTTGGTCCCATTAATGTTATTAAAGTAAATAAAACTACTTTCTTAATCATTAGGTAGAATTTTTTCGATCGCCTTAATAACTTTAGCTGATTTTGGTTTTGTCATCATAAGAAACGAATTAGCTAAAGAGCCATCAGGTTTTATTAGAAATTTATGGAAATTCCATTTAGGAGATTTACCATATTCTGTTTTCACCCATTTATAAAAGGGATGAGCATTTTCACCTTTTACATCTTCTTTTGATGTCATAGGAAAATTTATCCCAAAGGTTGTTTCACAAAAATCTTTTACCTCATCTTCTTTCCCAGGTTCTTGACCACCGAAATTATTTGATGGAACTCCAATGACAACTAATCCTTTATCTTTGTATTCTTCCCATAAGCTTTGAAGACCTTCATATTGAGGTGTAAAACCGCATTGGGAGGCGGTGTTCACAACTAAAACAGCTTTTCCTTCATATTCACTAAGTGGCATAGGATTCCCCTCGATAGAAGTAAAATTAAAATTAAAAGCGTTATTTTCCATAGCGTTTATACCTCCTGAAGTTAATGAAGTTAAGATGACAGTAAAAGAAAGAATTATGAATTTTATATAAGTTTTCAATTCCTTATCCTTTTTAAAGATTTCTTTAATATATATAGTGACTTTATTCTTAATAACAATATGATCTATATAATTTTATTAAAATGATTAAAATCTGGAGGTAGAAATGGATCTAAAACCAGGACCTGAATATGTAAAATTTAGAGACGAAGTTAAATCCTTTTTGGCTGAAAACAATCATATGTCTGGTAAAGCTAAAAATCCTGCTAATCCAAGTAACAAAACAGAGAATTGGCAAGAAACTTTGATAAAAAATGGATATGCCGCAAGAACAATTCCTAAAGAATATGGAGGTTTTGGAGCGGAACCAGATGTATTAAAATCAAGAATAATTGCTGAAGAATTTACGGAAGCTCAAATTCCATTAGGAATGGCTAATCAAGGTATATCAATGCTTGTGCCCACGCTTTTAGAGCTTGGATCAGAAGAACAGAAAAAATCATGGATTGAAAAAACTATCAATGGTGAAATCATTTGGTGTCAGGGTTATTCTGAACCTGGATCAGGATCTGACCTTGCTTCCTTGCAAACAAAAGGAGTTGATGATGGGGATGATTTTATAATTAATGGCCAGAAGATTTGGACTTCAAGTGCACAATTTGCCGATATGATGTTTTGTCTGGTTCGCACTGAACCTGATGCACCCAAACATAAGGGCATTTCATATATTTTAATAGATATGAAAACCCCTGGTATTGATGTGCGCCCTTTAATGACTATGACAGGACATGCTGAATTTAATGAAGTCTTTTTTACTGATGTAAGAGTTCCCAAATCAAATATAGTTGGAAAAAGAGGTGAAGGCTGGTCTGTTGCAAATGCAACTCTCACACATGAGAGAGGTATGTTAGGAGATCCTAATCAAGCATCCACCAGACTTAAGGAAATAGTCGAAATTATGCAAACCGAAACTATGAATGGTGAGAAACTAATTGATAATCCTGTTCATTTGGATCGTTTGATGCGGCTCCAAGGTAGAGTTATGGGTATGTCATACAATAGCCTGAGATCTTTAACGGCATCGCACAAAGGTTTAGATGCAAAGATGGCAAAGTTAATTGTGAAATTAAATGGTTGCCAGCTAAACCATGACTTGGCTGGATTTGCAATAGATCTTTTGGGCGAATTAGGTACAATTTACGGCACAAGTAATCACGATCATGATTCAGGTAAGTGGCAATGGCGCTATATGTTTGATTTAGGTCTTATTATTGGCGGTGGAACTGCTCAAATCCAGAAAAATATCATAAGTGAAATTGGACTAGGTATGCCCAGAGAACCTAAGCCTATGCAGGAAGGAAAAAAATAATGGAGTTTGCCTTATCAGAAGAGCAAGAAATTCTTATCGATAGTGTTTCGAAGATGTTGGATTCTGTTTGTAGTATTGACGAATTAAGGGCCCAAGCAGCAGGAGAAAACAATTTTAGAGAAAAAGTTAACAAAGAATTTACTGAAATGGGACTTAACGGATTGTTAATTGATGAAGATTATGGAGGATCAGGATTAGGAATTCTTGAGGCATCATTGATCGCTGAACAAATTGGTAAATTTGCTGCGCCAGGTCTATGGGTAGCTAATTCCGTTATGGTACCGACTAGCTTGTCTGGAAAAGAAAATAAGGCCTTAGCAGAAAAATGGTTACCAAAAATAGCTACTGGTGAAAGCACAGCTTGTATAGCCTTAAATGAGTTTATAGGTAAAAGAGAAGATAATGGTCTTGAAATTAAAGATGATAAAATATCTGGCATAAGTATTTTTGCGATCGATGGAGAAGCTAACCCAGACTTTATTATAACTGCTGTAGATAACGAGTTGTATCTTGTCGAAGTTGAAAAAGACAATGTTGAGATATCTTCCCTTCCTACTATTGATAGTACAAGAGTGATGACAGAGCTAGTTTTTCATTCAAGCAAAGCCCAAAAGATTTCTGGAGGAATTGATTTAATTAACAAAGTTATTGATTCCGGTCGGGTTGTTCTTTCAGCTGATATGTTGGGAGCGGCTCAAAATATGTTGGATCGAGCAGTAGAATATTCTCTAGAAAGAAAACAATTCAATAGGATTATTGGCTCTTTTCAGGCTGTTAAACATATGTGTGCCGAGATGGCAGCAGACTTAGAACCTTGCAGATCACTTGTTTGGTATGCATCTTATGCACAAAACGATATCCCTGAAGAAGCGCATTTAACAGCATGTCATGCAAAAGCGCATTTGTCAGAGGTTGCCCATGATGTAGCAAGAGTGGCTACACAAGTTCATGGAGGTATGGGCTTCACTGATTTGCTAGGGTTACATTACTGGTTTAAAAGAATAGGATTAACAAGACAGATTCTTGGCGGACCAGATTTAGTTAGAAAAGAAGCAGCAAGAACCCAAGGATATTGTGCATAAAAAATAACTAGAGAAAAATAATGAAAAAAATAACTATTTCAATACTAGCGCTTGTCCTTATATTTTTAATTGCAGTTTATATGGGTTGGTTAGGTAAATTGAGGCATGTAGAAACATCTGAAAGCTCTCCAATTCCTCAAAATATAATTTCAGAAAGAACCGCTGAACAGATTAAAGCTTCAAAGAATATAAATATTGAAAATTCGAAACAAATCTTGTTCGGGGACTTTCATGTTCATACTACTTTTTCTACTGACGCCTTTTGGTGGTCTTTACCGATTTTAGGAGGAGAGGGTGTTCATCCTATGGCGGACGCATGTGATTATGCTCGTTATTGTTCATCGATTGATTTTTGGGCAATTACAGATCATGCCGAGGCATCAACACCTAGGAAGTGGAAAGAAACTAAAGAATCTATAAGGCAATGTTCTTTTCAAAATGGCGAAGAAACAAATGATGTTATTCCTTTTATAGGATTTGAGTGGACTCAGGTAGGTGTTACTCCTGATGAACATTACGGTCACAAGAATGTTATTTTTAAAGATCTTGAAGAAGAAAAGGTAGCAAAAAGACCAATTGGTGCCGGTGGTGCAGCAACCAATACATTAAGAAATAATAGTGGAAATTTAATGCCTGCTATAGTTGGTATTTTAGATATCTTAAACTATCAGGACTACTCAGACTTCGATCTCTTTGTAGATGAAGTAAGGGGAGTTCCGTTATGCAGCCAAAATATATCATCTGATCAACTGTCCGATGATTGCTATGAATATGCCGATACGCCAGGTGATCTTATAAGGAAATTGGAAGAACAAGAATTAGACCCTCTTGTTATTCCACATGGATCTTCATGGGGATTTTATACTCCACCTACAACAACATGGGACAAGCAATTGAAACCTGAAATGAGACCTGAAAAGATGAAGATAATCGAGATTATGTCAGGTCATGGGAATTCTGAAGAATATCGATCATATGAACAAATATTAGGAGATATTAACAACGCAACAAGTCCGGAGCCAACTTCTAATTTTCTTCCATCATGTTGGAGAGCAGGCCAAATTATAAAAGATAGATGTTTAAGTGAAGGAGAAAGCGCTTCTGAATGTGAAAAAAGAGCTAAAGAAGCTAGAGAATTCACTGCGAATACAGGTTTAGCAGGTCATGTCTTGGTTTTAGGTGAAACAACTGATGATTGGCTTGATTCTGGTCAATGTAAAGATTGTTTCCTACCGGCATTTAATCATAATCCAGGGACTTCTGTTCAGTATGGTTTAGCTATTACAGATTTTTCCTCAGAAGAGCCCTCAAATTTTAAATGGGGCTTTATTTCAGCCTCAGATAATCACCGTGCGAGACCAGGAACTGGGTACAAGCCAGTAGATAAGTTGAAAACAACAGAGATGCTTCGTACAAGAAGTAAGTTTTGGAAAAATTTGACATTTCCTAATGATGATGAAGAGGTTTCTAGTATTAGAAAACTTACTAGAGAGGAAGTCCTTAATGGCGCAGGGTTTCAGTTACTCGAATTAGAAAGGCAACAAACCTTTTGGACACAAGGAGGTTTGGCCGCAGTTCATTCTGAGTCAAGATCTCGCGAAGCAATATGGAATGCTTTAAATAAAAAAGAAATATATGCAACCTCAGGACCTAGAATGCTCTTATGGTTTGACGAAGTGTCATCAGAAAAATCTAATCCAATGGGATCTGAGATTAATACAGGACAAAATCCGGTATTTGTTGTCAAAGCTGTAGGATCATTTAAACAAAAACCAGGTTGTCCTGAATTTTCAGTGCAAGGGATGTCAGGTGAAAGAATTGAAAAATTATGTGCAGGGGAGTGTTATAACCCTTCATCAGAAAGACACAAAGTAACAAGGATAGAGATCATTAAAATTACTCCACAAATTAATCCTTCTGAGAAAGTAGATGATTTAATTATGGATCCTTGGCTTACATTACCATGTCCAGACAATCAGAAAGGATGTGAAGTTAAATTTGAAGATAAAGATTTTATAAATGATGACAGACAGGCACTATACTATGCTCGAGCAATTCAAGAACCTACTGAAACAATTAATGGGGATGCTCTAAGATGTACTTATGATGATAAAGGTAATTGTTTGGAGGTTAATCCATGCTACGGCGATTATAGAATTGATAAAGACGATCAATGCTTAACAAAGATTGAGCACAGAGCTTGGTCGTCACCTATATTTGTATCTAATATTTATAATGAACAATAAAACTTTACTAATTTTAGGTGTCGTCTTTGGATTATGCTTTATCTTATTAGGTATTGTTTTACCAAAAAATAAAATTGAAGATAAAAATGTAGTGGTTTCGGTAAATGGGCATCCGATATTTCAATCAGACTGGGATCTTGCTCTTCAAGCATTAGCAATGAATAAAAGAAATGAAGTTACAAAAGAGGATCAACTTTTAGTCCTTGAAAGATTAATTGATGAACAATTATTGCTACAAAGAGGTTTGGAAATCGATCTCCCTCAAACGGAAGGTATGGTTAGAAAGTCAATTGTAAATGCAATGATTGATAAGGTAGTTGTAGAAGGTCAAGTTTCAACTATCAATGAGGATGAATTGCAGTCCTTTTATCAGGATAATAAAGACTTTTTTTCAGGCCACTCAGAAGTTCACATCAAAAGAATTTTCTTAGAATATAGATCTCAAGAAGAGGATGAAAAACGTTTAGATAAAATTCGAGAATTATTGATTGATGGGGAGGATTTTGATTTTGTTGAAGCAGAATATGGAGATTATATTCTTCCTGAAATACCAAACATGCTTTTGCCAATTAAGAAATTAAAAGATTATCTGGAACCAAATTTAGTTGAAATGGTTTTAAATTTGCAGCCTGGTCAAATTACTTCAGAAATTGAAACAATAAATGGATTTATGTTTATTTATTTGCTTTCTTCTATTCGAGGTGAAGAAAAACCCTTCGAAGCTGTTAAGGAACAAGTAAGCAATGAATACAAAAGAAGGAATGACGAAATTTCTATTCAAAAATATATGGAATGGTTAAGAAAGAAGTCAGAAATTATATATGCTGAATAAATTTAAACTACTTGTTCTTACCTTTATATTCAGTTGTTTACTCTCGGCTAATTTAGAAGCTCATCAATTAAGTCGTTCTTTTTCCAAATGGGAAATCAAAGACAGCGAGGTAAAAGTTACCTTTACTGTTCCTTCCCTTCAAGTAACTTTGTTACCAGCTATTGAAGGACCTTCTTCAAATCTAGAAGAGCTTTTGACTCGTCACTTAAACAAACACTTAAAAGTATTTGTTTCTGATGAGGAGTGTGAAAAAGATCAAAGAATACAAAGCACTTATGGAGAGAATAATTATGTCCGATCTGAAATAATTTTTAATTGTGAGCAATCAGGCGATAGTTTGTTAATACAAAATAATTCATTCTTCCCTGTTTCTATCGGACATGTGCATTTTGCAAGAATTAAGATTGAAGAAATGGAATGGCAGGAAAGTATTTTTACAAGTTCGCGTCAGACGGCAAATTTTTCTCTTGAAACAGGAAAAAGTGATAGAAGTAAAACAGATATTTTTGTCGATTATGTTTCTCTTGGATTTGAACATATCTTAGAAGGCTATGATCATTTAGCCTTTTTATTAGCAATTTTATTAATAACTTTTGGATTTAGAAAGATTCTTCTTTCTATAACGGGTTTTACTCTTGGTCACTCAATAACATTAGCCTTAGCAAGTTTAGGAATTGTTCAGCCATCAGGTCCTGCTGTGGAAGCATTAATTGGTTTTACCATTTTATTAGTTGCATACGAGGCTTTGACTTTGGAAGAAAAGAATAAATCTTTATACGCGTTCTTCTTGAGCCTTTTAATTATAATTCTTGCAGGATTTTCTTTAACATTAGGAGGTACAATCAATCTATTAACTTGGATAGGTCTTTTAATATTTACTTTGTCTTATAGTATTTTGTTAGAAAATCGTGACCAAGCAGAAAAAGCTAACCCTATTATAACAGTAATTTTTGGTTTAATTCATGGTTTCGGTTTTGCAGGTGTTTTGACTGAATTAGGTTTACCCAATGACGGTATAGTTATTGGTTTACTTGGTTTCAACATAGGTGTTGAGCTTGGTCAAATATTAGTGGTATTTCTTGCAGTTTTTGGACTTTTTATGCTAGGGAAAACCTATCTTTCTAGATACAGGCATATTGCTTATGATCTAACAGGCATGTTTTTGATAGCTCTTGGTGTCTATTGGTTTGTAGGAAGAGCATTGGGAATTTAAGATTATGAAAGCGAAAAAAATAATAATGCAATTTATTTGCCCTGATAGAGCAGGAGTTCTTTCTTCGGCTACGCAATTTCTCTTTAAGAGAAATGCGTTTATGACAGAAGTTTCTTCTTTCAGTGATCCTGATACAAAAAAATTCTTCAGTAGAATTGCATTTGAAAAAGAAGATAAATCAGATTTTGATTTAGATGAGTTAAGTAAAGATTTTGAAGAAGAATTAAGTGAATTTAATATTGAAGGCAAATTTTTTGATGCTGAAGAGCCTTGTAAAACGGTGATTGCAGTAAGTAAGGTTGGTCACTGTTTAAATGATCTTCTGCATAGATGGAAAATAGGGTCTCTACCAATCGATATAAAGGCTGTTATTTCAAATCATGAAACTTCAAAAGATTTGGTGGAGTGGAATAATATTCCTTTTCATTATCTTCCAGTTAATTCTGACAATAAAGACGATCAAGAAAAGAAATTTAAGGATATTTATCAAGACACAGGATCAGAATTAATAATTTTAGCTCGATATATGCAAATTCTTTCCTCTAATTTTCTTAACGGATTGGATGGACAATGTATAAATATTCATCACTCTTTTTTACCTGGTTTTAAAGGTGCTAAACCCTACCATCAAGCGCATGAGAGAGGTGTGAAAATAATAGGAGCTACCGCTCATTATGTTACTGATGATTTAGATGAGGGCCCAATCATTGAACAGGATATTTTGCGAGTAGATCACAGTGCTTCTCCTGATAGTATGCAAGAGAGCGGATATGATATTGAATCAGCAGTTCTTTTAAGAGCGGTGAGATTGTATTCAGAAAGAAGAATCCTATTAAACGGACTAAAAACTGTTGTTTTTGGCTAATTCTTTGTAAATCATAACTTTTATGTTATTTGTTTTATATGCATGAGTATATGAAAAAAGAGTGTTCTTTAACACTATCAGAAGCCCTTGACGAGTTTTATGAAATTAACAAGGGATACCGACCCATGGCTGATAAATTTAATATTATGAGAAGCCATGATGTAGTGCATGTCATTTTTGGAGCTGATACAACCTTTCTTGGTGAAGCAGTAGCCGATTTACGCAGCATGTATTCTTCGGATATAGGCGCTTATAATTATGTAAGATCCTATTTGATAGATTCTGATGAAGAGTTGAAAAAATTTTTAAAATCGATTCAATCGGATTTCTTTTCATTAAAAAAAATTCCTCACCTTTTGTATTTTCTTCTTTATTCTTTCGTAATTTTACTGCCCAGAATTTTGTGGGATAACAAAAAAATGAAAAAAAAATGGAATTTTTATTTTCCAGAATCTTTTATGGATAAAAGTCTTTATGATTTAAGAAAAGAATATAATATTTCATTAATTAATTAATCTCAAAGAAGC
>JAYZKD010000017.1:0-13875 GCA_036163815.1 Pseudomonadota bacterium | reverse complement strand
GGTTGTGGAAGATCACCAACTGGAAATTGTATAGGATGGCATGCTCTTTCTGAAGAAGAATATTTAAAGAAAAAAGAAGCATACGAAGTGCGCCAAGGTAAAGATTCAACTTAAAATTAATACATATCCTTAAAATTAAGTTTGAGTAAATTGTTTATAAAATCTTATGACAAATATTATGATTAAAAAGATATTACCAACTCTTGAAAAATTAATACTTATTGTTGTTATCGTTTTGTTTACTTCAAGCCTTTATGCGAACAATAATCAGGAAGAAAATAGTATAGAGATAAAGCCCGGAGTATTAAGAACTCCAGATAGTCGATTTGAAAACCTGGTAGATTATCCATTTGAACCAAATTATATGATTATTGATGGTTTAAGAGTTCATTATCTTGATGAAGGCCCAAAAGATGCTAATCCAATTATTTTATTTCACGGAGAACCGACTTGGAGTTATTTATATAGAAAAATGATTCCAGTTTTAACTGAAGCAGGACACAGAGTAATTGTTCCCGATATGATTGGTTTTGGAAAATCGGATAAATTTATATCTAAATATGACTACAGTTACAAACATCATATTGATGTAATGAAGGAACTTGTTATGAGGTTGGATTTAAAGGAAGCTACCCACTTTGGTCAAGATTGGGGTGGGTTAGTAGGATTAAGGGTCGTTGTTGAACTGCCTGATCGTTTTGCAAGAGTTGTAGTATCTAATACAGGGATGGTAGCAAGAGATGGCTTTATAGGATGGCTTTTTGAGCGCGTTGTTAAGGCTATTGTATGGTGGCATGGTCCTATAACATTTGAAGAATTAAAGGCTGCGTCTAAAGAAGCCCTTACAATAGCGAATCCTACCCCCTTACAAGGAACAAGAATGTTTTCCAAATGGATAGCTCATTCTTATTATTCAGAAGACATGGATATTGTTGGTATAATTGAAAATTTTGGAAGAATAAATCTTACGGATGAAGAAGAAAGGGCCTATGAGGCTCCTTATCCAACAGGAGAATATAAAGCAGGAGCTCATGTTTGGCCTTATCTGATACCAACCCAATTATCAGAGAATGAAGAGTATTGGGTTAATGTATACGAAAAATGGGATAAACCTTTTCTAGTGGCATTTGGAAGTGAGGAAAGAATCACTATTAGAATGAAAGATGATTTTGTGAACCGAATACCGAATCCGACAGTGATCACACTAGAAGGAGCTGGTCATTTTATTCAAGAAGAAGTGGGTCCTGAATTAGCCTCTATTATTAATGATTTTATTGATGGCAAATCATTAAGATGATTTAGCATTACAGGGTAAAATTATAGTATAATGATGGTGATTCTTTTTGGTTACCCTAGTTTTAAAATGATAAGTAAAAATCTTAAAATATTACTCATTTCTTTATCTTTAATTATTACTGGATGTGCATCAAATAAAAAAAAGTATATAGAGAAATTACCTGATATACCTTCCAGTTGGTCATCAATCTATGAAGGTTTAGAAAATACAAATGGATGGATCAATTCCTTTGAAGATGAGATGCTTTATGCGCTTATAAATGAAGCTCTGGAGAACAATAAAGATTTAGGAATTGCGTATGAAAATATAAAAATTGCTAGAGCTAGGGCAGGTGCATCATTAGCGCCGCTACTACCGACTATTTCTGTTGGAGCAGCTAAAAGTCAAATTTCAACAACATATCAAGACTCTACTGGAGAAATCCAAAGGAATTACAATTATCGTGATAGTTTAACAACTCAGTTAAACTGGGAAATTGATATTTGGGGAAGATTATCTACAAGATCAAGAGCCTCTTATTTGAATGCTAAAGCGGTTTATTCTGATTATGAAGCAGCTAAATTATCAATAGTAGGTCTGACAGCCCAAGCTTGGTATTTATTTTGTGAAGCCAAACTTCAAAATGATTTAGCTAAAAGAAATTTAGAAACTAGGTTAAGTACACTTAAAAGGGTAGAGAGTAGGTATAAAAAAGGGATTGTTCAAAGTAGAGATCTTAGGCTAGCAAGATCAGAAGTAGAATCAAGAAAAGCTGAACTCTTAAATAGAGAAAAAGCAATGTCAGAAGCGGCAAGAAATCTTGAAATAATAATTGGAAGATACCCTAGCGCAAATACTTCTCCAAAAGTATTACCCAAATTACCACCTAAACCCTCTATTGGAGCGCCTGAGGATGTATTAAAGAATAGACCTGATATAATAAGTTCGGAAATCCAACTTGAACAAGCAGGATTAGAAGTCACAGCAGCAAGATTAGCCTTTTTGCCAAGTTTAAATATTACTGCTCAGTGGTCAACATCCGAAAGAGATTGGTCAGATGCTTTTGACCCCGACAGACTTGCAGGAAATATAATTGGAAGTTTAACTCAGTCTATATTCCAAGGTGGTACAAGGATTGCCCAAAGTAAGGTTACAGAATCGCAAATGCGGATAATTCTAAATCAATATGCAAAGACTTTATTAGGGGCGGCTAGAGAAATTGAAGATGCAATGTTTGCTGAAAACATTCTTTTAGAAAGAGAAAATGCGCTATCAAATGCTTTTAAGGAAGCAAAAGCCGCAGAAGAATTGACATTAGATCAATATAATAAAGGGGTTGCAACTATTTTTGAACTCTTGGATGCACAATCGAGAAGTTTAAATGCTGAAAGCTTATTAATTAACTCTCATTTATTAAGAATTACTAACCGAATTAAACTCCACTTAGCCATATCTTCGCCATTATTTGAGGAGATATAGTTAATATGATGAATTTAATTAGAATGATTATTAATTCTAAATTTTTACCAATATTTATAATTATATTTGGATTTTTTATATCTTTTTTAATTTCTTCTTTCGAACCTCAGCCAAATAAAGGAATAGAGTTACCTAAACCAACTGCTGTATTTTATGAAATACCAGTGAAGAAAGATATAACTCTAACAGTAAATACAAATGGTGAAGTAAGATCCGTTACTGAAATAAATGTGATCCCGCAAGTTAGCGGGAGAATTGTTGAAGTTGCTGATGAATTTATTGATGGAGGTAACATTACTAAGAATCAACCCCTTATTTGGATTGATGATAGAGATTATAAATTAGCCGTTATTTCAGCAGATTCTAGAGTGGCTCAAGCAAAAAAACTTTTAGAAAGAGAGATTGCCGAAAGTGAATTAGCTAAAAAGGATTGGGAAGAATTAGGTGAAGGAGAGGCAAGTCCACTTACATTAAGAATTCCTCAACTAGAAGAAGCTAGAGCGATTTTAAATGCGGCAGAAGCAGATTTAGAAAAAGCCAAATTGAATTTAGAGAGAACTGTTATTACTTTACCTTTTGATGGTTTGATTAAAAGAAAGAATGCGGGTATAGGCCAATATGTAAATGCTGGCTCAGTTTTAGGTTCGGCATTTTCAACAGAAAAAGTTCTTATACCTTTACCTTTAACCGATACTGAGCTGTCTTATTTGGGTCTGCCTTTAGGGTATGAAGCTGAAAATTTTTTTAGTGGCCCAAAAGTTATTTTTAAGTCTTTTATTTCAAGAAAAAATGTTGAGTGGGCTGGAAGAATAACAAGAATATCCGGGTCAATAGATAGTCAAACAAGATTAGTTTATGCATATGCTGAAGTTTTAAATCCATATGATGCGGAACCCCCATTGGCAATAGGAACTTATGTTGATGCTGAAATAGAAGGAATTTTCATTAAGGATGGGTATTCAGTTTCAATTTCAGCAATTAAAAATGAAAATAAAATCTATATTATTGACCAAAACAACAAATTAAGAATTAAAGAAGTTGAAATTGCTGGAACTGAAGATGATAATGTTATTGTTATGGGTATAACTGAAAATGATATGGTTATTGTTTCAACATTGAACTCTGGCATAGAGGGGATGGAACTTACCCCAATTTTGTTAGATAAAAATACGGAATCTGACCTTAATGTATAAGTTAATTTCATGGTGGGCAAGAAATCCAAAAGCAGCTAACCTGTTAATGGTAGGTATTATAATTGTTGGAGTAGCTACCTTTTCTAGAATTGAGCAAGAGGTGTTTCCAAAAATCTCTCCACCAATAGTTTCAATACATTATTCTTGGCCTGGAGCCTCTCCCAAAGAAATCGAAGATCAAATCCTTGTTAGAGTAGAGGAATCCATAAGAGATATTGAAGGAATAGATAAGATAACAGGGTTTGCTCGGGAAAACTTTGGCGGCATATATATAGAAGCCTTTCCAGAAGTGGAATTAGATTATCTGATACAAGAGGTCAAAAGAGAAGTAGATGCAATTGTTGCAATTCCATATGATGTGGAACCCCCTGTTGTAGATGATGCTTCTTTTCAATTTCCCATTATTGCTATTAATATTTCTGGTGATGTTTCTGAGAAATTACTTACAAAAACCGCTCGGGATTTGAGGAACAAATTATCCCTTGAGCCTTACATAGATGTAGTTAATATTTTAGGTTATAGAGAAGAGCAAATTTCGATTGAATTATCGGAAACGGCAATGCGTAGATATGGTGTCAATTTTGATGATGTAGCTAATGCGATAAAAAAGAGCTCCATTAATTTATCTTCAGGAAATATTAAATCTGACAATGGAACTTTACAGTTAAGCACGAGAAACCTTGGAAATACCTTAGAAGATTTTAATGAAATAGTTATTCTTCAAACCCCTGACGGTGGAAAGATAAAAATTGTAGATGTTGCAACCGTTATTGACGGCTTTGATGATAAGGATTCGAGAGATTTTTTTATAAATGTTGAAACAGGAAAAACCACACAAACTAAAGGCTTAATGGTAATGTCTTCAGACAACATGAATGTTGTAAAGACTTCTAATTCTGCAAAAAATTGGATTGATAAAATTCAAGATGATCTTCCTGAAGGAATTTCTGTAGGACTTTGGACTGATCAATCAGAATTATATAAAGGTAGGATGAATTTAATTTTAAGAGCAGCTTACGGAGGATTGATTCTTGTATTCATAATTTTAATGCTTTTTTTAAGACCAAAAGTTGCGATTTGGTGTTCAGTTGGAATAGGAACTGCTTTTACAGGATCTTTAATATTCCTTCCAGGAATGGATATTTCTTTAAATATTATTTCACTTTTTGCCTTTCTTTTAGTTATCGGAATAGTTGTTGATGATGCAGTAATTGTTGGTGAAAATATCCATCTTGAATATGAAAAAGGTAGAACAGGTACTGATGCAGCAATCACTGGCGCTTATTTAGTCTCTAAACCAGTATTTTTTGCAGTTATTACTACTATGATAGCTTTCTTACCATGGCTGTTTTTAACTGGTTGGCAGGTACAATTCGTAAGAAATATTTCTTTTATAGTTTTATTTGCTTTAGCTTTCTCTTTAATAGAGGCTTTCTTTATTTTACCCTCTCATCTTGCAAATCTTAAACCTCAAGAGGTAAAATCAAGATTTTCAAAAATTCAGAAAAAATTCGCTGATGGGATCGTTGATTTTGGTAGAACAAAATATATGCCTGTATTAATTTCCGCATTAAGAAGAAGGTATACTGCTATAGCTTGTTTTTTTGCAATTTTGATAGTTGTTTTTTCAATTTCTTCTTCGAATTGGATGTCTAGAAGCTTTTTCCCAGATGTTGAGGATGATGAGATGCAGCTCCAAATTGATTTACCCTCCGGCTCACCATTTTCAAGAACTGAAGAAATTGGAAAGAGGGTTGAAGAGGCTGGTTATAAAACAATAAAACATTTTGAAGGAATAGATAATACTATAAGCGGTATGATTGTCACAATGACAGAAAATACTTTATTGGGTTATATCAATCTTCATGATCCAGCTATAAGAGAGGCATCAACAAAAGAAGTTGCTAATGTTTTTAGGGAATATATAGGCGATATTCCTGATGCTGAAAGTTTTACTATAGGGACTCAAATAGGAAGAAATCAATCATCTGCTGATTTAGAGTTTAATATAACTTCTTCCAACTCTGAGGAGTTAATTTCTGCTAGTGAAGAATTTATGGGAAAGTTGAGATCTTATGATGCGGTTTATAATGTAAGTACAAGCTTAAATAGTGCGGCAACAGAATTGCAAATTTCTTTAAAACCAAATGCTGAAAAAATAGGGCTAACTCTTGGAGAAATTTCCCGTCAACTTAGACAGGCATATTATGGTGAAGAAGTTCAAAGGTTACCTCGTGACGGTGATGATGTTAGGGTTATGGTTCATTATCCAAAGAAATTAAGAAGATCAATTGATAGTCTTACAAAATTTAGAATTCGGACTCCTGATGGAAGAGAGGTTCCTTTTATGTCAGTAGCAAGTGTTGAACAATCTCCTGGCATAACGAAAATTGAAAGAATTGATAGCAAAAAGAGCGCTACGATTAGTGCTTGGGCTTTAAAAGGACAACAATCTAAAGTATTAACAGATTTTAAAGAAAGTTTTGTACCAATTTGGGACAAAAAATATCCCGATGTATCATGGAGGCTTTCTGGTGAAAGGCAAGGTGAAGATGAATTTTTTGCTGAAATTGCTTTTCTTGCTTTAGTAGCTTTTCTTGCTATGTTTGCATTATTGTCGATATCTTTTAGGTCATATTTTTTACCAATTATAATTCTATCTGCATTACCATTTGGTTTCTGCGGAGCAATCATTGGTCATGTAATTTTTGGAAAAGGGCTCTCGATGATTTCTTATTGGGGGATAGGAGCTGCATGCGGAGTTGTAATAAATGATAATCTTGTTCTAGTAGATTATATTAATCGGGTACGAAAAAGCGGAAAACATTTATTAGAAGCAGTGGTAGAGGCAGGAGTTGTTAGATTTAGACCAATTGTTATTACATCTATAACAACTTTTATTGGATTGATGCCAATAATGTTGGAGCCATCGGTTCAAGCAAATTTTTTAAAGCCTGCTGTGATTTCATTATCTTGTGGTGTTGTTCTTTGTGCACCAGTAACTCTTATACTAGTTCCATGCTTGATGGTTGTTGGTGCTGATATAGTTGATGTTGTAAGTAGGGTTCCAAATTTACTTAGGAAACAATTCAGTATCGGCTCAACATAATCTTAAATCATTTTCAATATTTGACAATCTCGGCATAATTTCGGCATAATAATTAACTAAACTAAATTTAAGTAACAATTTACTTTTTAATTAGGAGAAAAAATAGTGAATCCTTTAATTAGGACATATAAATATACAATCGACTGGATCAATTCTAAAGGTGAGATGGTTCAAAATATTGTTGATGCATCATCCATGCAAGAAGCCATGAAAAAACTTCAATTATGGACAGGTGAAGTATTCAGCAACAGTGGCTCAGGTAAGCCTAGATTTGTAAGCATTATTGAATCAGATAACGGCAATTAAGATATCAGAATGCATAAAGATGAATTTAAAAAGATAGCTTATCCAGAAACATATACGGACGAGAAAAAACTTCATGAAATTTTTACTTTCATGAGAAAAGAAGACCCTGTCTCATGGGTTGAGCCAGATGAATATAGACCTTTCTGGGCAGTTACTAAACACTCAGATATTATTGAAATAGAAAAACAAAATGAGCTTTTTATAAATGATCCAAGGACAACTTTAATGGATATTCCTACTGAAGATGCTATCAAACAATTTACTGGTGGGAGTCATATATTGGTTAGATCGCTTGTACATATGGATAATCCAGATCATCTGAATTATAGATCTTTGACACAAAAATGGTTTGCACCACCCAATCTTGAGTCTTTGAAGGAAGAAATTAGAAAGATTGCAATAGAATATATAGAAAAAATGGCTGATTTTGGAACTGAATGTGATTTTGTGAAAGATGTGGCTATCTTCTATCCGCTGAGAGTAATTATGTCGATTTTAGGCGTGCCTAAAGAAGATGAAGGAAGAATGCTTAAACTTACCCAGGAATTATTTGGGGGTGCGGATGAAGAAATGATCAGGGATCAGGAAAATTCGGTTCCTGATACCAACACAATTACTGATTTCTTTGAATATTTTAACGCTCTAACAGAGGAGAAAAGAAAAAACCCTACTGATGATGTGGCAAGTGTTATTGCAAATTCTAAAATAGACAATAATCCGTTGGGTCACCTTGAGGCTATGTCTTATTACATAATAATTGCTAGCGCAGGTCATGATACGACTTCTTCTTCTACTGCTGGAGGAGTTCTTGCTCTAATTGAAAACCCAGATGAGCTTTTAAAATTAATAAATAGCCCTAACTTAATGACAACAGCAGTTGAAGAAGCAATAAGGTGGGTAACTCCAGTGAAAAGTTTTTTTAGAACAGTCACTGAAGATTATGAATTAAGAGGAAGACAATTAAAAAAAGATGATTCAATTCTTTTATGTTATCCATCGGGCAATAGAGATGAAGAGGTGTTTGATAATCCTTTCGATTTTAAAGTTGATAGAAATCCAAATAGACATTTAGCTTTTGGGCACGGAGCCCATCTTTGTTTGGGAAAATATTTGGCAAAAATTGAAATGGAAATTTTTTATGAAGAATTATTTAGAAGGATCAAAGATATAGAACTAAATGGTAACCCAGAATGGGTTAAAGCTAGTTTCGTTTCTGGATTAAAATCATTGCCAATTAGATATACTCTGCAATAAGATATTAGACATGAGAACTTTTCAAGAAATTTTAAAAGAAGCTAATGATGTTGTGCCTTCAATTAGCCCTGAAGAAGCTAAAACTTTACAAGATGAAGGCGCATTAATCATAGACATAAGGGAATTAGAAGAAATTAAAGCAACAGGCAAAGCTCAAGGCGCACTTCATATCCCAAGGGGATTGTTAGAGTTCCAGACAAAATTAACCAACCCTAACGGTTTGGAGGGATTTATCCCTGAAAATAAGATTATTCTTTATTGTGCTTCCGGTGGCAGAGCTGCTCTAGCAGGGAAATCGCTCAAAGATATGGGTTTTGAAAAAGTCTACAATCTTGGTGGTCTAAAAGATTGGGCAGAAGCAAACTTGCCAATCGAAAAATAAATTCATTCTAGAATCTCATCATTCCATAATCATCAGCAGGTTCAAGTAGATTTTTTGGGTCATGAGTTCTTGCATTTAGATCAGTATCTAAGAATTCGTAAACTTCAGTTATTATTGAATCTGTAATCTTGAATATTTGACAATAGGTAGCTTCAAATTTTTCATCTTTAGTCGTTTCTGCTTCTCCTGTCATAAGGCCTACTACACTACCTTCATCAGCGCACATAATTTTCCATTTTCCAGCGAAAACAACTGTTTCAGGTTTGAAGGACTTCATTACCGAAGGAACTAATATACCGTAAACTCTATCTCTTCCTTCCCATCTTCCAGAAAAAGGTCCAGTACCTATTACATGAAAAATAACATCTTCACTCATAAGGCCCAGTACTGAATCGAAGTCACCACCATTAATAGATGTATAATATGTTTCAGCAATTTTTCTGTTGTTTTCAACTGTATCCATTTACTTTCCTTTTTTATTGTTTAGTTTTAATTTTATTTCTATAAGACTAATGTTATGCAGTCAAAAAGATAAGGAGTTATTTGATGCCTACACCATTTAATTTTCGGCTAACAGAATTTCCTGCAGAAGCAGAAGTATTGCGTATGGAGGTACGTGAATTTCTTTCAACAGCACTTGCAGATGTGCCTAAAGAAACTCGAGCAGAAACATGGTATGGAGCAGATGAAGGATTCAGTAGAAAAGTAGGAAAACAAGGATGGATAGGATTAAGTTGGCCAACCGAGTTTGGTGGAGCTGGCAGGTCTGCAATGGAGCGTTATGTTGTTTTAGAAGAAATGCTAACAGCAGGTGCGCCAGTTGGGGCTCATTGGATTGCTGATCGTCAATCAGGTCCGTTGATTATTAGGTATGGAACTCCAGAACAGCAAGAGAAAATCTTGCCTGGAATATTAAAAGGCGAAACATATTTTTGTATTGGAATGTCTGAACCAGATTCAGGTTCTGATCTTGCGGCATTAAGAACTAAAGCAGAAAAAAAAGGTAATAAATATATAGTGAATGGGACGAAATTATGGACTTCAGGAGCTCAACGTTGTCAATATATGATAGCATTATTTAGGACCTCAAAAGAAGAAGATAGACATGGTGGATTAAGTCAATTTATTGTTGATTTAACAATTCCTGGAATTACTATTCGACCGATAATTGATTTGGCTGGTAGACACCACTTTAATGAAGTTATTTTTGAAGATGCAGAAGTTCCTGAAGATATGCTTATAGGTAAAGAAGGGAATGGATGGAACCAGGTTACTGCTGAATTAGCTCTAGAAAGATCAGGTCCTGAAAGATATTTATCAAGTTATGCCTTGTTGCAAGAAATAGTAAAAGAATTTTCTGAAAGAAATGATTATGAAGGCGTGACAGAGATTGGAAGACAAATGGCGCATTTAACAACTTTACGCCAAATGTCTGTATCAGTTGCTGGAATGCTGAATGATGGCGATAACCCAGCCCTTGAAGCTTCAGTTGTTAAAGATTTAGGGGCTGTTTTTGAACAGGATTTGCCTAATATTGCTCATCGTTTATTGGATTTAGAACCTGATAATCAGGGAAATGATTTTCAAAAATATTTAGCCATACTTACTCAGATTTCACCTTCATTTTCTCTAAGAGGGGGGACACGCGAAATCCTGAGAGGAATAATTGCTAGAGGATTAGGTTTGAGATAATGAATAACGAAACTTCTCAATTATTATCTGATACAGCAGAAAAGCTTTTTAGCGATCATGTAACTAAAAATTGTATCGAAGAAGCTGAAAAAGGAGTATGGCCTGAATCACTTTGGAGTGAAGTGATTGACAATGGATTGAATTTAATTCTTGTTCCAGAAGATTTAGGTGGAGTAGGTGGGACATGGATGAATGCTGGTATTCTGTTTAAGGCCAGTGGTAGATATCAGGCTCCAATTCCCTTAGCAGAAAACATTGTCGCTTCTTATGTTTTGAGTTTGGGAAACATTGCTGCACCAGAAGGAGCTATAATAACTCTTCTAGACGGATCATTTAACTCCCAAAACGGATTGATCTCAGGAACATCTTTACGTACACCATTTTCTTCAAGCTCTTCACATGGTGTTGTTCTATTTAGTGATGACAAAGATTTAAAAGTTGGTTTAGTTGAAATTAATAAAGAAAATATAGTTGAAAATAACAATATTGCCCTCGAGAGTCGTGGAGAAGTTGTTTTAGAAAATGTTCAGCCACTACAGAGTGATATCATAAATTGTAACTCGGATTTTATTTATAAAATTGGAGCTTTGATGAGATCAAACCAGATGGCTGGTGCATTAGAATCAATTCTCGATCAATCTGTTCGTTATGCCAATGAAAGAATTCAATTTGGACGTCCCATTGGTAAATTCCAAGCAATTCAACAAGACCTTGCTGTATTGTCAACACATGTGGCCGCATCATCTGTAGCTGCTGACTATGCCTCCTTTTGTATGGATAAAGGCGATCCTGACTTCGCAATTGCTGTAGCAAAAAGCAGAATAGACGACGCAGTTTCTGTCGGTGCAGGTATTGCACATCAAGTCCATGGCGCTATTGGATTTACTTATGAACATGGTTTGCATTTTGCAACAAGAAGATTATGGTCTTGGAGAGCAGAATATGGTGCTGGGAGCGAATGGGCAAAAACCCTAGGGCAAAAAGCAATTTCAAATGGTGCTGAGAAATTTTGGCCTTCAATCACATCTGGTAATTTAGATTTATGAACAATAGTTCTGCAAATTGGCGTTATTATGAGGATGTAGAAATTGGCGAAGAAAGAAAATCAAAATCGTTAATAGTCTCAGAAAAAGAGATTCTAGAATTTGCTAGTAAGTATGATCCTCAATGGTTTCATTCAGATGTTGAAAAAGCAAAAGATTCAAGTTTTGAAGGATTGATAGCCAGTGGTATCCATGTTTTAGCTCTATGGAGACTTCTTGATCATGATGCAAATGGGGATGTTAAATATGTCTGTGGTATAGGTTGGGAAAATGTTTTATGGAAAAATCCTTTAAGACCAGGTGATGAGATATATGTTTGGTCAAAGTGCACATCAAAAAGCGAAACTTCCTCTGAAGAAAGAGGTGTAGCAACTTATGATCATGGGCTAAGAAGAGCTGATGGTTTGGATATATTAACTTTTAATGGTACTTGTTTAATTTATAAAAAAGGTTATTAGTCTAAAATTAGATATGCTTGAAGAAGATACAAAAAAAATACTTGAAGGTTTTGAGTATGAAAGAAATAGGAAAGAACCTCCCGAAGGGTTCCCAGGTTTTCCTGTTATCCCTGGGGGAAGGTATACTGACCCCGAGTTTCAAGATATTGAAAAGGAAGAAATGTGGAATAAAAGTTGGCTTTATGCTTGTCACCTTGATGAATTACCAGAGGTAGGAAGTTATTTAATTTGGGACAAACTTAAAGTCCCAATAATTATTGTTAGATCTGAAAAAGATACAGTAAAAGCTTTTTACAACACATGCCGTCATAGAGGTGGACCGGTTGTGACGGAAAAAAAAGGGAAAACTAGGTTACTAGTCTGCAATTATCATGGATGGAGTTACGACCTTGACGGAAACCTTGTAAATCTAAGAGATCCAAGGGATTTTGTTGGATTAGATAAATCTTGTCAAAGTCTTATAGATATTTCATGCGATAGATTAGGAAATTGGATATTTGTTAATTTAGATAACGATGCAGAACCTTTGGCAGATTATTTGGGCAATATTAATGATCATATGCAGCAATTTCAGCCTGAAAATCTTAGGCATGTGCATTCTAAATCTTACCCAGTTGAATGTAATGTAAAAGTTTTGCTTGATGCATTTCTTGAGGTTTATCATGTTCAATCAATTCATCAAAAAACTGTAAATCGCTTTATCGACCATGAAGGTACTTATATAACCCTATGGCCTAAAGGACATTCAAGAATGGTTACCCCTCATAGAAATTCTGATTGGGAAGACCCAGGAGCAAAAGGTTTAAAAGATATTGAAACTGTCACTGAGATTCCAAGACATCATAATGCATCATATAGTTTCTATCCAAATCTTGTTACCCCTCCTTCAGCTACCGGTATTCCTTTCTTAACTTTTTGGCCAGTAGATAAACTTAATTGTGAAATTGATGTCCATTGGTTCTCACCAGATTGGGGTGAAGGAGAGTTACCTGAGATTTGGAAGAGCAGAATACAAAATTTTGAAAATATTTTATTTGAAGACACTCAATTTGCTCCACAGATTCAAGAAAGCGTATCTAGTCCTGCCTTTAGAGGAATTTTATTGAATTATCAGGAGAGAAGAATTTATCATTGGCACGAAGAATTGGATAGACGAATTGGGCCTAGAAAAATGTCCCAAGAATACAGCGTTAAGCAAGTATTAGATCCATTTATTGAAAAATAATTTTATTAATTATTTCATTCTGATATTTCAAAATTTAATAAGACATTACCACCAAGTCTACCACCATATTGATAACCAGAATTAATAAATAGATTATTATCTAGTATTACAGGTCCATCCGATTCTATGGATCCACCATTTGATGGAATTTCGGTAAATGAGCTAAAATCAATTGCAGTATTATATTCCCAGATTAGTTCTCCTGTATCTTTGTTTAAAATGTATAGCCAACCGTCAAAACCGCCCCCAATTACTAAATCATTTGTGGCTGTTAATGCAGCCGAGATTCCAACATCGCAAGCTGGCTTTGTATTTTCTGCACATCTATCAATTGGAGTAAATTTCCAATTAAGTTTTCCTGATAGTCCATCTAATGAGTATATTCCAGGAGTTGCAGGTCCAGGAAATTTATTGATAAAATTCGTATCTGCCACGGCTGCAAAAATACTTTTATTGTC
>JAYZKD010000016.1:0-15743 GCA_036163815.1 Pseudomonadota bacterium | reverse complement strand
TTCTGCTGGGGCCTCTTCTTTAGCTTCTTCTGCTGGGGCCTCTTCTTTAGCTTCTTCTGCTGGGGCCTCTTCTTTAGCTTCTTCTGCTGGGGCCTCTTCTTTAGCTTCTTCTGCTGGGGCCTCTTCTTTAGTCTTTTTCGGGACAGCTTTAATAGGATTATTTCTTTGCTCCCTACTCAAAATACCTGCCGCATCAAGAAAACGCGCAACTCTATCCGTTGGTTTAGCTCCTTTAGAAAGCCATTCTTTAATTCTTTCAATATCCAGCTTAACTCTATCATCATGATCTTTTGGTAATAAAGGATTGTATGATCCAACTCTTTCAATGTACCTACCGTCTCTAGGTGCGCGAATATCTGCAATAACAATTCTAAAATATGGTCTCTTTTTTGTACCGCCTCTTGCAAGTCTAATTTTTACAGCCATAAATCTTTATCCTTTTTTTTAAAATCCAGCAGTAAAAGCACCCGTGGACGAACCCTCGTTGACGGATGGCGATTCCTGTTGAACCGTTATTTCTACTTTTTTATTAAAAAGTTGGGTTATATAGAACTGATAGAAGCTATAAGTCAAGTTAATCAATTAAGTAGAAAAAAAACTAATTCAGCTCTATAAGGACACTATGAATAGTGAAAACAAAAATATACTAGAATTTTATAAAATGAATGGTGCGGGGAATACTTTTCTATTTCACGATTCAAGGAATAATACTCTAAATATTAACCAAAATCTTGTTTTGGATTTAGGATCATAT
This sequence comes from Pseudomonadota bacterium, assembly GCA_036163815.1. Classification (GTDB taxonomy): domain Bacteria; phylum Pseudomonadota; class Alphaproteobacteria; order MED-G09; family MED-G09; genus AG-430-B22. The sequence goes on along the minus strand of JAYZKD010000016.1, from coordinate 14,989 downwards.
TTTAAAGAATATTCTTTTGATCAATTTATTCAACTAATGAATCCAAAAAGAAATGGAGATGGACATATTAAATTCTGGAATGCTGATGGAACAGAATCAGGAATGTGTGGCAATGCGCTAAGATGTGTGGGCCATATTATTCTTCAAGAAACAAAGAAAGAAAAAATTATTCTAGAAACAATTGATAAAGATATTGAATGCTGGAGAAATGATAATGAAATTTCTGTAAATATCGGGAAACCAAAATTCGAATGGTCAGAAATACCTTTATCTAGGGAGGTTGATGATACTTTATCTATAAATCTGGATCCTGCACCAATTGAGTTACCGAATTTTACTGCAATTAATGTAGGAAATCCGCATGCTGTTTTCTTTTTCAATGAAAAGAGACCTGAATTAGAAAAAGTCGGTGGCATAATTGAAAATCATGAAATATTTGCTGAAAAAGTAAATGTCTCTTTTGCTAAAATAAGTCGTGAAAACCATATTTATGTGAATGTATGGGAAAGGGGAACAGGAATTACTAAAGCCTGTGGATCGGCAGCCTGCGCCATTGCCGTAGCTGCACATAAACTAAACCTCACCGATAGAAAAGTTTTAGTAAGTTTTAGAGGTGGCGATTTAAAAATTGTTTGGAAAGAAGATGATGATATTATAATGACTGGTCCTTATGAAATAGAAGAAGCAGTAGAAATTAATTTAATGGAATTATAAATGGGTAAAGAATCAGAAGTAATCACTTTCGGGTGTAGACTGAATATTTATGAATCGGAGATTATAAAACAAAATCTTGAAAAGGATTCCGTTCAAGGAGTTACTGTTTTTAATAGTTGTGCAGTTACACAAGAATCAATTAAACAAATCAAAAAAGCAATTAGAAATAAAAGAAGAGAACAACCCAACAAAAAGATTGTGGTAACCGGATGCGCAGCACAAATTGAGCCCAAATCTTTCCTTCAAATGAAAGAAGTTGATCAAGTATTGGGTAATATTGAAAAAAGAAATATTTCTCGGAATCTTAAAAGCAAAAGATCACAACAGGTTTCAGATATTATGATTAATAAAGACCCTCTTAACTCTTTAACTTATGGTTATGAAAAAAGGACTCGGGCATTTGTCGAAATACAAAATGGATGTAATCATAGATGTACTTTCTGTGTAATACCGTTTGGAAGAGGAAATCTTAGATCAAAATCTAAAGAAGAAATAACCATAGAAATTGAAAATCAAATTAAAAATGGTCATAAAGAAATAATATTAACTGGCGTTGATATTGCTTCATGGGGACATGACAAAGATCCTAAATTAGGATTAGGCGTTCTAGTAAAATATATATTAGATAATATTCCTGAATTAAAAAGACTTCGTCTATCTTCCATGGATGTAATTGGATTTGACGACCTTCTAATAGATCTCATAGCCAAAAATTCAAGAATACTTCCCCATATTCATCTTTCCCTCCAGTCTGGAGATAATATGATATTAAAAAGAATGAAAAGACGTCACTCTAGAGAGGACGCTATTTCACTTTGCAAAATATTAAGAGATAAAAGACCAGAAATTACTTTTGGGGCCGACTTAATTGTTGGCTTTCCAACAGAAAATGAGGATATGTTTCAAAATACGATTAAGATTATAGAAGAATGTGATCTTGATTGGATTCATGCTTTCCCATTTTCACCTAGACCTGGTACTCCAGCAGCAAGAATGCCTCAAAATGACATTAAAATAATTAAGCAACGATCAAAAATATTAAGAAATGTGGCTCAAAAGAGAAAGAAAATGCATTTAACAAATCTTGTTGGTAATACGGTTGAAGTTTTTATGGAAAGACAGAACAAAGGACACACAAATCAGTTTGCGCCAATCCAACTAATTGAAAAAGAAATTAAACACAGTCAAACTATTAAAGCGTTAGTGATTGATTCAGACGAAAACTTTGCTTACGCAAAAGCTATATAATTAAAATTTAGTCTCATTATTAATAGGGCCAACTATTCTATATATAATTTTTCCTTGATCATTTACTACGAAAGTTTCTGGTACACCTGTTAAGCCCATTTCGATACCCATTCTCCCATTTTCGTCTATTATGATTAAATCGTAAGGATTCCCTTTTTCATTTAAGAATAGAGCAGAGCCTTCTTCCGTATCCTTATAATTTATTCCAATGATTATAAAGTCTGATTTCTTACTTAAGCCCATTAAAATTGGATGCTCAACTTCACAAGGTAAACACCATGATGCCCAAAAATTTAAGATCTTAATTTTATTGCTTTTTAATATATCTGCTAAATCTTTGTTTCCAAATTCTTCAAAAAATATAGTTTCCAATTCCATCAATGGCACTTCTTGTCCTATTAATGGCGTAGGTATAACTCGTGTATTTTTTTTGAAAATACCAAATAAAAATATAGCAATTATCAAAAGTAAAATTATTAGTGGTAAAAAGCGTCTCATTGTTCAACCATATTTAACAAAATTTATGACCTTAGTTTGACATCCTAACGAAGAATAGTATATCACGGTTATATTTAGCATAAGAAAGTCTACAATATATTAAAACTGACTTTTTTTCGGGTTTATTATGAACTTATACGAATCTTATTTGGAAGAGATAGAAGAAAGAAAGGCGATGGGCTTACATCCCAAGCCTATTGATGATGCAGCACTAACCAGTGAGATAATTTCTCAGATAAAAGACATTGAGAACGAATATAGAGAAGATTCACTTAAATACCTTATTTACAATATTCTACCAGGCACAACAGGGGCGGCTGGGGTAAAAGCACAATTTTTAAAGGAAATTATTCTGGATAAAATTGTTATAAATGAAATTTCGTCCGACCTCGCCCTAGAATTATTATCCCACATGAAGGGTGGGCCCTCGATAGAAGTTCTAATTGATCTCATTCTAGATGCCGAGGATTCAATCGCACAAAAGGCAGGTGAGGTCCTAAAAACTCAAGTATTTTTATATGAGGCCGACACCGAAAGATTGAAAAAAGCTTTCACTTCTGGCAACAAGGTCGCGAAAAATATACTCGAAAGCTACTCACGAGCAGAATTCTTCACTAAATTGCCTGAAGTAGAAAAAGAAATTAAGGTTGTTACATATATAGCTGCTGAGGGCGATATCTCGACTGATTTACTATCCCCGGGCGGGGAAGCTCATTCGAGAGCTGATAGGGAATTACATGGTCAGTGTATGATATCGGCAGAAGCACAATCTGAAATACAGAAAATCCAAAAACATCACCCCGACAAAAGAATAATGATAATAGCTGAGAAGGGGACCATGGGCGTTGGTTCATCTAGAATGTCAGGAGTAAATAATGTTGCATTATGGACAGGGAAACCTAGTAGTCCTTATATACCTTTTGTTAATATCGCTCCGATAGTTGCGGGTACAAATGGAATCTCTCCGATCTTTTTGACAACAGTAGATGTTACTGGTGGAATAGGTATCGATTTAAAAAATTGGGTGAAGAAATTAGATTCTGATGGAAACCCTATTTTAGATGGTGACGGTAATTCTGTTTTAGAGCAAGCTTACTCTGTTGGAACTGGTACTGTGCTAACAATAAACACAGAACATAAAAGGCTATATAATGAACAGGGAGAGGAGTTAGTTGATATTTCTTCTTCTTTTACACCTCAAAAACTAGAGTTCATAAAAGCTGGAGGATCCTACGCAATTGTTTTTGGAAAGAAACTTCAAGGCTTCGCATGTAACACACTGGGCATTGAATTAGAGTCCGTCTATGCTCCATCCAAAATAATTTCTAATGAAGGTCAAGGCCTTACCGCTGTTGAGAAAATCTTCAATAAGAATGCCTTGGGTTTGTCAGCTGACACTATTTTACATAGCGGTTCTGATGTTAGGGTTAAGGTAAATATCGTGGGATCGCAAGATACAACCGGTTTAATGACCACCCAAGAACTTGAAGCTATGGCAGCCACACTTATTTCTCCGACTATTGATGGAGCTTACCAATCTGGGTGTCACACAGCTTCGGTTTGGGACTCAAGAGCCGAAGCTAATGTACCAAAACTAATGAAATTTATGAATAGATTTGGGCTTATAACAGCAAGAGATCCTAAGGATGTGTATCATCCAATGACTGATGTGATCCATAAGGTATTGAATGACATTACTGTTGATGATTGGGCAATTATCATTGGGGGAGATTCCCATACGCGTATGTCAAAAGGTGTTGCCTTTGGAGCAGATTCAGGGACCGTGGCATTAGCCTTAGCAACGGGAGAGGTAACAATGCCAATACCGGAATCTGTTAAAGTAACCTTTAAAGGTAGTATGAAAAATCACATGGACTTCAGAGATGTGGTACATGCGACGCAAGCACAAATGTTGAAACAATGTAATGAAAATGTTTTTCAAGGAAGAATTATTGAAGTACATATTGGAACTTTGCTTGCCGATCAGGCTTTCACATTCACTGATTGGACAGCTGAAATGAAAGCTAAGGCTTCAATTTGTATTTCCCAAGATACTACCCTTATTGAATCTTTAGAAATTGCAAAGTCTCGAATTCAAACCATGATCGATAAAGGAATGGATAATGAAGAGAATACTTTGAAGGGTTTAATTGATATTGCGAATAATAGAATTAAACAAATTAACTCTGGAGAAAAACCGGCATTAGCTCCAGATGAAAACGCAAAATATTATACTGAAGTTGTCGTCGATCTAGATAAGATAGACGAACCTATGATTGCTGATCCCGATGTAAACAATGATGATATCTCCAAACGTTACACCCATGACACCATAAGGCCTATTTCATATTACTCCGCAGAAAAAAAGGTAGATTTAGGTTTTGTCGGGTCATGTATGGTACACAAAGGTGATATGAAAATCCTGGCTCGGATACTAAAAAATGTAGAGTCTAATCATGGGACTGTAGATTTTAAAGCTCCGCTTGTAGTTGCACCTCCAACTTATAATATCGTTGATGAGTTGAAAGCGGAAGGCGACTGGGAAGTTCTACAAAAATATGCCGGTTTTGAATTCGATGATGATGCTCCCAAGAATTCAGCTCGGGTTAAGTATGAAAATATTTTATATCTTGAGAGGCCCGGTTGTAACCTCTGTATGGGAAATCAGGAAAAAGCTGTAAAAGGTGATACTGTAATGGCAACATCTACTCGCCTTTTTAAAGGGAGAGTAGTTGAGGATGCAGAAAATAAAAGGGGGGAATCACTTTTGGCGTCAACTCCAGTCGTGGTTCTTTCTTCCATTCTTGGTAGGACTCCCTCAATAGAAGAATATAAAGCTGCTGTTGAGGGAATCGATCTCACTAAGTTTGCGCCGCCAACTGAAAGTCTAAGATCAACTTATTTTTAAGAACTTAATAAATAAAACACCTAAAAAAGAAGCGGTTCCAGAAGGGCTCAGGAACCGCTTTAAATGTGAAAGTTTCGGAGGGAAACTTCACGTACCTAACAAGTTTAGAGGGAATAAAAACTTGAAGGTGTTACTCGAGTGTTAATATTAAATTTTACTTTGGCAATAACATGTTGAAATTATGACGAAATTGCGATTAAAATTTCTAAAAGAAATAGCAATTGAATGAGAAAACAAACAATACTATCTGGCAATGCATATCTCCTAGAGGAAAGAAATAAAAAAAATCACAATTTTTTTTCAAGAGATGAATTGAATTCAATCCTTTCATTTTATGGAAGCGGTGTTGCGTCAGGTAAATGGAAGGATTATGCGATTGATACCTCCAAAGAGCAAACCGCCTTTTCGATATATAGGCATGCAAGTGAACTTCCTTTTTTAAAGGTTATAAAATACCACAAAATAAAAAAAGCAGATGAAAGATGGAAAATACTATCTATGAGTGGTCAAGAATTAAAAAGAAACAGGAATCTTGATACAGTCATTAGCTTTTTAAAAAGTAGAAATTTAGAATTGGTAAGATAAATATTATAAACTTTTTATTTCTTGAATTTTCTTCATACCCAACTAACATAACTTCATGGTTGATTATAATGGAACTGATGAAGATGATTTAATCGATGGATCAGAATTATCACCTGACATAACAAATATTTATCCTAAAAAAGGTAACGATCAATTAACTAACCTCAATGGTCAAACGGTGATCTCTGGTCCAGGGAATGATTCTATTTCTGGTATTAATGTACAATATGCTTTTTGGAATGCCACTGAATCTCCAACTATTAATTTATTGGAAGGTTGGGCAGATGATGGTTTCGGATTTAGGGATACAATTTCAGGAATAACAGTCATACATGGCACAAACCTAGGTATGACAATTACTGGGACCTCTGCCTATGAAAAAGTTTTCCTGTTTGGAGGAAATAACACTTTTAATATGGGAGGCGGAGATGATAAAATTGTTTACCACGAACTGAATTCAACTGATTATTTAATTAGCAATGTTAATGGAGAAATCCATGTCACCAACTCAGCTCTAGATACACTGGATATTATAACGGGCACAAAATATATAGAATTTTCAGGTGACAATAAAACGATTGATATCGATTTTTTTCTTGAAACAATGAAGGCTGAGATTAAAGAAACAATCCATACATTTACTGACGAAACAATTGCTCCGGCCTACACCTATGCTGGCGTAACTACTGAAGCCGAACTGATTAGTTGGTTTGCTCAATCAGTCTTTTTCTTAGATATTAATCAAGACGGTATAAAAGATGTAATTGCGCCTATGTCAAAGGGTTATGCCACGGGCATTGATACTTCAACACCTTTTATAGCTTTAACCTCAAAAGACGGAACACTTATCTATGATTCAACAATTAATGCTACTATGCCAGTTACGACTGGCGGTCGAAGATCTGATTTAATACAAATAGGAACTTCCAACTCTATAAGTGCGGTAATAGTTAATCATTCAACAGATGAAGAATCTAAGCGTAATAACGAATCCACAGTACCTCCTTCCGAACTAAATTTAATTCATTCCTCAATTTCAAGTAGCGATCGAGCATCAATATTTCCTAAACTTCCATTTCCAACAAATGCAAATTCATCTCTTTTCGAAGATTCATATTCGTTTGCTGTAGATGCACACTCAATGGCCGTTGGAGACATAAACGGAGATGGACTCGATGATATTTTTATTGGTCATCAAGTTAACGATGGGCCATACCAGTTGATTCAACAAAACGATGGAACATTCTTATATAATCTGCAACCTCTTTACATAAAATTGCTTAATTGGCCTTTAACCAACGAAGTTACAGGCTCTAATATGCTTCTTGATGCAGCCCTTGTCGATGTAAATAATGATGGATTTGATGATTTGATTGCAGGGTTTGGAAGTGGAAGTGTATCCAGCTTAATTTTCATTAACGACAATGGGCTATTCTCTGAAGATTCAATAATTACTCTTCCTAACTCTGTATACGGAACAGATAATCAATACCACATGAAAACTATGCCTTCTGATTTTGATCATGATGGAGACATTGATCTTGCCATTCAGTGGTCACGAGCCGAACCATATTATGGAGGAAATTATATCCAAATCTTACTAAATGATGGACAAGGTAATTTCACCGATGTCACTAATTTTATTCCTTCTAATTCTTTACAAGATGCTTACGGACCACGTCTGGAATGGAGAGAACCATGGCAATTAATAGATATGAATAACGATGGACATATGGATATTGCAGGATCAAGAAGCATCGGAACAACACCTTTGATGTACTTAAATGATGGTGAAGGAAGATTTGAAATAAAGGAAATAGCGTTAGACAGCTCTCACGACAGTTCGAATGGTACAGTTTATGGTTATGGGGATTTTGATAATGACAATCTTATGGAAATTGTCATTTTTAGAACTAAATGGACCAATGATTTAGCAGAAGCTTCAACAAGTAGTTTTTACTTATTAGAAATGTCAACCACCATAGGAACTGGTCCAAATTATACTTCTTCAGCAGAGCAAGGTGCGCCAGGTTTTAATGAAAGATATTATCTCAATGAGAATTCCTCCGCTCAAGAAGCTGTAACAAATGGAACTTATGCCACCGGTCTTGCCCATTATCTCGCAGAAGGAAAAGATGCAGACCTTAAAACCTTTGCACCATTCACCAAAGTCCATGGGTATTCAGGAAATGACAAAATTTTACTACGGGAGGGAGATGAAATTGCCTTTGGCTATGCAGGCAAAGATACTATCGAAGGTGGTGCTGGTAATGATGTAATTGATGGTGGAGCTGGTGTTGATACGGCTATTTTTAAAGATGTATCATCCGCTTATACTTTAACAACTAATGATGACGGAACTGTAAGTGTTGTGCATTCATCCCCATCAGATGGAATAACGGATGAAGGTTCGGACACCTTAACAAGCATTGAGAAAATGGAGTTTACGGATAAAACTCTATCTAAGACATCTTTAAAGTATGAACTTTCAGAATCTATTGATGTTTCACAAAACACTCTCACGGCGCACAGTGAAAATACTCTTTCTGGAACCCTCAACTTCAATGCTGGTAATAATATTATTATTCTTGACGGTCAGGGCAAGAATTACAGGGGCTTAAGTGGTGATGATACATATTTTGTCTCACAATTGATTCCAAAAAATACAAAATTATCCATAACAGATACCGATGGTGTGAATATTATCCAAGTCCCAGCCAATACTTATATTGATAAATCATTGTTTACGAAAAATGCCGCTCGCTTAACTCTTGAAGATGGAAGAGAAATTACTATTAATAGTGCTGACAAATTCTCTTACAATGTCGGTGGAAATGTCACCGGTGGTACGAAAGGCACCGATCTAACTTTTTCAGAATTTGCTGAAGTCTTCGGGGTTTACGATATTCTAAATTCTTCAGGTGCTCAAACTGGTACAATTTCAGATATGTATATAATTTAAAAAACTAATTATTTCTTTTTTTGAAACTGATGTTTTTTTCGTTATACTAATTAATCAACTGAGATGTGAGGGAATAACATGTTGAAGAAAATAACAAATTTCACACCTGAAGAATTTGAATCAGCAAAACACCCTTTTTCTATCAAAAGGCTTTCACCATCAATTGGTGCAGAATTACATGATATCGATTTAAAAAAAGATTTATCCCAAGAAGAAAAGGATCATATCTATAATGCCCTTTTGACTTACAAGGTTATTTTTTTTCGTGACCAAAATATTACCACCGAAGAACATTTAAGATTCGGTAAATATTTTGGAGAATTGGAAGTTCATCCTTTTGCACCTCTAGGAGCAAATATGGAAGATCACCCAGAAGTTCTTCGTATAACTCACAACAAAGAAAATAAACCAAGAGAAAATGCTTGGCATTCTGATGTAACATGGCGCCTAGAACCTTCATTAGGTTCCATTTTAAGGATGATCGAAACACCCCCTGTCGGTGGAGATACTCTTTTTGCAAATATGGAAGCAGCGTATGAGAATCTTCCTGATGAAATTAAGGATAAACTTGATGGAACTTTCGCAGTTCATGATTTTGCTGTTTTTAGAAATGCACTTATCAAGCGCGGAAAGTCTCCTGAAGAAATTGAGGAATTAAATAAAAAATTTCCTAAACCGACCCATCCAGTTATACGGACACATCCAGATACAGGGGAAAAATCAATTTATGTAAATGTCGCATTTACAACTCATATTGAAGGATTTTCAGATGAGGAGTCAAAAATGATGCTTAATTATTTATATAATCAATCTTCAGTTCCTGAATATCAATGTCGATTTAAATGGGAAGAAAATTCTATAGCCTTTTGGGACAACAGAGCTTGTCAACATTATGCATCTGCTGATTACTGGCCAGCAACAAGAAGAGTGGAGCGAGTAACTGTGATTGGCGACAAACCTGTATAAGTATGACTAGAATTCTACTGGTTCAGCTTTGAATAAGAAAAAGATCAAAGAATACTGTCTTACTTTACCTCAAGCTAAAGAAGATTACCCTTTTGGCCCAGATGTCCTAGTCTTTAAAATTAAAAATAAACTCTTTGCTCTTATGACAACACGAGAAGGCGTTGAGCGCGTGAATCTAAAATGCGATCCCGAAGAAGCTATAATTTTGCGAGAAATATTTGAAGATGTCATTCCAGGCTATCATATGAATAAAGCGCACTGGAATACCATTATATTAAGTGGATCCATTCCGGATGGAGAAATAAAGAGGATGATTGATCGCTCTTACTGTCTTGTTGTAAAAAAATTAAAAAAGCTAGATCGGGAAAGCCTCGAAATAAAATATGGCCACAAAAAAGTTTTTAAATCCACTTCATCTCCGTGGGTTTAGCTTAATCTTTTTTAAAACCTGCTAATCGATCATTAGTATCTTTTATATCTGGATATTCTCGAGCAAATTCTTCTTCTAATGCATCGTCCATAGATAGACCTGATTGCGCAACATTATAGAGATCTTTAAATGCTGCAACAGAAGCTTGAGAATTGGATACAATTTGTGAGGCCCGTTTTTCAACCAACGCATCGAGGGCGTCTTTGTCTTCAACAGCTTCATTCGCTATTCCCAATCTTACTGCTTCGTCACCGAGAATTGTACGAGCCGAAAAAGACAAGTCTTTTGCTTTTCGAACACCTATTGCCTGAGATAGAGTTTGTGACATACCCCAAGTCGGTCGAAGACCAAATTTTGCATGGGTATCACCAAACTTTGTATCGACAGTTGTAAAAACAAAGTCACAATGCAAAGCCAATTCAAGAGCACCTGTAAAACAAGCCCCATGAACTTTTCCAATAATCGGACATCGACTTTTACGTAATGTCTTCCAAGCAAGGGCTGCTGGTTTATCAAATACATCACCTATTTTTCCAGCTTCTGGATCAAAGCCCTGTAATACTTTCAGATCAACGCCTGCAGAAAAAGCTTTTCCAGCTCCTTCAATTATAATTACTGAGACACTCTCATCATCATTTGCTTTAGAAACAAGCTCAATTAGTCCATCTATCATTTCAGGACGGAATGCATTCAATGCATCTGGGCGATTAAGAGTGATAGTCAGTATTTTGTTATCTAAATTGCTTAATAAATACTCTGTTGGACTTTCATAATTTGAACTCATAAATACTTCCTTCCAAAGTATTATCTATACTTTTGCTGATCAAGACAGAAGATTGTGAATTAATCTCTTCTTCCCATAAATTGAAGAATAAATAGGAAAAGATTAATAAAGTCTAAATACAATGTTAGAGCGCCCATAATTGCAGACTTTTCAGCTACTTCTTGACCGCTATGTTGTACTCTATTCAACCAATCACGTTTAAGCTTCTGAGTATCCCAAGCTGTTAATCCCGCAAAAATTAGAACGCCTAAGACACTTATAATGAAAGACATTTGGCCGCTTCCAACAAAAAGATTAACGATCATAGCAATAATAAGGCCCCATAACCCCATAATGAGAAAAGCTCCCATTGCAGAAAGATCTCTTTTTGTTGTGTATCCCCAAATACTCAACCCAGCAAAGGCGCCAGCTGTTACGAAAAATGCCTGAAAGACAGCCGCACCAGTATAAGCGAGAAATATATAAGAAAGGGATAGACCCATTAGACCTGCAAAAACCCAAAAAACTGACTGGGCACGTGCCGCACTCATAGTATTAATTTTTGAGGCAAAGTAGAAAACTACTCCTAGCGGAGCGAACATTACAACATATATTAATGCCGATGTTGCTAAAACTTGATATAGACCAGTAGATGCAGCAAACCAAGCTACAATACCAGTTAATGATAAAGCAGCCGTCATATAATTGTATATACGAAGCATATGAGATCTTAAACCTTCATCTATATAGGCTTGTTCCGTAGCTCTTGCTGTTGTATTCGCACGATTAAATTCGTTCATTTTTAACTCCAAATAATTATTAAAGTTTCTTATTATTAATATTGTTATAACAATTAATAAATTCAACCCCAATAAAAAAATTGTTAAAGTATTTTAACAAAAGGAAATGGAGTGCAAAATGGCTAAAAAACTGGGAAATAAAGAGAGAAGTGAAGCAATAAAGAGTTTAAAAGATTGGAAAAAAACAAAAGGAAGAGACGCAATTGAAAAGAATTTTGTATTTAGAGATTTTGCGGGAGCTTTTAGTTGGATGACAAGAATCTCACTTATAGCCGAAAAAATGGACCACCACCCAGAATGGTTTAATGTTTATAACAAAGTCAATGTTACCCTATCCACTCACGATGCAGGGGGGATAACAGAACTTGATATTAAACTAGCAAAGGAAATGAACAAATCTGCTAGAAAATATTAATCCTATCTTGGTGCCATACGAATTGCGCCATCAAGTCTCACACATTCACCATTCATCATTTCATTTTCGCATAAATGTCTAGCAAGTTGCGCATATTCGTCAGGATATCCTAATCTAGAAGGAAAAGGAACTTGCGCGCCCAAAGCTTGTTTGATTTTATCTGGAGCCCCTTCAAAAAGAGGGGTATCAAATAAACCCGGTAAGATTGTATTTACCCTTATACCCTCTCTTGAAAGATCTCTAGCAATAGGAAGAGTCATGCCAACAATGCCCCCTTTAGATGCTGAATATGCAGCTTGGCCAATTTGGCCATCTTCCGCAGCTACAGAGGCTGTATTGACTACTGCACCTCTTCCACCATCATCAGTTGACGGATCAAGGGTCATCATTCCCGCAGCCGAGTGAGCAATACATCTAAATGTGCCCACAAGATTAATTTGAATAATAGTATTAAATGGATCTAAAGGATGCGGAACAATATCTCCTGTTTCCTTATTACGCGCTGCTGTCTTTATAGCAATGCCTGTACCTGCACAGTTAATAAGGATTCTCTCTTGACCAATCTCAGCCCTAGATTTTTCAAAAGCCGCAATGACACTTTCTTCTTCTGTAACATTAGCTTCGCAAAAAATTCCATTTATATCTGATGCAACTGCTTCACCTTTTTCAGCATTGAGATCAAATAATGCGCATTTCACTCCATGCTTTGAAAGTTCCCTCGCTGTCGCTTCTCCAAGACCTGATGCACCACCAGTTATTACGGCGCTAGTATTTTCATCTAATTGCATTATCATTCTCCTTATTAATTAAATTTCTTCTAAATTCGGTTCTTTATCCTTTTTTACTTTAGCCTCTCTTCTTAATATGTACAGAGTTGTTAAAATAATTATTGCTGATCCTATAAGAGTGTTTATACCAAAGATAATTCCAAATATTAAAAAATCAACAGCTGCGCCAAATAATAATCTAATATAGTCTATAGGCGCAATAACCGATGCTTCACCTATTGCATAAGCTCTAATAAAGAAATTATGAGCAATGGATGCGCATATTGCCATTATGAAAATTAATATCAATTGCTCAAAATTAGGTGTTACCCAAAATAACAACGCAGGAATAATCATAATAAGAACGCTAATTATGTTTGAATAAAACATAAGTGTTACAGGTTCATCATATTTTGAAACAATGTTTACTAAAATTGCAGCGAAGGCAAAAGCGAAGGCGGCACCCAAAGCCATGAATGAAGCAAAATTGTAATCACCTCCTGGATCTAGCATCACAAGAACACCTGTAAATCCAACGAGAGTTGCCAATGTCCTTCTAACACCTATTTTTTCTTTTAAAAATATCGCTGCTAATGGCACAAGGAACAAAGAACTGGAAAATCTTATAGCCTGGGCATCCGCTAAAGGAAGATTAACTATTGCATAAAAACCCATCATTATACCAAGGGCACTAACTGTTCCCCTAATAGCCTGTAGAAGAGGTACCTTAGTTTTTACTCCGCCTTTTGCTGCGCCAGCTCTTATAAGAAAAGGAGATATAACTATTAAACTAAAAAAAGAACGAAAAAATGAAATTTGGAAGGCGTGAAAATCACTACCTAAATATTTAGCCAGTCCCGCCATTGCTGTAAAAGCAAAGACAGATGAAGCAAGCCAAAAAGCTCCTTGAAGATTATTTGGTAGACTGGAAAGAAATTTGGTAAAAAAATTCAAATTATTCAGCTCTAACCTGAACTACAACCTTACCTTTTGCTTTCCTATCCGCAAGATCTCTTATTGCCTTAGCGCCTTCTTCAAGACTATAGACTGAAGAAATATGAGGTTTTAATTGACCTTTTTCATACATTCCTAGCAATTCTTCAACATTAGCATTATGAACCTCAGGTTCACGACCTCTAAAAGCCCCCCAAAAAACTCCTACAATCTGACAGCTTTTTAATAAAGCAAGATTTAGAGGAATTTTTGGTATATCACCTGCTGCAAAACCAATTACTAAATATCTACCTTCCCAAGCAGTTGCTCTTAAGGCTGGTTCAGCATAATCACCACCAACAGGATCATAAATCACATCAGCCCCATTCCCATCAGTAAGCTCTTTAATCTCGTCAGATAGTTTTTTCTGTTGATCACGGTCCATGTTGCCCGCTGGATATAGCAAAGTTTTGTCAGCACCATGTTCGGTACAAATTTTAAGTTTTTCTTCTGATGACGCAGCCGCAATTACTTTTGCCCCCATAGCTTTTCCAATTTCAACCGCAGCTAAACCAACTCCGCCAGCGGCTCCTAAAACTAAAAGCGATTCTCCCTCTTTAAGATCTGCTCTATCCTTAAGAGCATAATGCGAGGTTCCATATGTCATAAGAAAAGCTGAAGCTGTATTGTGGTCCATTTGATCGGGAATTATAGTGAGAGCACCTGGATCAACTAAGATTTTTTCTGCGAAACCTCCAACTCCAGAAGAAACAATAACTCTATCCCCAACATTATAATCAGTGACGCCTGATCCAATCTCCGCAATAACACCAGAAGCTTCACCACCAGGAGCAAACGGAAGCGCAGGTCTAAATTGATATTTATTTTCTATCATTAAAACATCAGGAAAATTTACTGAAGCCGAATAAATATCTACTAAAATATTGCCATCAATTAACTCAGGATCATCAATTTCTTCATAAGATAAACTTTCTGGTGG
>JAYZKD010000015.1:0-20506 GCA_036163815.1 Pseudomonadota bacterium | reverse complement strand
CTTTCTCAAAGATGGGGGCTAACAAGTGGGAAAAGTGTCTCACAAACTGAAAAAGATCTTAAAAAATGTTTCCCAGAAAAGTCTTGGGGAAGGCTCCATCTTCAAATGATTTATTGGGGACGAGAACATTGTACTGCAAGAGATTGTTGGGGACTTGATTGTAAAATTTGTAAAACTTGCTATCCCAATAGGAAAAAAAAGTTTTTACACAAAAAACCCTAAAATTTAATTTGAGAATAAATTTTTTAATTTATTAATGTAATCTGATGAATCAGGATTACTATTTTTTGACATTTCTTTCTGGAATTCATTCAATAAAGTCCTTTGTTTTTTATTAAGGTTTCTTGGAACCTCAACTTGAATTTCTATAAATAAATCACCGAATCTTCTTGATTGCAAAACTGGCATTCCCTTGCCTTTTAATCTAAATTGTCTTTGGTTCTGACAGCCTTCAGGTATTGTTATTCTTAATTTTTTTCCATCAGGAGAAGGAACATCTATATCACCCCCCAATGTGGCTGAAATAAAATCTATTGGAACTTCACAAAGAAGATCGGAATCTTGCCTTTTAAAAAATTCATTAGGAGTTATTGATATAAATACATAGAGATCACCTGATGGTCCGCCATTTTCTCCTGCTTCTCCTTCACCTTCGAGGCGGATTCTTGTTCCATCGTTAACACCTTGAGGAATATTAACTGATAATTTTCTATTTTTTCTGACTCTTCCAGTTCCTCTACATGGATTGCAAGGATTTTTGATTATTGATCCTTTTCCCGAACAAGAAACACAAGTTCTCTCAAGTGTAAAAAAACCTTGTTGTGTACGAACTTTGCCTGATCCACCGCAATTACCACATGTTGCCCTTTCAGAGCCTTTAGAGGCTCCAGTGCCATTACAATCACCACAAGCAATATTAGCGTTAACATTTAAATCTCTATTAGTTCCAAAATAGGCGTCCTGTAGACTTATTTCCATTTGAGCTTTTAAATCCGAGCCCCGAGTTTGCCTTTGTGCCTGAGAGCCGGATGACCCTCTTCTGCCAGTAAATTCTCCGAAAATATCTTCAAAAATATCTGCCATTGAGCCTGA
The DNA here is from genome assembly GCA_036163815.1 of Pseudomonadota bacterium. Taxonomy (GTDB): domain Bacteria; phylum Pseudomonadota; class Alphaproteobacteria; order MED-G09; family MED-G09; genus AG-430-B22. Next base: position 19,414 of record JAYZKD010000015.1, on the reverse strand, counting down.
GAAGTTCGTATTAAATCCACCAAAACCACCACCTCCCATTCCACTGCCATCAGTAGCAGCATGGCCAAATTGATCATATGCAGAACGGGTTTGAGGGTCTTTTAATGTTTCATAAGCTTCATTAATTTCTTTGAAACGAGTTTCGGCCTCTTTATCGTTAGGATTCCTGTCGGGGTGATTTTCTTTTGCTAGATTTCTGAAAGCCTTTTTGATTTCAGTATCTGAGGAATTTCTTGAAACACCAAGAACTTCATAATAATCTCTTTTTGACATTCTAAAATACTATTATTTTGATGCTTCTTCTTTATCTTCCTTAACTTCTTCATAATCCGCATCAACAACATCTTCTTGAGAGTCATCATTAGATGCTTCCGTTTCATTGTTTTCAGCATTGCTTTCTTGTTCTTGTTGATAAAGTTTTTCACCAATTTTCATAGCCTCTTGTGATAATGTAGCACTCTTTTCTTGAATAGCTGATAGATCATCACTATCTATAACTTCTTTTAAAGCTGTGATCGCATCTTCAACGGCAGATTTTTCTTCTTCAGTAAGTTTATCTCCAGCATCTTCAACCCCTTTTTCTGCAGAGTGTATAAGAGCTTCACCTTGGTTTTTTGCTTCTACCAATTCCCTTTTTTGTTTGTCTTCTTCAGCATTTGATTCAGCTTCTTTTATCATATTTTCTATTTCCTCATCGCTGAGACCGCCAGATGCTTCAATTGTAATTTTTTGTTCTTTTCCGGTAGCTTTATCAGTAGCTGATACCGCAACTATGCCATTTGCATCAATATCAAACGCAACATCAATTTGTGGAATTCCCCTTGGCGCAGGCGCAATGCCTTCAAGGTTAAAAGATCCTAATAATTTATTATCCGATGCCATCTCTCTTTCTCCCTGGAAGACCCGAATTGTTACTGCTGATTGGTTATCTTCGGCAGTAGAAAAAACTTGTGATTTTTTTGTTGGGATAGTTGTGTTTTTTTCTATTAATCTTGTGAAAACACCACCCAAAGTTTCGATACCGAGAGAGAGCGGAGTAACATCAAGCAATAACACATCTTTAACATCCCCCTGAAGAACACCGGCTTGAATTGCTGCCCCCATGGCAACGACTTCATCAGGGTTGACAGACATATTTGGTTCTTTTCCAAAAAATTCTTTAACCGTTTCTCTTATTTTTGGCATGCGTGTTTGACCGCCAACTAAAACAACTTCATCAATATCTGAAGATTTAACGCCCGCATCTTTAAGCGCCTCTTTACAAGGAGCGATAGTTTTTTGAACAAGATCTTCTACTAAGCTTTCTAGTTTTGATCTGGTTAGTTTGAGTGTTAAGTGCTTAGGACCACTTTGATCGGCTGTTATAAATGGTAAATTTATTTCTGTTTGAGAAGCAGAAGAAAGTTCAATTTTAGCCTTTTCAGCAGCTTCCTTAAGTCTCTGGAGGGCAAGTTTGTCTTCTCTTAAATCAACACTGTTATCCTTTTTAAATTCATCAGCAAGATGATTTAATAAAACAGTATCAAAATCCTCTCCACCTAAAAAAGTATCACCGTTAGTAGATTTAACCTCAAAAACTCCATCACCAATTTCAAGAATGGAAATATCAAATGTACCCCCACCAAGATCATAAACAGCTATCATTTTACCTTCTTTCTTTTCTAAGCCATAAGAAAGAGCAGCAGCTGTTGGTTCATTAATAATTCTTAAAACTTCTAATCCAGCAATTTTTCCGGCATCTTTTGTTGCTTGTCTTTGGGCATCATTAAAATATGCAGGTACAGTAATCACTGCTTGTTCAACTTTTTCACCCAAATAATCTTCTGCAGTTTCCTTCATTTTTTGCAAAATGAAAGCAGAAATTTGTGCAGGTGAATAGTTTTCACCAGCAGCTTCTACATATGCATCACCATTTTTACCTTTAACTATTGAATAAGGAACCATATCGATATCTTTTTTTGTTGCGGGATCGTTAAAAGGTCTTCCAATAAGCCTTTTTATAGCAAAGAGTGTATTTTCAGGGTTAGTTACAGCTTGACGTTTTGCTGGCTGTCCTATCAGGCGAGCATTCTCTTCATCAAAAGAAACCATCGAAGGAGTTGTTCTTGTTCCTTCAGAATTTTCAATTACTTTTGGTTGTGTGCCATCCATTATTGATACACAACTATTAGTGGTACCTAAATCAATCCCTATAACTCTTCCCATAACAAAACCTCCATTAATATCAAAGAAATCATTGGTTTGAGTTTATATGGGAACATATTTTTTTATTACAAGGTCTTAATTTTCACTTTCTTCACTTTTTTTTGCTGAAACACCAACTTTTGCAGGCCTTAAGAGTCTTTTTTCTAAAATATAGCCTTGTTCTATAACTTGAAGTATTGTTCCCGGTTTTGCTTCATCAGAGGGAATTTCAAACATAGCCTCATGAAAATTTGGATCAAATTTTTCTCCTTCAGGGTTAATTGTTTCGACGCCAGTTTTTTCAAGGAGAGATTTGAAATCTCGTAATATTGCATCCGTTCCCTCTACAAAAATTTTAGGATCCGAATTTTCATCTTCAGAAAAAGAATTTAATGCCCTTTGGAGATTGTCAATTATTGGTAGCATTTCTTTTATGAATATAGATGCTCCGATTTTATATGCTTCTGTCCTTTCTTTTTCAGATCTTTTTCTAATATTGTCCATTTCAGCAACATTTCTAAGGAGCTTATCTTCAAGTTCTTTAATTTTCTCTTCTGGACTTAAATCCTCATCTTTTTTATCGGTCTCATTAGAGTCTTCAGAATCTTCTGGAATATTTTCTTTTTTCTCATCCTTAATTCCGTTTGGCCGCTCTTTTTTCTGATTAGTTGAATCTTTTTCTTCCATTTACTTTCTCCAAATAATAAATGCGCTTAATACTATTTTTATTCTATAGTAACAATAATAGATATGTATGATACAAAAGTTTAATTTCAACCCTTTAAAATTAATAAAGAAGAAAAATGAGACCATCAGGCAGAAAAGTGAACGAAATGAGGAAGTTTAGTTTTGAGACAGGCGTTTCTAAACACGCAGAAGGTTCATGCTTAGTTAAATTTGGTGATACACAAGTACTGTGTACTGCATCTGTAGAAAATAAGGTACCACCTTGGCTTAGGAATTCAGGATCAGGTTGGGTTACAGCCGAATATGGGATGTTACCAAGATCGACAGGAGAAAGAATGAGAAGAGAAGCATCTGCAGGTAAACAATCAGGCAGAACTCAAGAGATTCAAAGGTTAATAGGAAGGTCGTTAAGGGCTGTTATAGATTTAAAACTATTAGGTGAAAACCAAATTAATATTGATTGTGATGTAATACAAGCTGATGGAGGTACTCGTACAGCTTCAATTTCAGGCGCATTTGTTGCGCTTAAGCAGTCTATTAATTTTTTAATAAGTTCGGGGGAAGTAAAAAAAGATCCTATAAAAGAATATTTGGGCGCAATCTCATGCGGGATTTATCGTGGTGAACCCATACTAGATTTGGACTATAAAGAAGATTCTGAAGCAGAAGCAGATGCAAATTTTGTTATAACTGAAAAGAATAGAATTATAGAAATACAAGCAACTGCAGAACAATTCCCATTTTCAGAGAAAATTTTCTTCGACCTAATGGAGTTGGCGAAACATGGGATTAAGGATGTAATTTATAAACAGAAGGAATTATTTAAATAATTCTATAAATATGTCTTTAGGAATTCTTGATGAAGAAATTGTTATAGCTAGCCATAACTCAGGCAAGATAAAAGAATTTCGTGACTTATTTAAAAAATACAAAATTAAAATTAGAACTGCTTCAGATTTTAATACTATTGAGCCTGAAGAAACAGGATATACTTTTTCTGATAATGCATTAATTAAGGCTAGGGAAACGACGAAAGGATCTGGGAAGATTTCTATAGCCGATGATTCTGGGTTGAGCGTTGATGCTTTAGATGGTGATCCTGGTATTTATTCAGCAAGATGGGCGGGTGAAGATAAAAACTTTTCAAGAGCCATAGATATTATAAAGGATAAATTAGAAAATAAGAAAGTTAAGGAAACAAAGGCACATTTTGTATGTTCTCTCGCAGTTGTTTGGCCTAATCAGCAATATAAAGTTTATGAAGGAAAAGTTCATGGACAAATTTCCTTTCCTCCTCGTGGTAATAACGGATTTGGTTATGATCCAATTTTTATTCCTGATGGTTATAAAATAACTTTTGGAGAAATGGATCCCTCAGAGAAGCATTCTATATCTCACAGAGCTAATGCATTTAATCTTCTTAAATTAGAGCTGCTAAATGACAGATAATGAACAATTAGAACCTGGGCTTTATATTATTTCCTTACCCATTGGGAATGCAAAAGATATTACGATTAGAGCTCTTGAGCATCTTAAAAAGGTAGATGAAATTTATTGTGAAGACACGAGAGTAACGCGAAAGTTATTATCAATCTATGAAATAAAAAAGAAACTTAATATTTATCACGATCATAATGGTGAATATGTTCGTCCAAAAATCATAAAAAAAATAAAAGGTGGAAAATGCATAGGTATAGTATCAGATGCAGGAACCCCTTTAATTTCAGACCCAGGTTATAAGTTGGTTTTATCAGCAAAAAAAGAAGGACTTCATGTAACTTCTTGTCCAGGTGTGTCTGCTCCAATAACAGCACTCACCCTATCTGGTTTGCCAACAGATAGCTTTTATTATCTAGGTTTTTTACCACTGAAAAAAAAGATAAGAGATAAAAGTTTAAAAGAAGTTAAAAATTTAAAGACAAGCCTTTTAATTTTTGAAACATCTAGAAAAATTAATAAGACTTTGAATGATTTGTTGTCGATTTTAGGCAATAGAGAAATATCAATATGTAGGGAAATGACAAAAAAATTTGAAGAAGTTATTACTGGTCGTATCGAAGATATATTACCTATATTAGAAAAAAGAGCCCTAAAGGGTGAAATAGTTATAGTGGTGGGAGCTCAAAAAGAACAAGAGAATGATACAAATATCAATGAAATTATAGATAACTATAAAGGCAAATATCCCCCATCAGAATTAGCAAAAATAATTTCTAATAAAACAGGTTTATCGAAAAGGGTTATTTATAATAAGATTATAAAAAAATAGGTTATTAGTAGATGAGAATAGCTGTTCAAATGGATCATATAAGTGGGCTGAATATAGAAAGCGACACTACATTGGCTTTATGTCTAGAGGCACAAAGCAGAGGGTATAAATTATTTCAGTATCTGCCGGATAAAATCACTTATCATGAAGGTATGCTTATAGCAGTTGTTGAAGAAATGGAGGTAATTGATAAAGTCGGCGATCATTTCAAATTAGGTGAACCAAATTCTCAAGATCTTAATAATTTTGATATTATTTTAATGAGACAAGAACCTCCATTTGATATGAGTTATATTACTTATACCCACCTTCTTGAGCATTTAGATAAAAAGGTCCGGATAATAAATAATCCAGTAAGCGTTAGAAATTCACCAGAAAAACTTCTAGTAACACATTTCTATGATTTAATGCCAAAAACAATAATCTCTAGGGATATTGACGAGATAATTTTATTTTCTAAATCTCACGATAAATTAGTTTTAAAGCCCTTATTTGGTAAAGGTGGTGAAGGCATAATATTGTTAGATATTAATGATGATAATTTTTCAGAAACCTTAAAAGAATATCTGAAAAGTGAAAATGAACCAATTATGGCTCAAGAGTTCCTTCCAAATGTTAAAAAGGGTGATAAAAGAATCATTCTCCTGAATGGTAAACCCGTAGGGTGTTTGAATAGGATCCCTGCTAAAGGTGAATTTAGATCCAATCTTGGCGTAGGCGGTAAGCCTGTCCTTTCTGAATTAACATCATCTGATAAAGAAATATGTAATAGAATAGAAACTAAATTAATAGACCTTGAATTATATTTTGTTGGTATTGATGTGATAGGAGAATATATAACGGAAATAAATGTTACATGTCCAACCGGCATTAGGCAGATAAAAAATTTAGGTGGCCCAGATATAGCAAAATTATTCTGGGATGGGCTTGAACTCTAATTGCCTAAATCACATGCAGCTATTGAAGCAAGATTTACTAATTCAGAAACTGTACAACCTCTTCTCGCTATTTGAACTGGCTTAGACACCCCTACTAATAAAGGACCAACCAAAGTGGCTCCACCAAGTTCTTGAAGTAATTTCGTTGATATTGATGCGGAATGAATAGCCGGCATTATGAGAACATTTGCTGGTTCAGTAAGTCTACAAAATGGATAAAATTTCATTGCTTCTGGATTAAGAGCAACATCTGCAGCCATTTCACCATCATATTCAAAATCAACATTTCTTTTATCTAAAATATCCACTGCTTCACGCATAAATGTGGACCTCTCACCCTCTGGATATCCAAATGATGAATAAGCGAGAAGTGCAGCATGGGGATCAAGCCCCAACTTTCTCGCAAGATCAGCGCCTGCTTGGGTTATGTCAGCAATTTCCTCTGCACTAGGCATATCGTGAACATTTGTGTCACCAACAAGAACAGTTCTTTCATTAGAAATAATCACTGAAATTCCAACTATTCTTTTTTCTTCAGCTGGATCAATAACTTGCCTTATATCTTCTAAGGCTAAAGAATAGTTTCGTGTTGTTCCTGTAACCATTGCATCGGCATCTCCAAGAGAAAGCATGCATGCAGAAAAAATATTTCTATCAGTATTTACCATTCTTAGGCAATCTCTTTTAGAAAATCCTTTTCTTTGCAGCCTCGCGTAAAGATAGTCCACATATTCATTAGATTTATCAGAAATTTCAGAGTTAATTATTTCAATTCCTGACTGTAGTTGTTGCCCTATCTCCGATAAATTTTTAGTAATTTTTTCTTCGCTTCCTACTAAAATAGGAATCCCCAATCCTAACTCACGGAAATTTAAAGCAGCCCTAATTACCCTTTCCTCTTCACCTTCAGCAAAAATAACTTTTTTCATTAATCTTTTTGCCTTTTGATAGATTGGTTGCATAACATCTGCAGCTGGGTCAAGTCTTGCAGAAAGCCTATTTTTATATGCTTCATCATCAACAATTGGTTGTCTTGCAACACCAGACTCTAAAGCAGCTTTAGCAACTGCAGGAGGTATATCCCTTATTAATCTTGGATCAAATGGAGCTGGAATTATATAATCAGGACCGTATCTTGGTCTAATACCTGAATATGCAGCAGCCACTTCATCGGGTACATCCTCTCTAGCTAATTTTGCTAAAGCTTCTGCACAAGCAATTTTCATATCATCGTTGATAGTTTTTGCTCTAACATCTAATGCACCTCTAAAAATATATGGAAAACCAAGAACATTATTAACTTGATTGGGGTAATCTGATCTTCCAGTGGCTATTATGCAATCCGGCCTGACCTCTTTAGCTAGGTTAGGGTCTATTTCAGGATCAGGATTTGCCATAGCAAATATTATTGGATTTTCATTCATAGATTTTAACATTTTTTTTGTCAGCGCATCTTTAACTGATAGACCGAGAAAAATATCCGAGCCTTTAATTGCCTCTTCTAAAGTTCTAACTTTGGTTTCTACGGCATGAGTAGCTTTCCATTGATTGGTATTTTCCTCTCTTCCAATATATATAGGTCCTTTAGAATCGCATAGAATCGCATTGTCATGAGGAAGTCCCATAGACTTCAATAGCTCTAAACAAGCAATTCCTGCGGCCCCAGCCCCATTAACAACAACTTTAACATTTTCAATTTTTTTACCTGTCAGATCTAATGCGTTAATAATACCAGCCGTTGATATAATTGCTGTACCATGTTGATCATCATGAAAAACTGGAATATCTAATTTTTCTCTTAATTCACTTTCTATTATAAAACAATCAGGCGCACTAATATCTTCAAGGTTGATGCCTCCAAATGTTTCACCAATCTTTTCAACTGTAGTTATAAAAACAGAAGGATCATCAGAATCTATTTCTATATCTATGGCATCAACATCAGCAAATCTTTTAAATAAAACTGCTTTTCCTTCCATAACAGGTTTTGCAGCTAAGGCACCCAAATTTCCTAGCCCTAATATTGCTGATCCATTAGAAATAACGGCGACTAAATTTCCTTTAGATGTGTAATCATAAACACTTTCAGAGTTATCACTAATTGCAAGAACAGGCGCAGCAACACCGGGAGAATATGCAAGCGATAAATCTGATTGCGTTTCCATTGGTTTAGTTGCAGAGATAGCAATTTTTCCAGGCTTACCTTCAGCGTGAAATTTTAAAGCTTCTTTTTCGTCATAACTTTCTTCAGAATTTTCATTTTTTTCTGCCATAATTTTAAACCTTCTTGATAAAATTATTGTGAATGCAGAGAATTATAGAAAAATAATAATTTAGTCAAGTATTTTATAATAAAATAATAAAAAAGTTCTTTTTTATAAATTTTTATTACTAAATGTTAGTATTATACTTAATTAAGGGCGCCTGAAGAAAATATTTCTTCATATTTATGATATGTTGTTTTAGTTCTATAAGAAGAAATGGACAAATTAATAAAAGGATTAGCAGACAGCAATTCATTTGATTTTTTATCTTCATTTGCAAATGTAAATATTAGGGAAAATAAAGAGACCTATAAAAAAGTTATAGGAAAAACAAAACAGATTATTAATGACTCTCTTAATTTAGCCCAGTCTAAACTAGAAAATGGTGATTATAAAGGTTCCGAATGTGCACAAGAAATTTCTAATCTTTATGATTTACTTATAGAGAGCTATTTTAAGTATTTGATAGGACTTAATGATATTGCACAAAATAAAACCGATTTTGAGAAAATTGCAATTTTAGCAACAGGGGGCTATGGAAGAGGAAAAATTGCCCCCGGTTCCGATATTGATCTTCTTTTTTTAATGCCCTTTAAAAAAACAGCTTGGGCAGAAACAATAACAGAAAATCTATTATATTTTTTATGGGATTTAGGTCTTAAAATTGGTCATGCTACTAGAAATATTAACGAATGTTTGTCTCTTTCTTCAAAGGACCAGGTTATTACCACTTCATTATTGGATGTTAGATTTATATGTGGAGATAAAGAGGTAATAAAAGTCTTTGACAAAAAATTTAGAAGCAAACTTTCCAGAAGATCGTCTATAGAATTTATAAACGCTAAACTTGCAGAAAGAGAGAAGAGACATATCAAGGAAGGTCAATCTAGATATAGAGTTGAACCTAATATAAAAAATGGAAAAGGAGGCCTTAGAGATCTTGAAAGCTTATCTTGGATGACCAATTTTTGCTATGAAGCTTCAAGGCCGGCTCAAATGATTGAATATGGCGTTCTAACAAATGAAGAGGCTGATAGCTTTAAAAGATGTGAAGATTTTTTATGGCATGTTAGATGTCAGTTGCATTTTTTAGAAAAGAATCCGAACGATATTATTAATTTCAATGTCCAAGCTGAGATGGCTAATAAACTAGGGTATAAGGACAGAAAAGGGTTAAAGCCAGTAGAACGATTTATGAAGCATTATTTTCTTGTGGCTAAGGAAGTTGGAGATCTTACTAGAACTATTTGTTCTGTATTGGAAGAAAAACAGAAGTTTAAGATTTCTCCTGTCTCAATATTAAAAAGAGTTTTTGATATTCCAATAAATCTTATTTCTTCTGGAGGGGGTATTGGTTTTTTTACGACTAAAGGAAGGTTAAATGTTGCCAGTGAGAATGTTTTTAAAAAAGATCCTCATAAAATTATTTTATTTTTCTATTTATTAGGAAAAAATAAACTACTAGCCCATCCAAATGCTATTAGGACAGTAAGAAAATCACTTAAATATATTGATCATAAATTAAGAAATAATAGAAAAACTAATAATTTATTTATCGAAATACTTAATGACCAAAATGCAGAAACTATTCTACGAACAATGAATGAGACGGGGGTTCTTGGAAAATTTATTCCAGATTTTGGTAAGATTGTCGGGTTAATGCAATTTAATATGTATCACCATTATACTGCTGATGAGCATTTAATAAAAGCTGTAGGAGAACTAAACAAAATTTTTTACTCCGAAAAAGAGAAGTTCAATATTTTGAATTCTTTAAAAATTGAAGATGAGGATAGAAAAATTTTATCACTTGCTATTTTCTTTCATGATATTGCTAAAGGAAGAGAGAACGATCATTCTGAAGAAGGAAAAAAAATAGTCAAAAAGATGTCCAACCGTTTAGGGCTATCTGAAAAAGAAGAAGAATTAATCTCTTGGTTAGTCCTTGATCATTTAAAAATGAGTGATTTTGCTCAAAGAAGAGATATTTTAGATCCCATCACAATTAGAGATTTTGCCGAACTAATACAGACAACAAAAAGACTTAAACTACTAATGTTTCTTACTGTTGCTGATATAAGGGCTGTTGGGCCAGGTGTATGGAATGATTGGAAAGGCGAACTTATTAATAATTTATATGAAGAGACTTATCTTGCTATCACGGGTAATTTTTCTGAAAAAGAAAGGACAATTAAAGTTGAAGAAATTAAACAATCTATTGATAAAGATTTACCCAAAATGGATTCAGAATTAAAATTACATTGGCTAAATTCTCTAGACGATAATTATTGGCTATCTGTACCAAAAAATATCCAGATAAGAAATATAACCTCTTGGTATGATGGAGCAAGAATTAACAAGGATGAAATTATTGACTTTTACAATAGTGATGAAGTTTCTTCTACAATTTTAACAATTATCACGAAAGATAAATCTAGACTTTTTCAGAGAATAACAGCTGCCTGTCTAAACATGGGCATAAATATAGTAGATGCGAGAATCTTTTCAAATAAGAATAATAATGTCGTAGATATTTTATGGATTCAGGATAATTTGGGCAAAAAAATTACCGATGAAAATAGATTGGATAGAATAAAGGATAAAATATCCCAATTTATAAATATTCAAAGTATCCCAGAAATTAAAAAGGAATATCCTATGGATAAAAGAATGACTGCATTCCAAGTTTCACCTTATGCTTCGATAGATAATAAATTATCACAAAAATATTCAGTTATTGAGGTTAGTGGAAAAGATCGTCCAGGACTTTTAAGTGATCTTACAAGAACATTATCTGACTTAAAAATAAACATACGCAGCGCCCATATTGCAACCTTTGGAGAAAGAGCTACAGATGTTTTTTATGTTCTAACGAATAGCGGTGAAAAAATATTAAGTGAAAGAAAAATAGAATCTGTTAAACAATCGTTGACCAAATCAATTATATTAAGCGACAATGCTTAAGAAAAAAAATCCTTCACGCAATATTATAATAGTTAGTTTTTTTACTGCATTAAGTAGAATTTTCGGACTTATCCGGGATATGATGTTTAGTAGGGTTATAGGAATAAGTTTTGTAGCTGATGCATTTTTTATAGCATTAAGGCTTCCTAACATTTTTAGAAGGATTACAGCAGAGGGGGCTTTTTCGGCAGCCTTCATTCCTATTTTCTCCAAAAAATTTTTAGAAGACAAAAAGGATTCCATCAAGTTCTCTGAGGATATTCTGTATTATATGATAATTTTTATCACTCTTTTAGCTATTGTCACTCAAGTGATCATGCCCTTTGTTATCTATATTCTGGCTGGGGGCTTTAGCCAAAATTTAACAAAACTAGAATTAGCAGTTAGTTATTCAAGACTGACACTACCATATATAATTTTTATTTCTTTAGGGTCATTAGGTTCTGCAATAATAAATAGTAAAGGAAAGTTTTTTGTTACTTCACTGACTCCAATTCTTTTAAATATATTTCTAATACTAGCACTTTTAATTCCTAATCTAGAAATGATTTCTAGGGGTTACCTGCTTTCATTTGCAGTCTCATTTTCAGGAATTATCCACTTTCTGATAATTTTTTCTACACTTTCTAAAGAAGGATTTTCATTAAGGTTCAGAAAATCAAAAAAGAATCAATCTATTAATAGTTTTTCTAGGTTAGCTTGGCCTCAGACCATTTCCGGTTTAGCCATTCAATTTAATATTTTAATTTCCGGTTTTATTGCCTCATTTAAGGAGGGAGGTATCTCAATACTATACTATGCTGAAAGACTTTATCAGTTTCCTTTAGCATTAATAGGAATCTCAATTGGAACAGTAATTTTACCTCACCTCGCTTCTTTAAATTTAAATAAACAAAAAAATGAAGTAAGAGACCTGTTAAATAATACTCTTAAAATTGCACTTGTTCTTATTATTCCAGCATCAATGGGTTTAATATTTTTATCTGAATTAATAGTAAGTGTGATTTATGAGTATGGTGTTTTTGGTGTTTACGAGGTTGGAATGGTTTCAAATGTTTTAATTGGCTTTTCTATAGGTCTTCCAGCATATGTTTTAATAAGAATCTTTTCCTCAATATTTTATTCAATGTCAGATACTAGAAACCCACTAATTTATAGTTTAATAGCAATATCAATAAATATATTCCTATCAATTCCTATGTTCATTTACTTTGGGATTGTTGGTATAAGTTATGCGACTGCAATATCTGCTTGGATACATGTTTTAATTTTCTATATAAGATTAAAAGAGTTATCCCTTTTCTTACCTACTAAAGAATTTATTCTAGATATATGTAAGGTTTTATTAATTTCCTTCATCATGGGCATTATTGTATCTTATTGTAGTGATCAGTTTTCTTTGCTTTTTCCAATAATCTCAGTGGTTATCTTAGTATTTATAGGTATTGGTTTATATTTGATGGGCCTATTTTTGGTGGGTGTTTATAAGAAAGATGATATAAAGAGTTTTATTACGGATTTATAATTAATAAGTTATTTAATGTCTGATCAAAGTAAAGATAGGGTATTTTCAGGTGTTCAGCCTTCTGGGTCATTACATATTGGAAATTATTTGGGGGCGATTAAAAATTTTGTAAATTTACAAAATGATTATGATTCAATTTTTTGTATAGTTGACTTACATGCTATAACTGTTTGGCAAGATCCAGATGTTTTACATGAAAATATATTAGATGTGGCAGCAGCATATATATCTGCAGGCATAGATCCTAAAAAAGCTACTATATTTGTTCAATCACACATTCCTTCGCATGCTGAATTAGCCTGGATATTGAACTGCGTATCAAGAATCGGCTGGTTGAATAGGATGACACAATTTAAAGAAAAAGCAGGTAAAAACAGGGAAAATGTTTCAGTGGGCTTATTTGTTTATCCTAATCTGATGGCGTCTGATATACTTCTCTATCATGCAAATTTAGTTCCTGTAGGCGATGATCAAAAACAACATTTAGAAATAACTAGAGATATTGCACAAAAGTTTAATAATGATTTTAAAAATAGTGGAGGAGAAAATTTCTTTCCTCTTCCAGAACCTATGATTTTACCTGTTGCTTCAAGAGTTATGTCGCTTCGTGATGGTCTAAAGAAGATGTCTAAATCAGATAATTCAGAAATGACAAGAATAGAAATATCAGATGATAATGACCTAATAAATAAAAAGATTTCTAAAGCTAAAACTGATTCATTACCTATGCCTTCAAGTATTGATGGCTTAGAACAGAGACCAGAGGTAAATAATCTTATAAATATTTACAGCTCTTTTTCTGGATCAGAAATAAGTAATGTAGTGAATGAATTTGAAGGAAAAAAACTGTCAGATTTTAAAAGTGATTTAAGTAATATTATTATTAGCGAAATGGAACCTATTCGAGATAAATTTTTTAAACTTAAAAATGATAAAGATTATTTAAATGCAATTCTTAATGAGGGAATGGGTAAGGCAAGAGAAAAATCTGATCCTGTTATAAGGGAAGTAAAATCAATAGTTGGTTTAGGGTAGTAAGTACGGGGTAAAAATTTGTCGGGAAATTTTTTAGCAGTAATTGATGGAACACAAGAATGTAGAGCTGCTGTTAGATATGCGGCAAGAAGGTCCGAGATAGCATCCACTAAGCTAATAATTTTAGTGGCTATCGATAATCATGAGCAAACTCATTGGCTGGGTGTAGAAAGAAAAATCATAGAAGAAGCCGAAAATAATGCAAAATTATTAATTGAACAACTAAGAGCAAATATTAACAGTTTTTCCAATGTCGAAACTTATTATGAGATTAAACATGGATCTAAAATTAATATTGTTAAAGAAGTTATAAAAGATAAGGGAAATATTGACTATTTAGTCCTAGCTTCTGATAATGAAGCAGATACACCGGGCGAGCTCGTTGAATCAATCTCTAAGTCTGGATTTTCTATACCAGTTGTAGTAATACCAGGTAATATAGAGGATGAAACAATAGACAAGCTTGTGGGTATAAAATAATTGAGGAAATAAAATGTTTATTCAAACTGAGGAAACTCCAAATCCAGAAACATTGAAATTTATTCCAGGAGAAGATGTCTTAGGTGAAATATCTTCTGTTTATTATAAAGATTTAGATTCTGCAAAAGCTTCACCTCTTGCTTTGAATCTTTTTAATATTAATGGTGTTACTAGTGTTTACTTAGCATCTGATTTCTTAACTGTTACTTTAAAGGATAGAAAATGGGAAAATACCAAAACCGAGGTCCTATCTACGATAGTTAACCACTATGTATCAGGTTTACCAATCATTAAAGAAGTAAAAGATCTTGATAATCAAAAAGTTAATACCCTTGATGATGTATCGCTTAAAATAAATAATATTATTGAAGAAAAGGTTCGCCCTGCAGTTGCAAGAGATGGTGGTGATATTATTTTTAATAAGTTTGAAGATGGAATAGTTTATATAAGTATGCGAGGCTCATGTGATGGTTGCCCAGCTTCCCAAATGACTTTAAAAAACGGTGTCGAGAATTTATTAAAACATTATATTCCCGAAGTTGATAGTGTAGTTCCTTTGCAAAATGAATAATCTTAATAAAATTAAAGATATTTTTGTTAGTGGTAGGACTCACAATGATTGGATAGAAAAAGATGTTCCAGATTCTTTGCTGCATGAACTTTATAATCTTATGAAATGGGGCCCCACAAGCGCCAATTGTTCTCCAGCGAGAATCACATTTATTAAATCTAAAGAATCTAAAGAAAGACTAGTAAAATATTTAATTGATTCAAATATCGAAAAAACAATTTCTGCACCTGTTACAGCAATCATTGCATATGATACAAAATTCTTTGAATTTATTCCAAAATTATTTCCTCACAACCCTGAAGCCAAGGAATGGTTTTCTGGATCGGAAGAATTTGCCGAGATAACTGCCTTTAGGAATAGTTCTTTACAGGGAGCATATTTTATTTTAGCGGCTAGGACTTTAGGTCTAGATTGTGGCCCAATGTCAGGATTTGATAATATTGGCCTTGATAACGAGTTTTTTTCTGCATCTAATTTCAAATCTAATTTTATTTGTAATATTGGTTATGGAGATCATAATAAATTATTTGATAGATCCCCAAGGTTTGATTTTGACGATGTTTGTAAAATCCTTTAATGGCTACATTAGTTATTGATACTACTTTTGGGCAAAGTACTGCATGTGTAGTTGATGAGAAAAAAAATTGCTATATTTCAACTAATTCTTTGGATCAAAAACAATCTGAATCAATAGCTGTAGTTGTAAAAAAATCTTTAGAAAAGTCTCAATTAGATATTAATAATATAAAAAATATAATTGTTACTAATGGGCCTGGGAATTTTACAAGCATAAGGGTTGGCGTATCATTTGCATTAGGAATATCAAACGGAATTTCCGTACCTTTATATTCTTTATCATCATTAGAGTTCCTATCATTTTTTGGCAAAAAAACAAAATTACCTGATAAAAAGTTTATTGCTCTTATGCCTTCAAAGGGGGACGAATTTTTCTTACAAATTTTTGATAATTCAGGAAAGAACTATTCTGATATTGAAAAAAAAGAAAAAAAAGATATTGAAAGTTCTTTTCCTCCAAGTGAATTTGTAATTGTTAAAAGTGCCTTTCATAAAAATGATTTTGGATTCAAAAAAAAGTATAAAATTTTTGAAAAAGACTTTAAAGAGGTTTCAATTATTTTAACTTGCAAAATTAAAAAGAAGAGTAGAAAACTTAGAGAATTAAAAGATATTAATTATTTTTCTCAACCATCTGCTGAAAAAGTAAATGTTTCATGGTACATGAAAAAAACAAATTAAGTTTTGAAGAATTAAATTTATCTAATATAAAAATATTAGTTGAACTTCAAAATAAAACTAATTTTAAAAAATGGAATCTTTCAGAGGTAAGGCATTTATTAATGAAAGGAAGTGGCCAGGGTTTTATTATGTTTAATTTTTTAGGGCCTGTTGGATTCTGTCTTTATAGATATTTAATAGATGAGGCCGAAATTTTGTCTATAGGAGTTTTAAATAATTACAGAAGAAAAGGATTTGGAATAAAAATGATGATCGAATTAGAAAGAATTTTTGTTAATAAGAATATCTCTAAGTGTTTTCTCGAGGTTAGCAAATCGAACAAACCAGCCTTAGAGTATTATTCTAAAATAGGCTTTAGTTTCGTAAAGACATTAAATAATTATTACAAAAGAGAGAATGATTTTGAAAATGGGTTATTGTTGCAAAAATTATATAATTAATGCTTATATCTAACTTAAGGATAAAATAATGAGTATAGAGCAATTGTGTGAAGAAAAGGGACTTAGGCTTACTGAGCAAAGGAGGGTTATTGCAAGAGTTTTGGATGGCTCGCAAGACCATCCTGATGTTGAGGAACTGCACAAAAGAGCTATTGCTATAGATAACAATATATCTGTAGCAACTGTTTATAGAACAGTTAGGTTATTTGAAGAGTCAGGTATCTTAATAAAACATGAATTCGGAGACGGCAGGTCACGTTATGAAAATTTTCAAGAAAAAGAGCATCATGACCATCTTATAGATATTGAGAGCGGCACTATAATTGAATTCCAAAATGAAGAAATTGAAATGCTACAAAAGAAAATAGCTGAAGAGTTGGGGTTTGAATTAATTGATCATAGACTTGAGCTATACGGAAGAAAAAAACAATAAGTTACCAAAAATATGAACATTAACGAAAATACCCAAAAGGGCTTATATGTCAAAAATTTTGGTTGCCAAATGAATGTATATGATGGGAATCGTATGCAAGAAATGCTCGAAGTTCACAACTATAAGGCCGTTAATAATTTTGAAAATGCAGATCTAATTATTTTAAATACTTGTCATATTAGAGAAAAGGCAACTGAGAAAATATATTCTGAATTAGGAAGAATAAAAAAGAAAATTGCAACAAAGACCAATGATACCATTATTGCTGTAGCGGGCTGTGTCGCTCAAGCAGAAGGAAAAGAGTTGGTTAAAAGGGCTCCTATTATTGATCTAGTTTTTGGACCATTAACATATCATCACCTTCCAGATATTCTTAAAAAATTTGAAAAAAATAAAGGTAACAAAAAAAGGAAAATTATTGATATTGAACCTCCTCAAAAAGATAAATTTGACATTTTGCCAAGAAGAACAAAAAAAAGTGGAGGTGTAAGTGCATTTTTATCAGTTCAAGAAGGTTGTGATAAATTTTGCACTTTTTGTGTTGTTCCCTATACTCGAGGCGTTGAGACATCAAGAGCAATAGACGAAATCATAAAAGAAGCAAACCAATTAATTTCTAATGGTGTGAAGGAAATCATTTTATTAGGACAAAATGTTAATGCTTGGTCGAATTGTACATCAAATAATAAAAAAATAGATTTTACTGATCTAATTTGTAAGTTGTCCGAATTAAATCTTGAAAGAATAAGATTTACTACAAGCCATCCAAAAGATATGAATGATAAACTTATAAATAGTTTTAATTCTTTAAGAAAGCTTCAGCCATATCTTCATCTTCCTATACAATCTGGTTCGGATAGAATTTTAAAAAAAATGAACAGAAATTACTCTACAAAAGATTATATAGGCATCATAGATAAGTTAAAATCAGTTAGACCGGATATAGCAATATCTGGAGATTTTATAGTTGGGTTTCCTGGTGAAACCGAAGAAGATTTTGAAAAAACTATAAATATTATTAATAGGATAGGATATGCTCATGCATATAGCTTCAAATATTCACCTAGGCCAGGCACACCAGCAGCAACAATGGATAAACAAGTCCAAGAAAATATAAAATCGAACCGATTGATTTCTCTCCAAAAAACCATAAAAGAAAAGATGCTTGAATATAATAGTGGATTTATAAATAAAACTCTTAAAGTTTTAGTCGAAAAGAAGATTAACTCAGAGGGGTATTATTCTGGAAGATCGCCCTATTTACAATCAGTTCATTTTAAATCTAAGAAATCTCAGATTGGTAATATTATTGACTTAAAGATAAAAAAAATTAATGAAAATAGCCTTCTAGGTAAAATTGCTTAATATGAAGAAAAATAAACTTAATAAAAAAATTAGCAACAAACATATTATTGAGTTTGAAAAGAATTCTTTTTTAGCAGAACTTTACGGCAGTCATGACCAAAATCTAGCAAAATTTGAAGTATATTTTAATGTTTCAATTTCTTATAGAGGTAATGTTCTTGAGATTTCAGGAGATAATGAATCAAGTTTAATGGCGGCAGATAAGATTATGGAACTATATAATGAATTAGAAAAAGGAATTAAGACTGGGTTAAATGATATTGATGTATTTCTTACTTCTGAAAGGGTTAGTAGAGAAAAATTTTTAATTAAAACGAAAAATAAAAAGATATTTGCAAGATCAAAAAACCAAGAAAGATTTATTGAGGCTATTAAAAATAATGATTTAGTTTTTGGTGTTGGTCCTGCAGGGACTGGTAAAACATATCTAGCTGTAGCTGCAGCAGTTCAAAGTTTATTTAATAATGATGTGTCAAAGATAATTCTTTCTAGACCAGCAGTTGAGGCTGGTGAGAGATTAGGTTTTTTGCCAGGAGATCTTAAGGAAAAAATTGATCCATATTTGAGGCCTTTATATGATGCTTTAAATGATTTGATGCCTAAAAAGATATTAGAAAATTATATGGAATCTGATGTTATTGAAATTGCCCCACTAGCTTTTATGAGAGGAAGAACATTAGAAAATGCTTTTATAATTCTTGACGAAGCACAAAACACAACAAATATGCAAATGAAAATGTTTCTTACTAGATTGGGGCGTGATTCAAAGATGGTAATATTAGGAGATATAACACAAATTGATTTACCTACTGGTAATTCTTCAGGATTAAAGGAAATTATTGAGATTTTACCAAAAACAAAAGGTATCAAGAAAGTTAATTTTTTACCTAAGGATATTGTTAGGCATAGATTAGTTGATAAAATTGTCAATGCTTATTCAAGGCTAGTAAAAAATAAATAATGTTAGAAAAACCATTATATATATCTTACTCTGACGATTGG
>JAYZKD010000014.1:0-21908 GCA_036163815.1 Pseudomonadota bacterium | reverse complement strand
CCTTTCTTTGCAGGGATGCTGAACAAACTAGATGGTTTTATGAGGATGTTATGGGCTTTAAATTAGTAACAGCCCTTGATATCAAAAATTCTCCAGGATCTAATGAGCCTTTAGAATATATGCATATTTTTTTTGAAATGGGTAATGGTGATCACATTGCTTTTTTTGATATTCCTGATGAAGTTGAAGAAGGAAAATTTAATTATGTAAATGGTTTAAATCAACATATTGCGTTTGAAGTTGATACTTTTGAAGAACTTGAATCTTGGAGAAAACATTTAAATAAGGAAATAGGATGGGCTTCAGATCCTATTGACCATGATTTTATTCATTCAATTTATTTTTATGATCCGAACGGTTTAGCTTTAGAGATAACTTGTAGAGATAAAGATTATAATCAAATTATGGAGAAAGATAAGAAAGAGGCACATAAAAATCTTGAGTCTTGGACAAAAAGAACCCGCTCTAAAAAAGAATCAAAAGTTGGTCCAGAGAAATTAGACGAACGCGTTTTGGCAGTTGATGAAGTTATAAATAGATTAAAAATATCAGGATTGATAAAATAATTAAAAGGATTAAAGGTAATTGAATAATAAAAATATATCTATGAAGCCTTTGGTAAAAGCAGATTCCCTTTTAAATAAAGATGAGATTGCTGTTTTACTCAATCGTAAAAATTGGATTAACATCTTTACTATTGCTTTTATGTGGTTCCAAGTTATTGCAGCTATGACTTTTTATATTTATTTTCCCAGCTTTTTCACTTTTTTGTTAGCTGCCTTAATCATTGCATCGAAACAATTCCAGATGGTTGTGCTTATGCATGATGGTGCGCATGGTTTAATCTTTAAAAACAAGAAATTAAACGACTTTGTTTCTCAATGGTTTTGTGCTTATCCAGTTATGACTGACACAATTCCCTATAGAAAAATTCATTCTTTACATCATAAATATACCGAGACAGAGAGAGATCCAGATTTGGGACTCACTAAAGCATTTCCAACAACAAGAATGAGCCTGTTTAGAAAGGTTTTAAGAGATTTAACTGGGATTGCTGGTTTTAGAAGATATCGAAATACTTTAAAATCAGTGTGGGGAAAGGATTTAACTCTCCAAAATCATTTGAAACATTTTATAGGTAAAATTAAAGGGTTCTTAATTACTAATATAATTATCCTTTCTGTTCTTGTATTTTCAGGAAACGGCTGGGTTTATCTAATTCTTTGGTGGATTCCTTTACTTACTTTTTTTAGTCTTTTTTATAGAATAAGGAGCATAACTGAACATTCAGGTGTTTCTGGAGAAAATGATTTTAATAACACGAGGACAACCATTGTTCCTTGGTTTCTAAGGTATTTTTTAGCACCACTAAATGTTAATTATCATATAGAGCATCACCTCTTTACTTTTTGCCCATGGTATAATTTGCCTACAGCACATCAAATGTTAAAAGAAAAAGGATATTTTAAAAAAATGGAGATTTCTTATGGCTATTCAAATATTTATAAAAAAATTACATCTACTTGATGAAAAGTTATAAATATGACTGATCTATTAGATATTAAGAAATATATTAGAACAGTAGAGGATTTTCCTATAAAGGGGATAATATTCAGAGATATTACAAGTCTTATAGAGACTCCAACAGCCTTCGTTAAAACATGCAAAGAACTTACAAAAATTACTTCAAAATTTAATGCTACTTTAATAACAAGTATTGAAAGTAGAGGTTTTATTTTTGCAGGGTCTATAGCTCATGATCTTTCTATCCCTTTTGTTCTTGCAAGAAAACCAGGAAAATTACCTAATGAAACTTACAAAAAAGATTTTAATCTTGAATATGGCAGTACTTCCATAGAAATTCAGAAGAATACAGTCATTAAAACTACAGATAGAATAGTCATAGTTGATGATTTAGTTGCAACGGGTGGAACAGCCATAGCTTGTGCAGAATTATTGACTGAAAATTTTAAAGTTTCCAAAGAGAATATTTTAATATTATCAGTAATTGATCTTCCTGATTTAGGAGGAAGTAAGCTTATTAAAGAGTCAGGTTATAATATTGAAGTTTTAGTGGTTTATTAATCCTTCTCTATCATAGTGTCGTGATTCCACCAAGCTTGATCAGAAAACGCTCTTATATCTATCTCATGTGTCCATGTAGATCTATGTTGTTGAACTAAATGAAGATAAGTGTCGGCAATCTTTTCAGGAAGTATTAATCCATCATGCTCCATCCCCTTTGTTTCTCTCATCTTCTGATATAATTCTGGTCCTAACATTTTTCCTAAGGTGTCAGGTGCGTCAACAGCGCCATCAATAACTATATGAGCGACATGTATTCCTTGAGAAGCGAATTCAGCATTTAAAGATTGACAAAGCATTCTCCTAGCGGCCATTGCAGCAGCGTGAGAGTGTTGTGTTTTATTACCTCGCATTGCAGCTGTTGCTGAAGTGACTATTAGGTTTCCTTTACCTCTTTCTACCATAAGTGGGCACAGAACCTTAGCAACTCTAAATAAACCAAAACTAGCCATTCGCCAACCAAGTTCAAACTCTTTATGAGTGGTTTGATGAAGAAGCTTCATACCTGTTTGAGCGCCCAAGTTATAAATAAGAACCTCTATTGGACCAATATCTTTTTCAATAGTAGTAATTAAATCTTCTAATACATTGTCATCAGCAGCGTTTAAAAGACAACCTGAAGCAGAGCCTCCAGCTTTTTCAATATTTCCAATTAATCGATCTAACCCTTCTTTATCACTCCTTCTGCATAAGTAAGAATGATATCCCTCACTGGCAAATTTTGCAGCTACTGTACCACCAATTCCTGCTCCAGCGCCCAAAACTAAACAAACTGGTTTCATAATTTCTCCATAAGACTTATCATTATATTAATATATTAATTTTTGGGGGATGAGAAATGAAATTGAATTCAATAAAGTATGAAAAGTCTAATGGTATAGCAAAAATAATAAAAGATAATCCTCCACAATATGGCATGACTCTAGAGGTTCTTATTGAAATGAAGAAAACATTAAAAGATGCTTCTAATGATGAAGATATTTCTGTGATTGTAATATCTGCCGGAGGAGAAGGTTTCCATCTTGGAGCAGTTGTTTTTGGTGAAGTTAAGAATAAAGATTGGAACTTGACCCCAGTCGAATTTAGAGAAATCAGTCAATTTGCACGTGATTTATTCCTGTACATAGAAAATCTCGAAAAACCTGTCATAGGAGTAGCTAAAGCCGGGGCGGTTGGAGGAGGTTTTGAAAATCTCCATGCTTGTGATTTTGTTATAGCAGCCGAAGATGCAAAATTTAGTCAACCAGAAGTAAAACTTGGGTTATGCACAGGATGGGGCGGATCTCAACGATTGACAAGAATGGTTGGTTGGAGAAAAGCTAAAGAATTACTTTTAACAGGAATTGAGATAGACGGAACAGAAGCAGAAAGAATTGGAGCAATTACTAAAGCAGTACCTTTGAAAGAAGTTGATAAAGCAGTAGATGAGCTATGCGAGCGTTTAAAAATTTGCGCTCCTGTTGCTTGGGGTTATGAAAAGTTATCTATGAATAAAGTCTGGGAGACAGATTACAAAACTGGCTTGAATTATGAAATTGAAGCTTGGGGGATGGTAAATAGTGAAGGCGAATTTAATGCTGATGTTTTTGATGATTTTTTAAATGGACGACAACCCAAATTCAAAAAAAGAAAGAAAATTACATCTAATTGGGATGAATAATACTGTTATCTTTTTATTTTTTTGGCTCTGACTCTTTCTGATATTCGTAATAACCCTCTACAGGTATCATAACATGAGCCCAGATCGTCTTAGGAAACATTACATAAGGCGCACCATTTGAAAAGTCTGCATTCATATTATCAAGTGATGATGGATCTTTTGGCATTAGCATAAGGTGAGGACCAGATTCAATCCATTGTCCTGGAGTACTATCTTTCTTATGAAGAACGCCAGCCTTAAGGTTATCTTCTCCAACATCACCATGTAACATCCACATCCAACCGTCATTATCTAGCTCTGGTGCTTTTCCAGTCATATAAGCCATCATCCATTTCATAGCTTCTTTATCTGAGCAGGCTGGCATAGCTTCGTGAACATCTTTCCAGCCGTTTTCAGGAAAAGGCCTCGGGTTCCCTGCTTGGCATGTCCAACCATTTGAACCTTCTCTTATAATTTTACCATCTCCTCCTATTATAGTTGCAAAATCTCCAATAAAAGAAGGGGCAGCACTAGAATAAGCTTCAATTTGCCATTCATTAGATGCATGGTTATTTCCAGCAAAAACATTAGTATTCAGGAGGAAAACGACAAGAATTAATTTACCGACAAGAAAATTTTTCATAATTTATGACCTCAAAATAGAGTTTTATTATATTCTAATAATCTAAAGGAAAGAAATGAAAAAATTACAATTTTTGATATACCTTATTTTAATTTTAAGTGTTGTGTCGGTGATAATTTTTGGAATTAAGCCATTTTCACAAAACCTTGATCCGGAAGAAACATTAATTAAGGAAGTAGGGATTTATCCCAACGAAACTTATAGGTTATCTGATGCTACATTTTTAGTGTCAGTTCGTACTTCTATGCCAAATGTTAAAGCAGAAATGGTTCGATGGTGGTTTGCAGACTTTCTTGCAACGACAGAACATTATAGATTGTGGCATCCTGCTGATCATATTTGGATGGATTGGGAAAATAAAGAAACCGGAGAAATTATTGGGGCTAGCCATTTAGTTCATGAGTATATTGGAGGTGATTTAAGAAAACTTAGAATACAATTTGTTAATTCCTCTGAGTTTTTTGGCTATGATGCAAATGATGAAGATACCTTTGTGTTATGTGCAAGAGTAGGTAGTCTAGACATAGATTTTAATATAGCGAAAATGTGTCATGTTGTCGTAAATACAGAAGATGGAGCTGAGATGAGATCCCGATTTTGGTTGGGACATGTTTATAAGAGAAAAGGAAATGAAATTGTATTTTCTATAGCTAATTTTATAGCTAATATGGCTATAGTACGGTTTTTTTCTATTGATAAGAAGAGTGCTGAGGATCTAAAGAATCATGCAAGTGAAGAAATGGTCTTTTTGTCAGATTTATTACCAGTTATATTTTTATCAGATAAAAAAGTGAATAAAAGAATATGACAAAAGTGCCAATTATAGATTTAGAGAAAATAGAAGATCACAATCAAATTCAGGAATTGAGTTCTGCTTGTGAAGATCATGGATTTTTCTTTATAAAAAATCACGGGATTGAAAAAGAAATAGCCGAAATGTGGAAAGAGTCTAAAGCTTTTTTTAACCTATCAAGAGAAGAAAAATTAAATATTATTAGAACTGATGATAATCCACTTGGATTCTATGATAGAGAATTAACTAAAAGAAAAAGGGATCTTAAAGAGGTTTTTGATTTTATGAGGCCGAGAAAAAATTCTAGAGATTATAATCAATGGCCAAATAACAAAAATTTTCAGCAAATAATGTTAAATTTTTTTGAAAGAGCTTCAGATGTTGCTAATTTAACTTTAGATCTTATTTTTAAGTCTATACAAACCAATTCTTCCAATTTCCCTAAAGGAGACAAGAAAACTAGTACTGTTAGATTGAATTATTATCCTATCGATGATCCTCTAGATATAGAAGAACAGGATAATACACTTAACCTTGGCGATATGGCTCTTCATCACCATACTGATCCGGGTATATTAACACTACTTTTGCAAGATTTGTCTGGAGGTCTTCAAGCATATTCAAAAGAAAGTGGCTGGATAGATATACCGCCAGAGAAGGATACAATTGTTGTTAATTTAGGTGACATAATGCAAGTATGGACAAATGATAAATATGTTGCAGCAATACATAGGGTAACTACTAGGGTTTCTTCAGCACGATATAGCGCTCCATATTTTTTTAATCCCTCAAACGATGCAGTTATACATCCTTTGCAAATATTATCAAAAAACAAACCTAAATTTAGATCGTTTACATGGAAAGAATATATTCAGGGTCGAGTTAATGACAATTACAGTGACATTGGTGAAGATGATATTCAGATTGAAAGATTTAGATTAGCATAATTTAGTATAAGGATGAATAAAGTATGGATTTTTCTCCACAATTGACACCAAAAGAAATGCTAGAGTTAGGTGTTTTTGGAGGTTGGTACTTCCAAAAAAAAATTTCTGAATATCCAAAAGATTGGTTTAAAACAGCTAAAATCAGTAATAACGGGTATAAAACTGATTTAAACTATTTTAAAATTGAATCTGGCCAATCATTACAAGTTTGGCAGAATAAAGGATGGATTACTCCTGAAGACCCCCTCGGTTGGTTTCAGTGGTATTGTAGATACTTTATGGGTCGAAGAATTAATAAAGTAGATGATTTTCAGATTAGGAGATGGAATTCATTTGGACCAAGGCATATTGGAGGAATTAAAAAAAATTGCGAAATTGGTGATATTTGGTGTAGACCAAAACAGAGACAAGCACTTCTTCAATGGGCCTATGATCCATTTTTTTAGATAACATAAAAGGAGGTTAGAGCTGACAAAAAAGACTTTAAATAAAGACGATTCTGGAGTTTTGTTTTATGACTCTTCAAATCCTTTTGAATTTTTTCATGTATTAAATTCAAATAATATTGAAAAACAAAATATGTTTGGCTCTCTACTTTTTCCACGACAGAAAAAAGATGTATACCCATTGGTAATTTGTTTTCATGGAAGTTTTGGATGGAGAGGCCATCACCACGAACATATAGTTAACTTTCTAAATGCAGGCATGGCCGTTTTTAGAGTCCATAGTTTTGAAGCAAGGAATGTTAATTCGGTTGTTGAGGATCAAATGCAGGTAACTTTAGCATCGATGATTGCAGATGCCTTTAATTCCTTAATTTTATTAAGAACGCATCCAAGAATAGATTCTAACAAAATAGCTATTGCAGGATGGAGTCTTGGTGGAAGCACTTCATTGTATTCGGCATGGGAACCCCTAGCATCTAAATTAGCACCTAACGGCGAGAGATTTAATGCTCATTTAGCCTTTTATCCTGCTGCACATATTTGGCCGGAAGATATGAAATGGAGTAGTGCGCCTATATTAGCCCTAACAGGTGAAATAGATGATTATACTCGTCCAATTCTTTTAAAAGAACTTTCAAAAGCTATTAATGAAACATCAGGAAATATTAATGCTATTTATTATCCTGAAAGTCATCATGCTTTTGATTCTATAGAGCCAATTACTTTTGTTGAAAATGCGATAACTGCAGGAGAAAGGCATTCCTATATTGATAAGGATGGAAATTTATATTTTGAGAATGATTCAGGGGAAAGATTTTTACTTAATGAGCCTGAGCAAAGACTTTCATTATTTAAAGAATCAAAAAATATTAAAGGGGCTCATTTAGGCGTTAATTGGGAAATGAGAGAGAGATCAATGAAGGACGCGGTTAATTTTCTTTTAAATAAACTTTAGTTTTTAAGATATCGATTTTTATACTAATTCTTATTTTCTTCTCTTATTTTTTTAAACTCATTTCCATCATACCATTTGGGCCATTCTTTAGAATTCGCTAATCTTGAAACCATTTTTGAGGTAGTTGTTAGGTGTTCCGTAAAGCCACTAAGATCCCAATCCGGGTTATATTCGTCAGATGGCTGATGATAGGTTAAGCTAGTATATTTGTTGGCTAATTCTAGTCCAGCCTTAATACCGCCTGAAACTTTATCAACTCCGTTATCAGCATAAAGAACCGGCACACCTTTTTTTGCAAGACTGATGTGATCTGATCTATAGAAGAAACCTTTCTCTGGAGCTGGGTCAGGCAAAATATATTTCCCAATTTTATCTAACTCTTCTTTGAGAATATCTTCAAGTTCAGATGCTCCATACCCAACTACAATTATGTCTTTTGTTTTTCCTAAAGGTAAAACGGCATCAAAATTATATCCAGCAACTATTTTAGAGAGATTAATTGGCGGGTATTCTGCAAAATATTGCGAGCCAAGGAGACCAGATTCTTCTGCTGTTACAGCTAAGAACAATAAAGATCTATCAGTTTTAATGGAACTAAAATAATTAGCGAGCTCCATTATTCCAGCTACACCTGTAGCATTATCAATGGCACCATTATATATATGATCTTTATGTTCATTGTGCTCTTCTCTTTTACCAAGATGATCCCAATGAGCCATCATTAAAATATATTCATCAGGGTATTTCTCCCCCTTTTTAATCGCTGCAATGTTATGCGACATAGAAAAGCTTATAATATTATTGATTGATGCATTTAATTTAAGGTCACTCATAGGGACGGCTTGGAAATCTTTATTTAATGCTTGTTTTTTTAATTTGTTAAAATCCAAGCCCGCATTATTGAATAATTTTTGTGCCGTTGTAGATGTTATCCATCCTTCTAATTTTATACGGTCTGAACCCATATTTTTTCTTTTTAGGTCTATTTGCTTTCCTGACCAACTTGTTTCTACTACTTGCCAAGGATATGATGCGGGTTCTGTTTCATGGATAATCAAAACCGCTTCAGCACCTTGTCTTGCCGCTTCTTCAAATTTGTATACCCATCTTCCATAGTAAGTCATGGCTTTTCCCTTAAAGAGTTTTGGATCTTTAAGTTCAAAACCAGGATCATTTACAAGCATGACTAGGGTTTTTCCTTTAACATTAATGTTTTTATAATCATTCCATTCATATTCTGGTGCTATAATTCCATATCCTATAAAGATTAAATCGCTTGAATTAATCTCTAAAGTTTCTTTAACTTGTTTTGACCAAAAAACTACTTCTTTGCCTGGAATGAGATTAAAAATATTCGATTTGTCATTAATATTCACATAAGATTTATCTAGATCTACAACCATTTTACTCAGAGGAACTTCTAAGAGGAATTCATTTGAGATTGGAGAAAGGTTTAGTTTTTCGAAATGCTCTTTGATATAATTTTTAGTTCTTTCTCCACCCTTGGTTCCAGGCTCCCTTCCTTCAAATTCATCTGAAGCAAGGATTTTTATATATTTATGAAGGTTTTCTTCTTCAATGATCGGATTTTCTGAACACGATACGAAAAAAAGCAAAATAAGTAATGATGTTAATATTGTTTTCATAAATTATATCTAATGTTATTTAAATATTAATATTATATCAATGCTAGACAAATGAAAAATTTACCAAATGTTAATGATATTATTTGTAAAGAAATTTTTGATAAAACGAAAAATAATATCGCCAGCCTTTCAACAGAAATGAAAATTGATAATTTATCTGAAAATTTTTTAAAAGAGATAGTGATACCTCTTGCAGTTTTTTTTGATAAGAAAAAAAAAGATCAACCTTTTCTTATAGGATTAACGGGAGGACAAGGATCAGGAAAAACGACTCTTTCAGAATTTGTACAGTTGGTGCTTCAGGCGGGCCTTGGAAGAAGAACAATTGGTTTTTCAATAGATGATATTTATAAAACTCGTAAAGAAAGAGAAGAGATGGCTAAATCTATTCATCCATTATGTAAGGTAAGGGGTGTTCCTGGAACACATAATGTAAAATTAGGTTTAGATACATTAAATTCTTTATGTAAAGCTGATTCTTCATCAGTCACATCCATTCCCATATTTTCTAAGCCATTAGACCAGCACTTGCCAGAAGAAGAATGGATTAAATTTAAAGGCAAACCAGATTTTATCTTTTTTGATGGATGGTGTTTTGGAGCAAGACCGGTTACTGAAGAAAATTGGAAACCACCAATGAATTCCTTAGAGAGAGATGAGGATCCAGAAGGAATTTGGTCTAAATGGTATAACAAAGAATTAGCAGGAGATTATCAGGTACTCTTTAATAAATTTGACCTCATGCTGATGATAAAAGTGCCCAGCATGGACCATGTTTTCCAAAGTAGATGGATTCAGGAAAAAACCCTTGAAAGAACGATAAAAGATCCTGAAATTAAAAAGAAAATTATGACTAAAGAGGAAGTTTATAAATTTGTCATGCATTATGAAAGATTAACAAGGTATATTTTGGAGGAAGTGCCTAATTTTGCCGATATAGTTATTGAAAGAAATGAAGATTTCAATTTTTCATTTATTAAAAAATAATTAGTATTGTTTTTTATGTAAAAATTAGAGATCATAATTAAGTTTTTAGGGAGGAGAATAAAATGTCTAATGTTTTGATTGTTGGTGCCACAAGGGGAATTGGTTTAGAGCTTACTAAACAATATTCTGGTGAAGGCAATACCGTTATTGCTTGCGCTAGGGATACTAGTGCAGCTTCACAGCTTGATGATTTAGCATCTGGCTCAGATAATATTTCTATTGAACAACTAGATGTAGCTGATCCTTCTTCTATAGATGCTGCTGCTGAACGAATTGGCGATGCTGCAATAGATGTTGCAATTATAGTTGCTGGTGCTGTGGGAGGAGATCCTATGCAGCAACAGTCTATCGATAATATTGATGTGGATGAATGGCATAAAACACTAGATATCAATACTATTGGACCTCTTCTTGTTGCTAGAGCCTTTAAGCAGAACTTGGTTTCTTCAGGAAATGGTAATCTTATGATTCTTTCTAGTCAGTTAGGGGCATCTACTTGGCCAATGGGAGGAATGTATATTTATTCTACAACGAAGGCAGCCGTAGGTAAGGTAGGTAAAATATTATCCCTTGACTGGGCAAATGATCCTATAATTGTTTCTGTAATGCATCCAGGATGGGTTCAAACCGATATGGGCGGTCCAGATGCAGAAATAACTGCAGAAGAAAGTGCTTCAGGTATAAGGAATGTTATTAGCGGTCTAACAAAAGAAGATTCAGGTAATTTTTATAAGTGGAATGGAGAAACCCATCCTTGGTAGATATGTATATTAATTAGAGGATAACTAATATTCCTTCTTTAGGATTAGCATTTCCTTTAACAACTTCATCATAAATACCTAAAAAATTTTCTAAACCTGATACTTCTCTAATTTCCATCCATCTTTGACTTTGGGTTGCTCGAAGAGACATGAAGGTTGAAGTTTTTTCATTGTAAACTTCTGATCCCCAATCACTAATTCTTTTTTGGATATGATCAGGCGCGAAAAAGAATTCAGTACGATCTCTAATCATCAATTGACCAAGAGCATCTTCTGCTGTTGTTTCATTATCCCAATGTGTCATTCCGACGGTAAGACATTTCAACATATTATCCCTTAAAGTATTATGCAAAGTTCCTAGTATTTCTCTATTTCCAGCCATATCCACCATCACACTTTTAGTATCTGAATTAACTCTTTCAAGTTGGTCGTAAGCAATTACTTCATCATAACATCCTAAACTTTCAACAAAATTTTGGTTTTTTGAAGCGGTAAGGCCAATAATTCTAGGTACTTCACCTTCATTTTTTAGCCCTTGAGCAAGACCGATAGCTGTTTTGCTTGAAGCACTAACAATAATTATTTGTAAAGCCCCTAAATAAGATTCATTTTGAAGAGCGTCACATAAGCAAAAAGATGTAATATGTAGTGGGAACAAAAGAGCTCTAACATTATCCATAGTGCTATCATAATTTTTTTCGCCAGAAAGTCGAACATAGTTATTATAAACAGGAGGTAAATCTTTCCTATGGACTTTACCATCTGTAAAGCTTTGATCAGAAACCTTTATTGGGTTTAATGTTATAGAAGCGGATGCTGGAAAATAACCGAAAAGTCTTTCATCAATTTTTATGCTCTCATTATTTGAGTGGGTAACTTTGGCAAAACACCACATTGGAATGCATCCCCATTCATTTCGCGGATCATCAAATGAAGGAAAAAATTTCCAATACCCCATCATATCGCCAGCAAGACCATAGGTTATATTGTTTGCGGTAAAAGCAAAGCGTTCAATTTTTACAGAAATGTCACCTTTATCTAGATTTTTTGGATCAAAATTTCCAGTAACTATGCGTGTTTTTGTTAAGTCAGTTTTTGAAGTTTGAAGTTCGCGAATTTCTGAACTCATTTTTTCTCCTTTACAATCTTTCTCTAAGTGAATTTAATATAACAAAAAAGAAGTTTCTTTTCAGTAATTTACTTTGGGAATAATTTAGGTGGATAATAATAATATAACTACTGTAATAGGGGTTCCAGCATCACCATATACCAGAAAGATGTTAGCTCTATTAAGATATCGAAGAATTCCTTATAAAATTATATGGGGCAATGCCAGAGAAATTTTAGAGCAAATGGGTTTAGATCTACCAAAACCATTGCTTTTACCAGTTTTTATATTTCAGAATGAAGATGTAGCGATATGTGATTCAACACCAATAATTCGTCGGTTGGAATCTCAATCTAAAGATAGAAGTGTCATTCCTGAAGATAAGGCCTTAGCTTTTATTAATTACATATTGGAAGATTTTGGTGATGAATGGGTTACGAAGTTTATGTTCCATTATAGATGGCATTTTAAAGAAGATATTAATAATGCTGGTAATATTTTGCCTCTTTTGCATTCTGTAAGTTTAGATAATGAAAGTCATAAACATTTTAAAGATTATTTCTCCGATCATCAGGTTAGTAGGCTATGGGTTGTAGGTTCAAATCAGAAAACTGCTGCAATTATTGAAAAGAGTTACCAAAGGTTGTTGAGTCTTTTAGAAAAACATTTTCAAAATATTCCTTATTTTCTTGGAAAGAGGCCTTCGTCCGCTGATTTTGCGATTTATGGTCAAATGACGCAATTAATAGGTTTTGATCCAACCTCAAGAACATTAGCTTTAGAAAAATCTCCTAGATCTGTAGCTTGGGTAGATTTATTAGAAGATTTATCTGGGTTAAGTAGCGCTGAAAATGATTGGGTCCCATTAGAAAATGCACATGAAAGTCTCCATAATATTTTTAAAGAAATTGGTAGAGGTTATGTGCCGGCAATGATGGAAAATGCTAAAGCATTTTCGTCTAGTAAAGATAAATGGCAAACGGATATAGATGGAGCAGAATGGGAACAGAAAACATTCCCTTATCAGGCAAAATGTTTAGGATGGATAAAGGAAGAATTTAATTCTTTAGAGACCAAAGATCAAAAAAGAGTTGAAGATTTCTTAGCAAATACAGGTTGTGAGGATTTAATATCTTAGGAGAGTGAGTATGGAAATTTTAAGAACACCTGATAACTGTTTTTCTGATTTAAAGGATTATCCTTATAAACCGCATTATACATCTATTAACACTCATGATGGGAGTGAGTTAAGAATTCACCATATCGATGAAGGTCCAAAAGATGGACCAATTCTTCTAGTTATGCATGGTCAACCCGTATGGAGTTATCTTTATATTAAGATGATACCTTATTTAACTGAAGCGGGTATCCGTGTTTTAGCGCCAGATTTACCGGGTTATGGTAAGTCTGATAAGCCAGCAAGCCGAGAAGACTATTCTTACCAGAGGCAAGTAGATTGGATGGTTCAGTGGTTGGAGAAGAATAATTTAGAAGATCTTACTTTTTTTGGACAAGATTGGGGTGGTCTAATTGGGCTAAGAATGGTTGCTGATAAACCTGAACGCTTTTCAAAAGTTTCAATAGGAAACACTGGGTTACCATATAATCCAAATGTTTCTAATGACATAATAGATGAGGTAAAGGCTTTCCGATCTAGCTCTTTGAGATTAACACCTTTTTCTATGATGAAAGAAGTTAGAAAAATGGATGGAGGGGAAACCTCTCCAGCTTTGAAATTTATGTATTGGCAGAAATGGTGTTGGGATACTGAGGATTTGCCAATTGGTTTTGTTACCTCATCAATGATGGAAAATAGACCGAGATTATCTATGTTAATTCATTATATGTTTATAAAATTAGGTTTAGGGGGAATATCTAATTTTGGATCAGATCTCGTTAAAGCTTACGAAGCACCTTTCCCTAATGCCAGTTATAAAATGGGTCCAAGATCTATGCCTAGTCAGGTTCCAACTATTCCTGATAAATCTTTAGATCAACAAAAAAAGGCAAGAGATTTTTTTGGTAAATGGGAGAAACCTTTTTTGAGTGTTTTTGCCGGAGATGATCCTGTTACAAATGGTATAGAGGAAGATGTATTGGCTATGTGTCCTAATGCGCAAAGTGCTCCGCACATTGGTGGTGGTCATTTCTTTCAATGGACAAGAGCTGAAAAACTCTCCGGGATTCTAATAGATTTTATAAAGGATAAATAAATGAAGAATTTTGCAATTATTATTAGTGTTTTTATAATTTTAGGAAGTGTAGGTTGGCATTATCGAGCAAATATCATTTTTGAAATATATCCCCTGATCCTTGAAGCACGAGAATCTGGGGAAGAGTCTGAATTATCTATAAAAAAAATAAATGGAGATGAAACAATGGAAGTAAAAAATGCAATCAGCCCTACTGATGGGCAAATGAAAGGTTTTTTTGAAGGTGATATTGATACGCCTATATATATGGTTAACTTACTGAAATTTAAAGATAAAGCAGAGTATGAAGATGGGCGTGAAACTAATTTGACTGGTGCAGAGGCGTACTCAATTTATGGACAAGAAGTGCAGGGACATCTTAAAAAAGTTGGAGGTGAAGCAATTTTTTCAGGAATAGTTGAACGATTGATGTTGGGTGAAGTAGGAGAGCTTTGGGATGTAGTTGCAATTGCTAAATATCCGAGTCGTAAAGCTATGCTTGAGATGATAATGGATTCAGACTATCAAGAAAGTGAAAAACATCGTTCTGCGGGTTTAAAAGGCCAACTTAACATTGAGACGAAAACAGGAGCGTTTGAATGGTAAATTTTTTTAATAAGATATTTCCAGAAAATGCGAATAATAACTATTCAGGAAGTCGAATGGCGCTTTGGATACTCATAGCATTTCTTGTTCTGATGACCTGGCGATCAGTAATACACATGTTCTTTGAACCATTTGGTCTTCATGGAATAGCGAATGTAATGATATTAACTGGCGACCCAGATCCAATGCCATTAATTTATAGGTTTTTTTCAATATGGGGATTTGCACAGTTAATTTTTTGTATCGCATGCTGGATAGCTATTTTAAAATATAGGTCCTTTGTTCCACTTATGTATGTATTTTGGATTATAGAATGGGGAGTTAGAGTTTTTTATTATCCATTCTTTGGAAGGGATGGGGATGTTATTAATAATTTTAATATAGCTGGAACACCTGGAATTTATTTAGCTCCATATTTTTTTGTTTTTTTAGTTATATGTTTCATATTATCACTCAGAGAATCTAATTTAGGAGAATCTAAATGAGAATCTTAAAATATTTAATTTTATTGATTTTAATTTTAATAATAGGGGCTATTGTCTTAACAAGAATTCCGGCAGTTCAAGATCGAGTCACTACTAATTTCATAAATAGATTGGTAGATAGTCAAACTACCTTACCTGAAGATGCCTTAAGTGCGGTAGTTTGTGGTAGTCGATCTCCTTTACCTGCCCCAGGAAGAGCGGAGGCTTGTATTTTAGTAAAGGCTGGAAAAAATCTTTATGTAATTGATGTTGGTGATGGAAGTGCAGCTAATTTGAGGAATTGGAGAATTGATTTGGGAAATCTTAGAGCAGTATTATTTACTCATCTTCATTCTGATCATATATCCGATCTTGCGGACTTACATCTAAATGCTTGGATTGCTCAGTCTAGGTTACAAAAATTGAAAGTTTATGGTCCTCAAGGGGTTGAGCAAGTTGTTAAAGGTTTTGAAGATGCCTATAGTTTAGATTACCAATTTAGAAATGAGCATCATGGTGATGATGTTGCCCCTTTAGAGGTCGCCGGTTTTGATCCGTATACGATTGATTTATCAAACCCTGTTATTATTAATGAAGATGATCTTAAAGTAACGGCTTTTGCAGTTTTACACGATCCTGTTGAACCTGCATTAGGGTATCGTTTTGATTATAAAGGAAGATCTATCGTAATAAGTGGAGATACAGTATATTATGAAAATGTGATAAAAAATTCTATGAATACTGATGTCTTATTTCATGAAGCTCAGGCAAATCATATAATAAAAATCATTGAAGATGCTGCCCGTGAATCTGGTGATATATATAGATCTAAAATCATGTCAGATATTACAACTTATCATACAACTCCAGTTGAGGCAGCTGAGGTAGCAAATAAAGCTAATGTGGGTCATTTAGTTTTCTATCACCTTACTCCTGTACCAAGAATTAATTTAATGGCAGATATGTTTGTAAGAGGTGTAAATGAAATTAGAAAAGATTGGACGCTTTCTGAAGACGGCACAATGGTAATATTGCCTCTAAATTCAAACAAAATTGAAATCACAACTATAAAATAAAGAATGTTTTATATTATCTTAAAAATAGTAATTACAGCATGTTTAATAGCTCTAATTAGTGAAATAGCTAAAGTAAATGATAGGTTGGGTGGTCTTATTGCTGCAATGCCAATTATAACTTTCTTGGTAATTATATGGATGTATTACGAAGGAAATTCTGTCGATAAGATTTCTTCGCATATTTCTTATACTTTTCTGTATTTATTACCAACGATACCGATGTTTTTAATATTTCCTTTTGCCATAGAAAAATTCGGTTTTTATCTAACTTTATTAATAAGTATTATCATTACAGTAATCTTTGTATTGTTATTTGATTTTCTTTCAAAATATCTAGGTTATAGATTTTAATGAAAAAAGTTCAATCCCAATATAATGATTGGCCTTATCCTGAGCCTATACATGATTTAAAAGAAAAAATTACTGAAGGTTTCTTTTATGACTTACATCTTAACCTTTTTGAAAGAATTATCTTCCCTGAAGGAAGGGATTATAAATCAGCAGACATTTTAATTGCAGGATGTGGAACTAATCAAGCTGTATATTATGCTCTTGCATACCCAGAAATGAACATATATGGAATTGATTTGAGCAAAGAGAGCATTGCTCATAATAAAGAAATGATCAAAAAGTATAGATTAAGCAATCTTCAAGTTGAACAGAAAGATATTTTTGATTTAAAGGATAAAAATAAATTTGATGTTATAGTTGCTACAGGTGTTGTCCATCATACGAAAGAACCTAAGAATACAATTATAAAACTTTCTGAATTTGGTAAAAATGATTGTGCATTAATCCTTGGAATTTATTCTTCATACTTAAGATACGGAATTTATTCACTTCAAAATATATTTAGGCTTTTGGACTTTAATCAAACAAAGGCGGACTTAAATTTAGTAAAGAAGTTTTTGGAAGGTATTCCGGGCACTCATCCTGCACATAGATATATTAATGCGTCTGATGATCTTTTAACTGATGCAGGTGTGGTTGACACTTTTTTGCATCCTCAAGATGTCTCATTTAACACTAAAGAGCTTGAAAGTTTAATAAATGAATCAGGTCTAGTTTTCCAATCCTGGTTTGATAATATTTATCATTATTATACTCAATTCACTTTCAAAAACACTAATCAAAGTGAAGAAGATTATGATAAAATCCATGAGAGGATAAATAAATTAAGTTTTTGGCATCAATCGGAAATATCTCATAGTATTAATTTCTCTCTTGGTATGTTTAATTTTGTTTTAAGAAAAGATAAAAATTTTGAATTCATTTGGCATGATATAGATTCGTTAAATCAGAAAACTATTGTTGAACATAGACCTACAATAAGAGTAATAGAAAAAGGTAATTTAGCGCTAGATAATGGTGGAACAATAGAACGACAAATCTCTTCAAGTTCGAAAATAAAGATCAAATTCAGCTCAAAAGAGGCAATTTTATGGAGTTCGGTTTCTAATTCTGAGTCAAATTCTATTAAAAATATTACTTCAAGAGCTAATGACTTTTGTCTATCAAATAAAATTGATATTAATTATCATTTTGATTACTCAAAGGAGTTTTTTCATAAAATGTGGAAGAATGGCTTTATTATATTTGGTTTATAATTTATTTCATTACTCTAAAGCATTTTCTTATTTCTTCTACGAAAGTTTTTGGTTGTTCGAAGGCCGCAAAATGACCGCCTTTTTTTAGTTCATTCCAATAAACAATATTTGAATAGACTTGTTCTGCCCAACTTCTTGGTGTTCGAGAAATTTCTTTAGGAAAAATGCTGCAACCTACAGGAATGAAAAGTTTCTCCTCAGGATTACCTCCAAAAGTACCAAAACTTTCCCAATAAAGTCTTGCTGAAGATGCAGCGCTTTTTGTTAGCCAGTAAAACATTACATTATCCAGTAATTCTTCTTTAGTAAGGATGTTTTCAGGATGTCCAGTACAGTCTGTCCATTCATAAAATTTTTCAATAATCCAGCTAGCTTGGCCTATAGGCGAGTCTACCAACCCATAGCCCAGAGTTTGTGGTCTAGTGCTTTGTTGTTTTGAGTAACCAGACCCCCATTCCTGATAATAATTTAAACCATCAAATGCTAATTTATCTCTATCACTAGGGTTTTCTATTGCTTCTTTGGTCGGTGGAGCAAAAGGCATGTTTACATGTATCCCTTCGCAACTTCCTCTATTCTGTTTTCCTATGGAAATTGTTATTGCAGATCCCCAGTCTCCACCTTGAGCAAAATATTTATTATAACCTATTTTGCTCATGAGTAGATCCCAGAGTTCAGCTATTTTTTCAACACCTGTTCCAGGTTGAGAAGGTTTTCCTGAAAAACCATAACCCGGCAGAGTTGGGCAAACTATATGAAACGCATCTTCAGCTTTTCCGCCGTGAGAAACAGGATCAATTAAGGGATTAATTATTTTATGAAATTCGACTATTGAACCCGGCCAACCATGACTAATAATTAGAGGTTTTGCCTCTTTATGAGGACTTTTAATGTGAATAAAATGAATATCAATTCCATCGACATCTGTAATGAATTGCGTAAAAGTGTTGTAATATTCTTCCCTTGACCTCCAATCATATTCGTTAATCCAGTAATCACAGATTTCTTTGATATATGATAAAGGGACTCCTTGAGACCAATCCTTTACAGTTTCTTTTTCAGGCCAACGCGTTGCAACTAATCTTTTGTTTAGATCTTCTAATTCTTCATCAGAAATATTTATTTTAAATGGCTTTATGTCGGACATTAATTTTAATCCTCACTAAATATTTAAATTATGCCAAAAATTATGCTTTAATAAAATAAATAATTAAATAAGAGAGGAAAATATGAGTGATCAATATGTTGCGGATAGAATAGCCCTTCAAGATGTGATGTTAAGATATGCCGCGGGAGTGGATGAAAGGGATTTTGATTTATATTCATCTTGTTTTCTTGAGGATGTAGAGATTCTTGATTTTGGAGAAGCTCCAATTAATGGAAGAGATAATTGGGTAGAATATGTGAAAGGTGCACTTTCTAATTATGGACCAACTCAGCATATGTTAGGACCTCAATTTGCTACAATTGATGGAGATAATGCGCATTGCCGTACCGATGTTCAAGCTCTTCATTATTTAAAAGAACCAGAAGGAGAAATTCTTACCTTATGGGCTACTTATGAGACTGATATGAAAAGAATAGATGGAGAATGGAAAATCGCCCGACATAGGCTTGTATCTAGAGGCATTAGACAGCAATGAGATTTTTAAGGAACAAAATACCTCCACCAATAGTGGCTATTGTATTTGGATTTTTAATTTATTTTTCATCGGGAGTGCTTGGCGAGATTGAAATTCCAAAAAAAGAATATTTTTCGATTTTCTTTTTAATTTTGGGAATATTAGTAACTTTCATTTCTGCTAGAAGTTTTAGATTAAAAGAAACCACTGTTAACCCTATGACTCCAAACAAAACAACATCTCTTGTCACAGATGGGTTATTTAGGGTTTCACGTAACCCTATGTATCTTGGTCTTTCTTTTATTCTAATATCTTTGGCAATTTATAAAGGATTAATTTTAGGAATGATTTTTGTACCTATATTTATGTTTTATATAACTGTTTTTCAGATTATCCCTGAGGAAGAGGCCATGCTAGAATTATTTGGTGATGATTACAGGGAATATTCAAATAAAGTTAGGCGTTGGATATAATTTAAAAGGATTATTTAATGGCTGAAATTGCACATTTAGACTCTAAAGCTTCAAATTCTGAAATTTTGGAAATTATTGAGAAGGATGCTGGAGTAATTTTAGACAATGTTTTACCTAATAATTTTCTAAAACAAATGGACGAAGAGCTTTCTCCTTATATTGATAATTTTAAAAAAGGAAAATCTGAATTTACGGGATATGAGACGGTAAGGGTGGGAGGATTATTAGCAAGATCCGAAGCTTGTAGAGAGTTAGCCTTAAACCCTCAAATTAATCAATTAGCTAGTGACTTTCTAAACCCTTTTGGAGATGGATATCAATTACACTTTACTTCGGCAGTAAGTATTGGCCCAGGAGAAACAGAGCAAATTTTGCATAGAGATAGAGGTCTTTGGGGTGGTTATATACCTAGAAAAATTGAAACCCAATTTAGTACTGTATGGGCTTTGACAGAATTTACTAAAGAAAATGGGGCTACTCAAGTAGTTCCAGGATCACATAAATGGGATAAGGACAGAATACCGAAGGAAGATGAAATTGCTTATGCCGAAATGTCTCCTGGTTCAGTATTGTTATATACAGGTACAGTTCTTCATGGAGGAGGAAAAAATACAACAGAAAGTGATATTCGTACAGGCGTATTCATGCATTATGCATTAAATTGGTTAAGGCAAGAGGAGAACCAATATTTATCTTGCCCACCTGACATAGCTAAAGATTTTAGTCCTGAATTGAGATCCTTAATTGGTTACTCTAAAGGAGGTTATATTTTAGGATTTTATACTGATCCTTATGATAAGAATGGAAATATGGAGTCAGTAAGTCCGGAAAAAATGTTTGGGAAAGATGAAGATGTCTTTTCCTCTCTTCCATCTCAAACTGATCTTGTTAAAGATACCACTTAATAGATTTTTACACCTTACGAGAGATAATAATACATGAAAAAACTAGATGGAAAAGTTGCAATAATTACTGGAGGTGCTGGAGGAATTGGGCAAGCGACAGCTAAAGAATTTCTTAACGAAGGCGCTGATGTTCTTTTGTTTGATCTAAATGAAGATGATCTCATTAATATTTGCCAGGATATAGGATCAAATCATCTAAGCTATTTTGCTGGCGATGTAACATCGTTTGAAGATAATTTAAATGCAATTGAAGTAGCGAAAGAAAAATATGGTGGATTAGATATTTTTATTGCTAATGCAGGAATTGAGGGTGATGTAAGTCATCTAGAGGAATATGATATTGATAAATTTGATAAAGTTATGGCTGTTAATGTAAAAGGTCCTTTTTTAGGATTAAAAGCTGCGATCCCTGAACTCGATGCAAGGGGAGGTGGGAGTTTTATTATTACTTCAAGTATTGCTGGTCTTTCTGGGGCTGCAGGTATTGGGCCTTATGCTACAAGTAAACATGCTGTTATAGGATTAATGAAGTCAGCTGCAAAAGAATGTGCTGAAAAAAACATAAGAGTTAATAGTGTAAATCCTTCACCAGTTGAAACAAGAATGATGAGGAGTCTAGAGGAAGGTTTAATGCCGGGAGAAGCATCAGAAGCAAAAGAATTAATGAAATCTAATATACCTCTTGGAAGATATGGTGAGCCAGAAGATGTGGCTAAATTATTATTATTTTTATCGAGTGACGATGCCAGCTTTATAACTGGTTCGGTTTATACTGTTGACGGTGGAAGCACAGCTTAGGGTTTGAAAGGGCCCATATCAATATATTTATCAATAGTTTTATGATAATGACGGAGTCTTATTTCTTGATAATTCGCGTAAGTTAAAGCCTTCTTTTTTGAGGCTCGCATTCCAGCTTCTACTTCTGGTATATTTGACATATCTTGATCAAATAT
>JAYZKD010000013.1:0-6741 GCA_036163815.1 Pseudomonadota bacterium | reverse complement strand
TGGCCCATTGTTCCTATGACTTCTGGATGACCTTTATGCCCTATTAAAAAAATATGAGCACCTTGATCGTAAAGTCTTTTAGCTTCATTATGAACTTTAATGACTAGAGGGCAAGTTGCATCTATATAAGGCATTTTTCTTTTTTTAGCGTCCTCTAATACCTCAGATGGTATCCCGTGAGCTGAAAATATTATATGAGCCCCTTCTGGCGCTTCTTCAAGTTCTTCAATAAATATGACACCTTTTGTCTCCAGGTCTTTAATGACCCAAGGGTTGTGAACTATTTCATGTCTTACATAAATGGGAGGACCATATTTTTTTAAGGATAATTCAACAATATTGATAGCCCTATCAACTCCAGCACAGAAACCTCTAGGATTGGGTAAATATAGAATTTTTTTTAATTTTGTATTCATTTTATGTCTGATTTAACTAATATAACAATATTATACAAATTTATTTATTCTTTTATGGGTTATAGTTCTTTTTGGAAACTAAATATGTTCAAATATTTTCTTATCTTTTTATCTGTGTTTACTATTGTTAGTTGCTCTAATTCTTCAGATTTTGACCCAGGGCCTTGCCCAAGGGCTGCAATTTTGAAAGGAAGTGAAAGCAAGGACTTAAGAAACTTCAATCTTAGTGTTGAATTAAATAGAACAGTAATGATATGTGAATATAATCTTAGAAGAAATACTATTAATTTTGATGTTGGTATTTTTGGTGATGTGATAAATTTAGATTCTTCACCCCAAGAAAGTATTACCTTTAATATCTTTATTGCTTTTGTAGGGCCAGAAGATTCAGTAATAAATAAATGGTCAAAAAAGATTTCAGTTAAAATTAAAAATCAAACGATAAATAATTTTTCTGTGCCAATTGAAGGATTAAGATCCAATATAGAAGAGGGCCGTACAGGTTCTTCTTACAAAGTTCTTCTAGGCTTAGAATAACAGAATTGACAAAAGGAGATATGTGTTTAATTATTGATGAAGAATCTTTTTGATTCTTTTTTATTTGCGGGAGAGACTTTTAATAGCGCCGAAGGAGCAACCGCCCTCGGAAACTCTCAGGCAAAAGGACCGCAAATAATTTAAAACTCTGGAAAGTAAGTTAAATACTTCTCCGACGGGGTAAGCAACAATAAGTTGTCAAATCTCTCAGGATCCAATGACAGAGGAGGGCAGTTGGAAACAACTTATTCTGTCATGGAGATTATATGTCTGAAGCTTATTGGGGTTTAGAGCAAAATCTAAAAAAGACTCCATTATTTAATATTCATAATAATTATAGAGGCAAACTTGTACCGTTTGCAGGTTATTGTTTGCCGATACAATATGAGAATGGCATTATTGCGGAGCACAACCATACCCGGAAAAATGTAAGTCTTTTTGATGTTTCTCATATGGGTCAAATTAAGATTACTGGATCTATGGTTTATGATTCCTTGGAAAGAATCTTGCCAATTTCTTTTTCTGAGATGTACCCTGGTCAAATTAAATATACTCAATTATTGAATGAAAGAGGGAAAATTATTGACGATTTAATGGTTTATAAACCTCTAGATGAAGATTATGCATGGCTGGTAGTAAATGCGGATTGCTCTGAAAAAGATATTAATCATATAAGGGCAAATCTTAATAAAAATTATAAAATAGAGCTTATTCAAGATAGAGCGCTTATAGCATTGCAAGGACCAAAAGCTTCAGAGATTTTAAGTCGTTATTTTCCAAGTATTCAAAATATTCCTTTCATGTCAGGTGACTGGTTTTCTTATGATAGTGAAAAATTCTTTATTTCCAGGTGTGGTTATACTGGTGAGGATGGGTATGAAATATCTATAAAAGATAGATATTCTGAAACTTTTGTTAAAGAAATTTTGAAAAATAAGGAGGTAAAACTTGCGGGGTTAGGCGCTAGAAATTCATTAAGAATGGAAGCTGGTCTTTGCTTATACGGAAATGATATTAGTTTAGAGATATCTCCGGTAGAGGCAGGTATAGATTGGTCCATTTCTAAGAGCAGAATAGAAAATAGCGTTTTTATAGGTCATGAATCGATTAAGAAAGATTTAAGTGTTGGTGTAGAAAAAAAACTAGTTGGGTTAAAACCTTTAGGAAGACTTCCTGCGAGAGAAGGTACATCTATATTTGATTTAAGTAAGAATGAAATTGGACGAATAACAAGTGGCGGTTATTCACCAACTCTTAAGGAGCCTATTGCAATGGGTTACATCTCGGAAAATGAGATAAAAAAAGGCGATGAGGTCTTATTAAATGTTAGAGAAAATTGGATTCCTGCAAAAATAACCACTCTACCTTTTGTTAAGCATAATTATTATAGAGGAAAGAAATAAATGTCACAAATTTACTATACTGAGGAACACGAGTGGTTAAAGGTTGAGGATAATATAGGAACAGTAGGTATCACATCTTATGCAAGTGAACAATTGGGCGATATTGTTTTTGTTGAACTTCCAGAAAAAGGAAAGAATGCTGAAAAAGGAAAAGATATTGCGGTTGTTGAATCTGTAAAAGCTGCAAGCGAAGTTTATTCTCCTGTTTCAGGTATAATTGTTAAAACTAATGAAGATCTAAATTCTTCCCCTGAAATTGTTAATGAAGACCCAATAGGAAGAGGTTGGTTTTTTCAAATAGATATCTCCAACAAAGAAGAGATTTCAAACTTAATGACCGAAGAAGAATATTTGAAGCATATAGGTGAATAAATGCGTTACTTACCCTTAACTAAAGATGATCGAATGGAAATGTTAGATGTTATTGGCATCAAAAAAATAGA
Organism: Pseudomonadota bacterium; assembly: GCA_036163815.1. GTDB lineage: Bacteria > Pseudomonadota > Alphaproteobacteria > MED-G09 > MED-G09 > AG-430-B22. The sequence continues at coordinate 3,942 of JAYZKD010000013.1, read as the reverse complement.
CGATTTGTTCGAAGAGATATCACATAAGGTTGATATTAATCCGAAATTAGAATTACCAAATCATATGACAGAACTTGAGGTTGAAAGGCATATGTCAAAACTTGCAAATAAAAATATGCATGCTGATAATAGCCCTTTTTTTATTGGAGGTGGTTCATACAAGCATCATATACCAGCAAGTGTTGACCATATAATACAAAGATCAGAGTTTTTAACTTCATACACACCTTACCAACCTGAAATTTCTCAAGGTACTTTACAATATTTATATGAGTTTCAAACTCAAGTGTCTCTATTAACTGGAATGGATCTGTCCAATGCTTCAATGTATGATGGTTCGACTGCAGCTGCAGAAGCTGTTTCAATGGCAAAAAGAATCACAAAAAAAGATAAAGTTGTTTTATCGAATAGCCTTCACCCTCATTATGCTAGTGTAATTAAAACAGTTTCAGGAATTAGTGAGGGAAATTTAAGTTACTGTGCGGGCGTTACTAATTATTTAGAAGAATTAGAAAACAAGATTGACGAAGACACTGCTTGTGTAGTTGTTCAAAACCCCGATTTTTTTGGTGCATGTTATGATTTAACTAAATTAGCAACAATTGTTCATAGTAAAGGGGCATTATTAATTGTTGTGGTTACTGAAGTTCTTTCTTTGGGATTAATGAAACCTCCAGGTGATATGGGTGCGGATATAGTGGCTTGTGAAGGACAATCGCTGGGTAATCCAATGAATTTTGGCGGACCTTATGTGGGTTTGCTTTCTACAAAAAAAGATTTTTTAAGACAACTCCCAGGTAGGATTGTAGGTGAATCGCAAGATGTGGACGGAAGAAAGGGTTTTGTTCTTACATTATCTGCAAGAGAACAGCATATAAGAAGAGAAAAAGCTACATCGAATATTTGCACTAATTCCGGTCTTTGTAGCCTTGCTTTTACTATTCATTTAACTTTACTGGGTGAAATAGGTTTTAAAAATTTAGCTCAATTGAATCATCAATCAGCTTTAAGTTTAAGAAGTAGACTTTCTAAAATACCTGGGGTTGAGGCTATAAATAGTACCTTTTTTAACGAATTCACCATGAAATTACCTATTAAATCTAATGAATTTGTAGAACTAATGTCTCAAAAAGGAATTTTAGCTGGCATACCGGTCACAAGATTGTTACCAGAAAAGCAAGAACTGGAAAACCATCTTATTATAACTTCGACAGAAACGAACACACAAGAAGATTTAGATATTTACCTTAATGAAGCAAAAGAGATTTTAATATGAGCGATAAAGAAATAAATAAAGGCCTTGATCACGATGAACCTTTGTTATTTGACATTGGTGATGTAAATAAATCTGGAGTTGATTTACATAAATCTGAAAATACTGAAAATTTTTTAGGAAAATCTTATGAAGATAGAGAAATTGGTCTTCCAGGTTTAAGTGAACCAGAAACCGTTCGACATTATGTAAGGTTATCAAGAAAGAATTATTCTATTGATGCGGGTTTATATCCCTTAGGTTCATGCACCATGAAGCATAACCCTCGACTTAATGAAAAATTAGCAAGAATAAAGGGGTTTTCTGAAGTACACCCCTTGCAGCCTATTTACACTTGTCAGGGAGCATTAGAGCTTATCTATGAGATATCTAATTGGTTAAAGGAATTAACAGGAATGAGTGCTGTTACAATGACACCAAAAGCAGGCGCCCAAGGAGAGTTATGTGGAATGCTCGCTATTAAAAAAGCTTTGTTATCTAAAAATGAATTTCACAGAAACAAGGTTTTAGTACCAGATTCTGCACATGGAACAAACCCTGCCACTGCTGCATTTTTAGGTTTTGAAGTTGTTACAATAAAATCTCATAAAGATGGAAGGTTAAATTTTAATGACTTTAAAGAAAATGTTGATGAAAACTTTGCGGCAGCAATGATTACAAACCCGAATACTTGTGGTCTTTTTGAAAATGATATTATTGAGATTGCTGAATATATTCATGATTCTGGTGGATATTTGTATTGTGATGGAGCAAATTTTAACGCCTTAGTTGGAAAAGTTAAACCTGGAGATTTAGGAATTGATGCAATGCATATAAATCTTCATAAAACTTTCTCAACACCCCATGGCGGTGGTGGACCCGGTTCTGGTCCTGTTGTTTTCTCTAAGATTTTAGCTGATTTCTGTCCCTCTCCCATTGTAGAAAAAGAAAATGATAAGTTTGTTCTCTATGAAGATGAAAAAGAAGAGAAATTAAATCACTCATTTGGTCGTCTATGTGCATTTCATGGACAAATGGGTATGTTTGTTAGAGCTCTATCCTATATGATGAGTCACGGCGCAGATGGTTTAAGACAGGTTTCAGAAGATGCGGTATTAAACGCTAACTACATAAAAGCTTCATTAGAAAATGTATTAACCCCAGCATATTCAGGTTTTTGTATGCATGAAGTTCTTTTTAATGATGATTTTCTTGAAGGAAGTGGTGTCGAAACAATTGATTTTGCTAAAGCGCTAATAGATGAAGGCTATCACCCGATGACAATATATTTTCCACTGGTTGTACATGGCGCCCTTTTGGTTGAACCAACTGAAACAGAATCTAAGCAATCGATTGATCAGTTTATTGAGACTATAAAAAATTTAGCAAATAAAGTTTCTGAAGGTGAAGAATTTTTTAAGAAAGCGCCTAAACACACACCAATAAGGAGATTGGATGAGACCAAAGCAGCAAGAAATCCTGTTTTAAGGTGGAAAAAAGAGGATGTTATAGCAGCTGAGTAGTGCCTGATCTTTCTATAGAAAAGAATAAAAATAATTTAAATTATAAGCTAATTGCTGGTGTTGATGAAGCTGGAAGAGGTCCTTGGGCTGGACCTGTATATTCAGCAGCAGTAATCTTAGATATTTCAAAAATTCCTGCTGATATAAATGATTCAAAAAAAATGTCTGAAAAGAAAAGAGATGAAATTTATTCACGGATAGTTTCGGAACATCATTATTCTATAGGGGTAGCTGATGTTAATGAAATTGATGAATTAAATATTTTACAGGCGTCCTTATTATCAATGAAAAGAGCAATTACAAACCTTCATTTAAATCCTGATTTTGTTCTTATAGATGGAGTTCATAGACCTAATTTAGATATTGATTCAGAGAATATAATAAAGGGCGATAGCAAGTCATTATCAATCGCTGCTGCATCTATAATTGCAAAAGTTGAAAGAGATCGTTTTATGAAAAAAATAGATGAAGAATATCCTTGTTATAATTGGAAAAAAAATAAGGGATACGGAACCAAAGAGCATCAAAATGCATTAAACATTCATGGTATAAGTAAACACCACAGAAAGTCTTTTTCTCCTATTCGCAAGATATTGAGTCTTAGTTAACAATTGAGACTCAACATATAGGGATAATCAATAAAATCTAATTCAAGGAACATATTTTATTGACCATTTTCTTTTTTCCTAAGAGGATGGGTTATCATGAATGAAAAAAACAACAAAGGTGATATTAAACTCAATCATATTTATAGAGGAGACACTATAAATGTTCTTAGAGGTTTACCGTCAGAATCTGTCGATGTTGTTTTTGCTGACCCGCCATATAATTTGCAATTAAAAAATGAACTATCTAGACCAGATTCTTCAACTGTTTCTGCAGTCAAGGACGAATGGGATCAGTTTGAAAGTTTTCAAAAATACGATCAATTTACTTTGAATTGGTTGAGCGAGATTAAGAGAATAATTAAAGCAGATGGAACTATCTGGGTTATAGGCTCATATCACAATATCTTTAGAATTGGTAAGGCTATTCAGGATCTAGGTTTTTGGATACTTAATGATATTATATGGCGAAAATCCAATCCCATGCCAAATTTTAGAGGAACGAGATTTACTAATGCTCATGAAACACTAATTTGGGCATCTTCAAGTAAAGATTCAAAAT
>JAYZKD010000012.1:0-13658 GCA_036163815.1 Pseudomonadota bacterium | reverse complement strand
AATCTGCCTTCATTATGTTTCTTTGGTTTGTTTCTTTTTAACCATTCAATGACCTCTTCGCATAACTCATTGGGCTCACCTTCCATGCCCCATTCCAAAAAATTTTGATAATAATCAATATCTATATTTAAAGGATCATTGTTTGAATATCTTTTATCTAACTCCGAAAGATTTAATTCTTTAAAATCCAGAAGATGTAATTTATTTAAATAATAGAGCCATTCGGTCCAAATGTTTCTTCTATTTTCTTTAGATGCCTTAGCTACCATTCCTTGAGGATCCATATGGTATGGAGGATTATCACTAGGTGCCTCTCCTTCGATGAAATCCATCAAGTAAAATTCGGAGCCAATTATTTCATCATTTGATTCATATAAAAGGATGTTCGGCGTTGGGAATCCATTATTATTCAGAACTCTCATTATATCTACTTGTAATTTAAGATCATAATCGGGGAATACCTGATATCCGCTTGGTTTTAAACGTAATACTAAGTTTTTAATACCTTTTTTTTCCTTAACACTAAATACAAAGGTTTCATTTGAAAACCCTGACGCAACTGAGCTTTCATGAGGTTCTATAATAAGATTCTTATTATCAAATTGATTCTGCGAAGATAACCATTCTTTAAAAAGCGAGAACTTCTTATCAAAATTCTTTTCTGTACTTACTGGCATTATTATCTATCGAACAAATCTTTAAATCCACTAGGCTTATGAGGGCCAAGAATTAATTCTTCTAAAACTCCAATGCCCTCAAAAGATTCACTTCCTCTTTTAAGAATTATATCGCTTATTGATTGAATATGTAAAAAAGGAGGATCATGAGGGTCCTCATTTAAATCATAAGTGTCATAAGTTTTTTCATCCTCTCCTTTAAAGTGCCCATGACCCCATTCTTGATGCATGTAGCCGAGACCACACATAAATACTCTTCTTTTTGGGACTACAGATAAATTAATGATTTCACCATTAGAATCCTGAGCATTTATCTCCAATAAATCAACTCTTCTAGAATCCTCCTTGTAAGTTACTTTTTTTGATAAATTCTTAAAGTTTTCTACTTCATTATTTTTTTTAAATTGCAAAATGGAATGACCATTAACAATTTCTCCTTCTGCATTGTCTACAAAATGAAATTGAGTTGTAAAATCTTCAAAATGTGCTGGATTCCAAAGCCAATAAAATTGCGGTAATTCCATTGGAACAGTTGGTTGACTATCATATGCACCGACAGGCCTAACTCCCCAAGAACGATCTCTAGATCCTAAAGAATTTTTGTCTCTAAAATCTAATATTTCATTATTAACCTTTATTTCGCCGCTCCAAAAACCATGTTGAACCATCCTACATGTATCCATTGTCAATCTGGGTCCGTCATGTAAATACATTTGAGGTTCTTGTATTGGGGTATTATATCCATCAAAAATAAGATTTGCTGAAATGTTTGCATCTTTGTCGTTAATAGAAATTTCTAGCTTTTGAAGTGGTTCTATTACTTTTACTTCTATGGGACCAACTTTCGTATCTAACCTTTCTTGATTCAGAATTCTTGAGGCTCTTACATTATGCTGAATACCTTTATAGGCCAAAGTAAAAGCAGCATCCATAATATTAAGATTAGGGTAAACGCACAATGCAGCCCCAAAAAATATGTCTCCATCCTTCGTATAACCATTAAAGAAGTATCGATCATAAAAATTTCTTGATGTTCCAACCTCTGCAATAGGTGTTGAACGCTGATGAATTGGGTAGTCATCTCCTTTTGTTAGCATTTTTCCCTCTCTATTCTTAAGAAATATAATCTGTTAAAAAATTTATCCAATCATTATCATCATTTAAGCAAGGTATATAGGTAAATTCAACACCGCCTGAAGTAAGAAAGGTTTCTTTAGCTTCTAAATTGATTTCTTCTAATGTTTCTAAATTATCTGCAACAAAGGAAGGACAGACAACTGCAATTTTCTTAATTTCTTTTTTAGGAAGATCTTCTAAAACTTTATCAGTAAACGGTTGCAACCAACCGGGTCCTATTCTCGATTGAAAGGAAACACCCCATTTTTCAACTTGAATATTCAGCTTTTGAGCGCATAATTTAGATGTTTGTAATACTTGCTCTTCATAAGTAGGATCGGTTTTTAGATTTTGCCTTTTGGGAATTCCATGATAGCTAAAAAGTAAATAATCATAATCTATTGGTAAATGTCTTTCTATTTTAGATGAAAGAGCTTTTATATAGCCATTTTCTTTATAAAATTCGTTAGAAAAAGATAAAGAAATCTCTAAGCCCAAATTTTTTGCAACTCTTTCCGTTTCAATTTTTGTAGACAATGATGTCGCTTCAGCATAATGAGGGTAAAGCGGAACAACTACAACTTCTCGACATCCTCTTTCCTTTAATTGCATTAACGCACTTTCAATAGAAGGGTTTTGATAACGCATTGCTATTTCAACAGGAGAATTTATTTTTTCATAAAGTTTTTGGGCAATATTTTTAGTGTTAATTAATAATGGTGATCCTTCTGCAGTCCAAATAGCCTCATAGGCTTTTTTTGTTCTCTTAGATCTAAACGGAATTACTATACAATTGACTAAAATTTGTTGAACTATTTTAGGTAAATCAACAACAAAATCATCCGATAAAAATTCTTTTAAATATCTTTTTATTGATGACAAATTTAAATCATCAGGAGATCCAAGATTTACAAGAAGAATGCCCTTCATTTATATTAATTCATATTTCTAGCAATAGGCAAAAGCCAAAAACCTAGCCAGGTACTTATTATGGCTTTAATTGAAATCATAATAAAAGCCGGAAATTGCCAGAAAAATTGATAGATTGGTTTTAAAAGCCATAAATATTTAAAAACAAATTCTTTAAGTATCAGTAGATTTTCGGTAAGGAATTGGTCTGTGGAAAGGGATAATAGAGTATAATCTGTTGAAGTAATTATCCAAATAATCCATACAAAAAAACCTAATTGAATAGGCGTTGTATAAATACATAAATAAGCGATACCTAGAAGGAATTTTTTCATTTATTTAGTATATCCGATTTCTTGGAAAAGAATAATTTTTTTCTATTCAAGGGTAATTCTTTAAAATAATTATACCTTTTTTTTTAATTTATATAAAATAGCAATGAAGAATTTAGGGAATAATGAAAAACTTAAGACATAATGAAAAATTAAAGCCTCATCCAATGGATGAAATACCAGTAAGAAATCTTAGATTCAAATTTGATAATTCTGAAGATATTGATCCTATTTGGAGTAAGACAAATCCTGAATTCTCAATTTTTATGAATGCTCTTGGGATTCATATTCCTCATTTTGAGAAATTCCTAGTAAGAGTCATGAATAGAAATCTTAAAATAATAAATAATAAAGAGTTAGAAGACGATATAGAGAATATTGTAGGACAAGAATCGCAACATGCTTTTAATTTCCTGAGATGGACTCAAGCGATGTTTGAAAGATACCCAAAACTAGAAAAATTAGATGAAGACGCAAAGAAATATTTTGATAATGCTTTAAAAGAAAAAAAAGAAAAATTTAATATTGGATTCACTGCTGGGTATGAGACCTTTACCTTTTTAGGGGGTATGATAATTCTAAAAAATTATAACAAATATATGAAAATAGCTGACCCTACTTTAAGGGCATTTTGGGTATGGCACCAAGTAGAGGAGGTTGAGCATGGATCTGTAGCTTTTGATTTTTTTAAGTATTTTTATCCTAAAGATGAATTATATAGAAAATCGATGGTTATTTTTACCTTTGGTCATATTATTTTAGAAACATTTAAGGCATATTCACACATGATTAAAAGGGAAGGATATTATTCTTCATTGTCCAAGGCTATAAAAGCCTGGAAATTCTTTTTTACCTTCGGTTTCGAGTTAGGGTATTCAGCTTTACCTGTTTTAAGAAAAAGCTATCATCCAAGAAATCATCCTATATGTCATGAAAAACAAAGTGAAATAGCTATTTCTTGGAGGAGGTATTATTCAAAAGGAAATAATTCACATAAATTAACACAAAAGGATATGGAGCTATTATTAAATGAAAATTCTTAGAAATAATGAAAGGAAAGAATATGAACTTAACGACTGAGCAAAGTCAAAAATTAGCACTGATAACAATTGGAAATGGAATGATTGTTCTTCTTATAGGTTTAATTGCTGGATTAATGTTAATTTTTTCACTTTTAGGTGCTGTTACCATATGGCCATTACCTGTTTGGGATATAACAGTTCCTGGATCTACTCGTGGATGGGTATCAGCACATGTAGGTGGAATTTTAAACGGCGTTATGATTTCTGTTTTCGCTTTAATTATGAAACGATTAAATATAATTGGTTATAAAGCATTTTGGATTGGTTGGGGCATGATCATAACTGGCTGGGCAAATACTGTTTTTTATTGGGCCGGAAATCTCTCAGAAAATAGAGGTTTGTCTATGGTAGAGACTCCTTTTGGTCAACCTGAATTCTTTGGTATTACTGCTTTCCTTGTAGGCGCAATAGGAATGATTTTCACTTTTGTTTCCGTTGTCTTGCTAGCTATTGTAGCTTTCGAAAGAGCAAAAAATTCTTAATTTTTTTTAACTTCTTGCTTTAAGAGTAACTTTTTCTTTCGAACTCCGCCTGCAGCAGAATAACCACCTAAATCTCCATTTGATTTAATAACCCTATGACAAGGAATGGTAATTGGATAAGGATTTCTACCACATGCATTTGCAACAGCCCTAGCAGAATTAGGTTTTCCAATCAATGTAGCTATTTCTTTATATGACCGCGTTTCCCCTTTAGGAATTTTTTTTATCTCTTCCCATACTTTAATTTGAAATTTAGTGCCGTCTAGGGTATCCATCAAATACCTGTTAACTCTCTACTTAATAACCATAGTCTATCTGCGTCTTCTTCACTTTTTGCCCATTTAGTTGTTTTCTCAATCTTACAATTGTAAAAATACTCTCCGGTTACACTAGATACTTCGGGTGAGGAACAAAGATATACTGAACTTTCCGCTCCTTTTTCTGATGAACGAATAAAAGGTTTTATAATAAAAAATAAAACTTTCTGCAAACTTCCGTTATTTTGTCCAAAAGCCGTTCCAACAACACCTGGATGTAAACAATTAACAGTTACATTTTCATCTTTAAGTAGAGAGGCCAATTTTTTTGTAAATAGAATATTAGCAAGTTTTGAATGCCCATATACCTGAAAAGGTTTATAGGAATTCAATGATTGAACATCATCAAAATTAAAACCCTTTACAAACGCATGCGCACCCGAAGATACATTAACTATTCTGCTGGGTGATCCATTTATAATGTTATCAAGCAAAAGTTGTGTGAGAGAATAATAAGCTAGGTGGTTTAAAGCAAAAACCTCCTCAAAACCATCAACAGTTTCATTCCGTTCCATATTAATAAGGCCTGCATTATTTAATAAGACATGAAGAGGTATATTAAGAGATTTAAATTCATCAGCCGCTTTTTTTATTTCATTCTGGGAAGAAAGATCTGCGATAATAGGATATGACGCCATACCGCTTAAATTTTTAATTTCTTTTGTTAAATCTTCTGCTTTATTTTGATTTCTCGCAATAAAATATATCTTTGCCCCTAGTAAAGAAAGCTTCAGAGCTGCAGCCTTGCCTATACCACTTGTTGCACCAGTAATAAGAACATTCTTTTCTTTTATATCAAACATTAAATCAATCCAAATTGACTAATAGTATTGGTAAATATAACATTTATAAGAGTATTGCGACAGACAATTAAAATATTAAAAGGTCAATTAATTGGAAATCTCTTTTGAAAATTTTTTATTAGCCGAATGCATACATGGTAAAATGGTGTGGCCGGAGAATGATCAAATTATAGGTAAATGCCTTCCTCTTTATGGCGAATGGTCTGAGGGGGAAAATATTATAATGTCAGAATTTATTACTAAAGGAGACACAGTAATTGATATTGGGGCTAATATAGGTACAACGGTATTATCTCTATCAAAAAATGTTGGTGAAACAGGAAGTGTTATTGCTTTTGAACCTCAAAATATCATGTCACAATGCCTTCAAACTAATTTAACTTTAAATGATATAGTAAATGTTTCTGTATTCAATCTTGGAGTTTCTGATAAAAGCGGTTGGGCTAACTTAAATGATTCAGATTTTTCTGAAATAGGAAGATATGGAGAAGCTGGAATTTCAGAAAAAGGTACTAGGATTAAAACAATAAAATTAGATGAAGTTGAGGTAGACAATTGCAGTTTAATTAAGATTGATGTTGAGGCTCATGAATGGGAAGTTGTAAAAGGCGGTAAAAATTTTCTAATAAACCATAAACCTGTTCTTTATATGGAAGCAAAAAAAGAGGTAGAAGGAACAAAAAAATATTTAAAATGGTTGTTTGAGAATGGCTGGAAGTGTTATTGGCATTATGCATTCTGGTATAGAGAAGGCAATTATAGAAACTTTAAAAAGCCTATTCATGATCCGGGGACAGGAGATATGAATATAGTAGCGGTACCTGAAGAAAACTCTCAACCTAATAATTTACTAAAGATTAATAAATTTGATGATCAATGGGATGGTGAAAAGTACAAATCTTTCTATGTCAAAAACAACTTAACAATGATCTAAAAGTATTTAAAATTACAGGCTATCCAATGAATTTACAATAGATTGCCCAATTCTTTCGGATAAAATTGGCGGAACTGCATTTCCAATTTGAAGATTCTTTTTAGCCCTTGAACCATAAAACCGAAACCAATCAGGAAAACTTTGTAATCTTGCACCTTCTCTGGTAGTTAAGGCTCTGTTAACTTTTGGATGAATGCATCTAGCTGAACTGGGTGTTCCAAAATTTCTAGTTATGGTTGTTGAAGGTTTTTTCCACCAAAGTCTTCCATAACTATTTGAATATCCTGATTTTGGTCTGAATCTAGCTGGTATATCATTTTTTAAACCTCCTTCTGGTAAATATTTCATGGCAGTAGTTAAATTTTCACCATGTTTTGATGAATTATGATCCATTAAAAATTTAGGAGCTTTTTTTCGCATTAACCTCTGGTAACTGGTTTTGGGCATAGATAAATAATTTATTGATGAAGAGTTGCTTTCTATTCTTGGTAAGTCTGATAAAGCATCCTCAATAGTTACATATTTATTATTAAATTGATTTGAATGTGTTTTTTTTGGAAAAGAATAATTAATACCCTTCTTGATTCCAAATAAAAAAACCCTTTCTCTAATCTGGGGAACTCCATAATCAGCAGCATTTATTAAATAAAAGGACAAATCATAATCAATTGATGAAAATAACTCATGGATTTCTTTGAATATCAAACCTTTTTCAAAAGAAATTAAACCTTTGACATTCTCATATAAAAATATTTGAGGTTTTAGTGATTTTATTGAATTAAAATACTCCTTAAATAATTTAGATCTAGCATCATTATTAGATCTTTTCCCTGAAGTAGAATAAGCTTGGCAGGGTGGTCCACCAATCACAACATCAATATTTTGCTTTTCGGCTATTTCATCGAAATTTAAATTAGATATTGCCTCTGAGGATATTTCAGTTTCTGGAAAATTAAAACTATATGCAGAGCACATGTCTTTATCAATATCATTAGCAAAAACTGTATTGAATCTCTTAGTCTGCTTGAAGCCGAGAGTTAAACCTCCAACACCACAAAAAAGATCAACTACATTAAAGTTCTTCTTTATTTTGCCGTTAGAGGGGCCCATGCAAGTAAGGTTTTATCATTTGAGTTAGAGTTTGGAACTAACTTGATTCCTCCCTCTTCAGCCATAGTCTTATAATCTATCCATGAGACAACAGCTTCAACAGGTGTACCTGGTCCAGAATCAAATACTAAAGGTCCATAAATATTTGCAGTATAAATTAAATCTTCATCTGTAACCCTTTGAGTTTCTTCGTGCCTAGCCCCTGCTGGTTCATAAAACCACATTCCAGGACCATATCCTTCTGGAGGTCCTGCCCTTACACCTAAGGCTCCACTTAACACTAAGAAATCGCTTGCACCAATATGGGTATGAGGAAGAGCAACACCATTATGCCTTACTATCATTGAAACAAAACCTGTCTCCTCACTTACACGTAAGAGTTTGAGTCCTACATCTGGCATTGTCGGCATTGTAAACCAAGGGACTTCTCTCGTATCAACAAAATGAGGATGAGAAATCTCTGAAGACAAAACCGAGCCTACATCTGAATCGACTAATGTCGCCGCATTAGAAGATGCAATTGCAAGAGGTTCGCCTGGACCATCATAAGTTTGAGGACCCCTTTCCCAGCATTCTGTTGATGAGTTAGGAACAAGTGAAATATTTTTATCTTTAGCAAGACGCATTAAATCAGTTCCTGTTAAAATTGATTTAAGAGTTCCGTCCTCTCTAAGGAAAGCTACAGCACTATAAAAATTAGCCAAAACTTCAGCCTCTTCTGTGGCTGTTATTGAATTAACTCTAGAATTAGCTGATATAAAACCCCAAGTACCAGGAGCTAAAACACTTTCTTTGTCCTCTTGAACATAGTTAAGTTGTCCAGATAAAACCAACAAATCCATGCCTCCAAGATATATAGAGCTTGGAAATGAACACCCCTCATCTAATTTAAAAATTATAGAAAACATTCCGCTCTCAGGACTTACCCTGATAGGTTTTACATATAAACCAGTAACATCCTTTATAGGAATCCACGGCATAGCGTTGGTATCTATAGAACCCTCTGCACCAAGCGGATTATATTCCGGATTGAAACTCTCTTTTTGTTCGCTCATTTATCTTCCCCTATTTTAGAAGGGAATTATATGAATAAAAGTTTAGCGTGTCAAAAAGGATTGAAAAATATAAAAACCAATTTAATAAAGTATTTATAAATCAATGAGTTAATAAAAATTAATCGTTAATTAGGAGTAATCTTTAAGCATTTTTTTGAGTTCAATTGTGTGTTGTTCTTCTTGTCCAATCATAGTGCGAGCATATTCTTCTAGATATACCGATGCATTCTCTACATTCTCTAATAGTGTTTTATATAAATTTAATGCATATATTTCATGATCTAAACTTTCTTGGAGAATGTCTTCTATAGAATGTCTATTGCTTTCCTCAATTTTTGCAATCTTTTGGCTTGGATGTCCATCCAAACCAGTAAGAAATTCTCCTGCTTGTTGAGCATGTGCTAAAGACTCATTCGCTTGACCTTGAAGAAACTCAACAATAGGGATTCTATTAGGGCCAGAGACCATTAGAGATGAATGAGTATATCTCACCACTCCAGCAAGTTCATATTCCATAATTTGGTTAAGAATATCACAAACCTTATCTTCGTTTAATTTTTCCATTTTATTTAACTCCGAGTCTTATAATTTGAGAGTTTATATCACAGAAAAATACCACTTGTCTGATATTGCAATTTAATTGCAATTAAAAAATTATTGCATCTCTATTGCAACTTTAAAAGCTTCACGATTACTTATATTTTCAACATATCTTTTAAGATTAGTCATTTCATCAGGTACACACCCCATCCTATTACTCATAAAGCATGCATGTCCCAGCATTATATCTGCCGCAGAAAAATTACCTATTAAATAATCGTTTCCTTCTAAAGTTTCATTGACTGGCGCTAAAGATTTAGTTAACAAACGCTGAGCTTGCCCTAGAACGGTCTCATCCCTTCTATCGGGAGGTAATAGAATTGTTTGAACCACAATGGTATTTATCGGTGGCATAACCATCCCCTCACAATAATGAAACCATTGTAAATAATTAGGATAAAGCACATCATCTGAAGAAGGCTTTAAACCACCATTCTTATGCCTCTCTAGAACATACTCAACAATCGCGCCAGATTCATAAATTCGTATATCGCCATCATCTAGAACAGGTATCCTTCCTAATGGATGTCTTTTTCTATGTTCGTCTGATTTTAAATCTTTTGGATGGAAAGCCATATTATTGACTTCATATGGGAGTTCCAATTCTTCTAGCAACCAGATTATTCTTCCGGCTCTTGAGTTTGGAGCAAAATGAACTTTAAGCATGATTATTATCCTCTTTAACAAAATAAATGTTTTAAAAAAAACTTTTATAAACTAGATTTAAAAGATTAATGAATAAATTTAATTTTACAATTAATTTTATAGGAGTGTTTAAATGGTCGGACCTTTAAATCATGTTGGGGTAGCGGTACCGTCAATTGAAAAAGCTGCTAAAACTTATAAAGATCTCTATGATATAATTGATATAACAGAGCCAGCAGAAATGCCTTCACAAGGTGTCAGGTTTTGCTTTGTAAACTTACCAAATAGTCAAATTGAGCTTATAGAGCCACTCGGAGAAGATTCTCCTATAAACAACTTTTTAGAAAGAAATCCAAAAGGTGGTCAACATCACATATGCTTTGAGGTTGATGACATTAATATTGCCAAAAGGGAAATGGAAGACAAAGGCGCAACGGTCTTAAATGAACCAAGAATAGGCGCCCATGGAACGCCTGTTATTTTTATTCACCCAAAAGATACCGATGGTGTATTAATTGAGCTAATGGAAACACCTAAAATTTAATTAAGAAAATTTTCAATAATCTTATCTATAGGAACAAGTTTAAAATTTTGGTTTATTTTTTTTGCTTGTAAAGAAACACCATCAAAATCAAAGGCATCCATATTCATGTCGTCCTGAGCAATAAGAATTCCTTCCTGAAAATCATTACTTATTTTTCCTGTAAAGATCTCAATGCCATCAGTTCTCGATACTCCGTCAATTTCTTCATTTTTCTTAATCGAAAATCTACCTAAATATTTATTAGTATTTTTTAAATCATATACTGTGAAGTCACTTGACCCTTGAGATGAAGCTATAAGCAACTTACCTTTTTGATGAGTTAGCAAAGCTAACCCTTCGGTATCCCCATTAATATGACCATTATATTTTGTGGTTCTGTCTATTGTTTTTATCTCACTTTCAACTGGTTCTGCATCAATAAAATAAACACCAGAATCTTCATCTTCTTGGGCAAAATATAGGATTCCATCCTCATCATCAGCAACACAGCCCTCGGATGTAGAATTAGTCTTAATCTGTCTTTCCAATCTAATTTTTATAGGAAAAAAATTAAGAACCCTGTATTGATATATAGATAATGTTAAAGCGTCGCTGACGAATATATATGTCGTTTTTGACTTTTTACTTTTATACATACAGAGGCCATAAACACTTTCTAGTTCTGTAATAGCCTCATTTTTCTCTAAATTATCTATAACCCCATCTTCATTAATTAAATATATTATTATCGAATTATTGCTTGCGTTAGAACCCGCTAAGACAGAAAACTTTTTTGCCCCAAAACTGTAACCTCCTCTACTGTCAACATTATTAATTTTTCCTGATGGAATAAATTGTAACCTTTGCCCATTTAATGAGAAAGAATGCAAACCAGCTTTCTTGTCGGTTCCAAAAACAATGCTTTCTAAAGGATTTTTAGAATTAAACCAAAAAGCAGGGTCATCTGCCGCATCACCGCTAGTATAAACAGGGTCAGTTTCAATTTCTGGAAAGATTTCTATATTGCTAGCAATTAATTTGCTAGTGAATACCAATAATAAAATTGTTAAGAAGATTTTTAAAGTCATCATATTTATTATCACTTTTTTTAATATTATGTGGAAGTTTTATGATAGTTTTTTTAAGCTTTAACAATAATTAAGTTATAAGGAGAAAACAATGAGTTTCATTGGATCCACAGATGATAGATTAGCTCTTCATGAGCTAGTTATGTCTTATGGAGATGCAGTATCAAGAAAAGATTCTAATGATTGGGGAAATACATGGTCAGAAGATGCTATTTGGAGTGTTCCAAATTTTCCTGGATTAGAGAAAGTTGAGGGAAGAAAACAAATAGTAGAAAAATGGGAAGAAGCTATGTCTAATTACAAATACATTGTATTTATAGCGCTCCTAGGATCTTTGGTAATCGATGGTAATACTGCTAAGGGAACGACATATACAATTGAAGTAGGAACTGATAACGAAGACACTAAATCACAAACACACGGACAGTATCTTGACGAATTTATCAAAATTGATGATCAGTGGTACTTTCAAAAAAGAACTTTTTCAATTTTACATACCACATAAAAAAGCCCCGAATCTTAAATTAAATTCAGGGCTGATTTATAATTAATTTATCTATTTATCTTTGATAAGCTAATTGTAGCATTAAAGTTCTTCCTGGTTTTGTATAGGCGTATCTATCACCTCTAAAACCATAAATACTACCTGCATTACCGCCAGATGATGGCGTGTCTGCAGCATAAGTCTGTATATATTCATCATTAAGGTTTCTGCCTATCAAACTAAGTTTCCACCCTGCTTCAGGCGAAGCAATACTAACATTAGCATCAAAGATATGATAAGAACCTTGCATAGCGTCAGGAATTGTATCTCTAAGAACATATTCGTCTGAATATTTTACATTCCCAACTAGTCCAAGCTCTAGTCCATTACCGATATCTCCAACATAGTTAAATCCAAGATTGTAACGAAGTTCAGGGGCTAAACCTTTTTTACTTCCGTTTAGATTTTGTTCCCACAAACCACCTACTTGAGTTGTACATCCTTCAGAAGGTTTTTGGCCGGCGTAACATGGGCCACTAAATTTTACATAATTAGCATCGTTATATCCAATAGCCGCCGTTAAACCTAAACCTTCTATCGAAGGTGGTAAATATTGTAATTGGAGTTCAAAACCTTCAGATTCAGTTTCATCAGCATTCAATGTTCTGTAGGCAAAAGTTGCTGAGTTAAAGAAGTTTAATTGCAACCCTTCATACTCATACCTATAAATATCAAATTCTACATTTAATGTACCATCCAATAATAACGCTTTAACACCAGCTTCAATTCCTTCAACCGTTTCAGGATCATAAGTAATATCTGCTATAGGATTTGCGTTTAAAGTACTATCGATTGATCCATTATCAAAACCTGCTGATTTCCAACCCTCTTTGTAAGCGACAAAATAAGTTATATTTTCATCTGGCTGATATCGTAATGTTACTTCTGGAACTAGCTCATCAAGACTTGTCTTGGCCTCTAACATTCTTCCTTCAACAAATAAAAAACCAAATACAGGATTTACATATGGTTGCGTAAAGAATGAATCTTTCTCTTCTTCAATGTAACGAGCGCCAGCTGTTAATTGAAGTGTGTCGTTGATATCCCAAATCAATTCACCATAAATTGAAATAGTTTCACCATCTGTTCCAGAAATCTTATCATAGGCGACAAATCTATTTGAAATATCTGCAGCTGAATTTTCTGCCCCAGCAAAAATAACTTCTTGCTCAAATGATCTTTTAATATCGGCATAGTAACCGCCTAAAGCCCAATTAAAATTACCTTCATTTTTTGAAAGTATCTTTGCTTCGATAGAGAAATTTTCAAAACCATTAACTTCACCAGCAAAACAGTTTACTGTTGGACCTGAATCACAATCGATAACCCATTGGGTATCTTGTTCGTGATGATTTATGATTGTTCTTATAGCCACAGATTCAAGATCAATATTTAAGTCTGCTGTTAGGATTTGAGATTCATATTTTTCACCTAATTCACC
>JAYZKD010000011.1:0-8877 GCA_036163815.1 Pseudomonadota bacterium | reverse complement strand
CAATTTGTCCACCAGGTTTATTTAAAATTCCAGCAATTTTTGTTGCTGAAGATGTTAAAGAGCCAATTATTTTAGCCCTTAAGGTATCTAAACTTGGCAATGAGGCAAGTTTGCTAACAGTTTCCTTATCAATAATTTCTCCATCCATAAAACCACCAACGATTGATAGATTTTCATTTTCTTTTGAGAAATCAGATAATATTTTAGGTTGAGATGATAATTTTTCAGAAAAAACAATTGCTAGTGGACCTTTAAATTGATCAGAAAGATTTTTTACTTTTGAGTCAGTTACAGCTATTTTCGCTAAGCTGTTTTTGACAACATTAAAAGTGCTTCCATCTTCTCTTAATTGATTCCTAAGCCTTGTTATCTCTTCAACAGTTAGGCCGTTATTGTGCGTTAAAATAAGAAAATTTGAATCATCAAATTTTTTACTCAGATTAGTGACAATTTTTTCTTTTTTTGACCTATCCATTATTACCTCCATAAATTCCTAAAAGGAAATTACCGCAAATTAGGTTTACTAAGTAAACCAGGCTGTCCTTATCGTCTCGTATGGGCTAATAATTATTAAGCCAAAACACCCATAGTCTAGGACAGTTGTGCATTAAAAATCTAATGCACATGAAACAAGATTCTAATTAAAGACTCCTGTATCAATTTTTACTCCAGCCCCCATAGTAGAGCTTAGAGAAACCTTTTTTAAAAAAACTCCTTTTGCTGCATTTGGTTTTTCTTTTTTAACAGCATTTACAAATTCTAAAATATTTTCCCGTAAAGATTCTTTTGAAAAACTTGCCTTACCTATGCCAGCATGAATAATTCCTGACTTATCATTACGGAACTCAACTGACCCAGCTTTGGCTGCTTTAACTGCACCATTTATATCATTAGTTACAGTACCAATTTTAGGATTTGGCATAAGACCTTTAGGGCCAAGTACTTTTCCAAGTTTTCCTACTGAAGGCATCATATCTGGTGTCGCAATACATCTTTCGAAATCTATAACACCTGATGTAACTTTTTCGACTAAATCATCTGATCCAACTATATCTGCACCAGCTTCTTCAGCCTCCTTAGCTTTGTCTCCTTTAGCAAAAACAGCAACGCGTAGATCCTTTCCAATACCATTAGGTAGGTTAGTTACACCTCTAACATTTTGTTCAGAAAAAGTAGGATCTACATTTAGATTAATAGAAATATCTATCGTTTCATCAAATTTTATATTTGAAGTTTCCTTTATTAAATCAATACCCTCATCTAATAAATAGATCTTTTCTAAATCAAATTTCTCTAAGTTACTTTTATATCTTTTGCTTCTTTCTGGCATAATAAATTATTTTACCTCTAAACCCATAGACCTAGCAGAACCCTTAACTATATTAACTGCGGCATCAATATCATTAGCATTAAGGTCTTTCATTTTTACTTCAGCAATCTCTTTGCATTGAGCCAATGTAACTGAACCACATACTTCAACACCTACCTCACCTGCTCCTTTATCAATTTTTGCTGCCTTTTTAAGTAAATAACTTGTTGGAGCAGTCTTTATAACGAAATCAAAAGATTTATCAACATAAATTGTTATAGTTGTCGGCAAAGGTGTTCCTTGTTCTTCGTTTTGGGTTTTTGCATTGAAAGCTTTACAAAAGTCCATAATATTCAAACCTCTCTGCCCTAATGCAGGTCCTATAGGGGGTGAAGGACTAGCCTGACCAGCGGGGACCTGTAATTTTAAATATCCTTCAATTTGTTTAGCCATAATATTACCTTTTATAATTTTTCAACTTGAGTGTATTGCAACTCTACAGGTGTTGGTCTACCAAAAATTGAAACTGCTACCTTTAATTTAGATCTTTCTTCATCGATTTCTTCAACCAAACCATTAAATGATGCAAATGGACCTTCGGAAACTCTAACTTGCTCACCAATTTCAAAAATTATAGATGGCCTTAAGCCTTCTGCAGTTTCTTCAACGCGATTAACAATCCTATCAATTTCTTCATTAGTCACAGGATGAGGTTTTGTTCCGTGGTCAGATCCAAGAAAACCGGTGACTTTTGGAGTGCTTTTAACTAAATGAAATGTTTCGTCTGTCAAATCCATATTTACTAAAACATAACCAGGGAAAAATCTTTTCTCTCTATTAATTTTTCTTCCCCTTCTAAGTTCAACAACTTCTTCAGTTGGAACTATAATTTCATCAAAAGAACTTTCTAACCCTTCAATTACTGCTCTTTCTTTAATGGATTCTGCTACTTTTTTTTCAAAGTTAGAATAAGCATGAACTATATACCACTTTTTTGTCATATCTAACCGCCCAAACCTAAAACAAGCTGAATAAAAAAACTCATAATTTGATCACCTAAAAAGAAGAAGATTGATGCAATTAATGAAAAAATAAAAACGATCAGAGTTGTAATCATCGTTTCATTTCTTGTAGGCCATGTAACCTTAGAAACCTCGTTTCTAACCTGTTGAATAAATTCTAATGGACCTGTTCTTTTCATCTTAATATCTCTCAATCCAAAATATCTGGCAGGAGTGGAGGGAGTCGAACCCCCAACCCCTGGTTTTGGAGACCAGTGCTCTAGCCAATTGAGCTACACTCCTCCAAATATTATTCAACTATTTTAGAAACCACTCCAGAACCAACTGTTCTACCACCTTCACGGATAGCAAATCTTAGATTTTCTTCCATGGCAATAGGGACAATTAATTCAACATCCATCTCAACATTATCACCAGGCATAACCATTTCCGTTCCTTTATCTAATTCTACAACTCCAGTAACATCAGTTGTTCTGAAATAAAATTGGGGACGATAATTGGTAAAAAATGGTGTATGTCTTCCGCCTTCTTCCTTTTTTAAAATATAAGCAGATGCTTTAAATTTTGTATGAG
This sequence comes from Pseudomonadota bacterium, assembly GCA_036163815.1. Classification (GTDB taxonomy): domain Bacteria; phylum Pseudomonadota; class Alphaproteobacteria; order MED-G09; family MED-G09; genus AG-430-B22. The sequence continues at coordinate 5,973 of JAYZKD010000011.1, read as the reverse complement.
GTGTTATTGAACCAGGAGCACAAAGGACCTGACCTCTTTCAACCTGATCTCTATCAATTCCTCTTAAAAGTATTCCAACATTATCACCCGCTTCACCTTGATCAAGAAGTTTTCTAAACATCTCCACACCAGTACAAACAGTTTTTTGCGTATCTTTAACTCCAACGATTTCAATTTCTTCATTTACATTAATTACTCCACTTTCAACTCTACCTGTTACAACCGTGCCTCTTCCTGAGATAGAAAATACATCCTCAATTGGCATTAAAAACGGCTTATCTTTCGGCCTTTCTGGTTGAGGTACATATTCATCAATAGATTTCATTAATTCTAAAATTGCATTTTTTCCTGTTTCTTCGTCTTTCCCCTCAAGAGCTGAAAGCGCAGACCCTTTTACAATTGGAATATCATCTCCAGGGAATTCATATTCAGTTAAAAGTTCTCTAATTTCCATCTCTACTAGATCAAGGAGTTCAGCATCATCAACTTGGTCAACTTTATTCATAAATACAGTTAAAGCAGGAACACCGACTTGTCTTGCAAGAAGAATATGTTCTCGAGTTTGCGGCATTGGACCATCAGCTGCAGAAACTACCAGTATACCGCCATCCATTTGAGCAGCTCCAGTAATCATGTTTTTTACATAATCAGCATGGCCTGGACAGTCTACATGTGCATAGTGCCTATTTTCGGTTTCATATTCAACATGAGAAGTAGCAATAGTAATTCCACGCTCTTTTTCTTCAGGAGCATTGTCAATTTGATCAAATGTAGAAAATTCCGCTTTACCCTCATCTGCTAGAACTTTAGTAATTGCTGCAGTAAGAGTAGTTTTTCCATGATCGACATGACCAATTGTTCCTATATTACAATGGGGTTTGGTACGTTCAAATTTTTCTTTAGACATAATATGTTTCTCCACAAATTAAACCGATTTAACGGTTATAAAATACTTTGGATCTTATTGGAGCGGGTGAAGGGAATCGAACCCTCATCTTCAGCTTGGAAGGCTGTTGCTCTACCATTGAGCTACACCCGCCTGTCCTTCCACCTAGTAGCTCTTCAACTGGTGGAGGGGGTAGGATTTGAACCTACGTAGGCATAGCCAACGGGTTTACAGCCCGTCCCCTTTAACCACTCGGGCACCCCTCCATCTAATTGGAGAGCTTACCAATGCTTTAAAATCCAAAGCAGATCAGGTTTATTGAGCTTTCCGAGAGGAAAGTCAATACCCCAAAACAAAATATTGGAATAAAACATATACGAATTTAAAAAAAAATCCATAAAATATTGATTTATTGCCCTTTTTTTAATAATAACGAATTCAAGTCTAGTAATAAAATATCCTAAAATGAAAAAAAAAATAAATAAGAAAAATAAGAAAAATACACCTTATTATATATGGGGACTTCATGCCTCTTTAGGGGTTTTAAATAATAATGACAGAATAATTAAGAAAATATTCTGCTCTCAAAGAATTTTTGACAATGTTCTTTCAAAAAATACAACTCTAGGAGCAGAAGTAAATATCTTAAAAACTCAAGATTTAAATGCTATTTTAGAAGATAAAATTGCTCATCAAGGCATTATTATTGAAACTAAACCCTTATCTTATCCTTCAATTGATGAAATTTTAGATAATGAGAGCTTATTAATTGCTCTTGATCAAGTAACAGACCCTCAAAATGTCGGTGCAATTATAAGATCTGTAAAGTTTTTTGGAGGAAAAACATTATTGATAACAAAAGACCACAGTGCAGAAATAAATGGATCATTAGCCAAATCTGCATCAGGAGCTCTAGAATATGTTGACATAGTAAAAGTCACAAATTTATCTATGTCGTTAACTAATTTAAAGAAAAAAGGTTATATAATCATAGGTTTAGATGAAAATAGTGAAGTTTCACTTAATAAATTAAATTATTATAAAGATTCAAAAAAAGTTTTGGTTTTCGGCTCAGAAGGAAAAGGATTAAGAAGGTTAACAAAAGAAAAATGTGATCTTCTAATATCAATAAATAATAATAGTGGCGACTTTACAACATTAAATGTTAGTACTGCTGTTGCTGTGACTCTTTACGAATTAGTAGATAAGAAGATATAATAAATTATGGAACACATTACTCTCCCAAACCTGTTTTACCAAAGGTCTTTAGAAAATAAGGAAAAACCATTCCTTTGGAGTAAAAAAGAAGGTGAATGGCGATCTCTTTCTTGGGAAGAAACGGAAAAAAAAGTAAAGCAAATTGCAGCTGGTCTTAAATATCATGGGATTATGCCAGGTGATAAGGTTATGATTGTATCAGAAAATCGACCTGAATGGATTATTGCAGATCTAGCCATAAATACACTTAATGCCATTACTGTACCTGCTTATATCACAAACACCGAGGATGATCATAGATATATAATTGAACACTCTGATGCCAAAGCAGTAATAGTTTCGAATAATGTTCTGGCTAACAGGGTTGCCTTGGCGATGAGTAATGTAGAAACATGCAATCTTCTCATAACAATAGATGAATATAATGGTTTTATGCCTGAAAATTTAAAAGTTGAAAATTATGAAGATCTCATCTCTATTGGAAATGAAAATATTTCTTCTGCTCTTCATAATTTAAATACAATTGATAAAGATGATGTTAACTGCATTATTTATACATCAGGAACTGGTGGTAGACCAAAAGGTGTAATGCTAACTCATAAATCAATGTATCATAATATCTTAGGTGCCGACGAACTTGTTCAACAGGTAGGAGATATTGATCATAAATATTTATCACTTATTCCATTATCTCATGCGTATGAGCATCTAGCTATATTTCTTCAAATTTACCTTAGTTCTGAAATTTATTTTTCGGAAGGTCCAGATAAATTTGCAGCAAATTTATTGGAAACTCGCCCTACTCTTTCAACAGCTGTTCCTAGATTATTTGAAGTTTTGTATGATAGAATAAGAATACAAATTAAAAATTCAGGTAAGATTTTAGAATTACTTTTTAATAGAACCGTAAAATTAGGAAAAAAGAATCTTTTTAATCAATTGAATTTTTTTGAAAAAATTGAACATCACACATATTGTTCATTAATTAGAAAAAGAATCTCCAAAAGATTAGGAGGTCGTTTATCAGCGTTTATTTCAGGTGGTTCTGCACTAAATCCTGACATAGGCTATTTTTTCTTATCTTTAGGTATCAGAATTATTCAAGGTTATGGACAAACGGAAGCAAGCCCGTTAATTAGCGCTAATCCACCAAATAAAGTTAAAATTGAAACTGTTGGTCCGCCTGTTAAGGGTGTAAAAGTAAAATTATCAAATGAAGGAGAGCTTCTTGTAAAAGGCGACGGAGTAATGAAGGGATATTGGAAACAAGAAAAAGAAACTTCTGAGACTATAATTGACGGGTGGCTTTATACTGGCGATATAGCCGATATTGATGAAGACGGTTATATAACTATAAAAGATAGAAAAAAAGAAATTATCGTAAATTCAGGAGGAGATAATATTGCTCCTGTAAGACCAGAATCAAGCCTTACCTTCCAAGGTATAATTCATCAAGCTATGGTTTACGGTGATAGAAGATCTTATTTGGTTGCAGTTATAGTGACTGAGCCAGAGATAGTTCAAAATATGGATGAAAAAGATATTAAAAAAAATGTAGCTTCCGCTGTTAAATTAGCTAATGAGAGCTTATCTCAAATTGAGAAAATTAGACGCTATATAATTATTAGTGAACCTTTCTCAACGGAAAATGGAATGCTAACACCTACCATGAAACTAAGAAGACATATGATTAATGAAGTTTATGGCGAACAATTAAATAGCCTTTATAAAGCTAATTCTTAACCTTTAAAAAATTCAGACTTAAGTAAATGTTGACACCTTAGTGTGATTAATTTTTAATCAATTTATGCCCCATGATAAAATAAGTGAAGATACAGCCAAATGCCCTATGTCATTAAAAGAAGTAGATCTTTTTGAGCCTGGAGCTCAAAAATATTGGTATGAATCTTATGAAATTCTTCATGCTGAATCACCTGTTCATAGGATTCCTGGTGAAGGAACAACTAAAGATACTGACGGTTTTGTATTAACTAAATACGAAGACATTGCTTTTGTGGTTAAGGATATAGTCCGATTTCCTCCGCCAGTAGTAAAAGATCTAGACGAAGCATCTAGAAGTGGTGTTGCTGGTTTTACTAAGGATAAAGAAGAAAAGAAAGAAGAAATGGTCAGTCGCCATGATCCATCTTTTCTGAATGCAATGCAAATATCAATTCAAAGCTTAAGACCAAATGAAGAACTTTGGAAAGCACATAAAAGACAATTGACTGACCCCTGGGTCGGACCGGGTGCGTCAAGACATCAAGAAATGATTGCTAATGCAACTAACGGATTAATTGATAATTGGATAGATAATGGAAAAGTTGAATTTGTATCTGAATTTGCCATGCCTTTACCTCAAATAGTTATGGCTAATGTAATAGGCTTTCCTCTAGAAGACATTCCTCTGCACAAAAAATGGGGGGATGCGATGGTAATGCCATTTGTTTACGGTCAAGGACACAGAAACCTTATGACAACAGAACAAACAGCAGAACAAAGAGGTCTATTAACAGAATTTACTGATTATGTTGTAGATAAGGTTACTGAAAAGAGAAAAAAACCAAAAGAAGACATGATTTCATTTCTTACCGAAGTTACATATGAACCTTTCGATAGAAAATTAACAGACCATGAAATTGTAGGAGTTGCATATGCTATGATCATTGGAGGCCTAGAAACAACCCAGTACGCCATTGCTCACCAAATGAAAATGCTGATAGAAGCTCCAGATTTATATATCAACCTTAGCAATGACCGTGATAAAATTAATTCGTTTATTGAAGAAAGCTTAAGAGTTAGAGCACCTACACAAGGTTTATCAACTCGTATGACGACTCAAGATGAAACTTTTCAAGGAGTAGAAGTTCCAAAAGGTTCAATTCTGCATCTTAGATATGGCGCAGCTAATGTTGATCCAGATGAATTCGAATGTCCGCATGAAATAAATTTAGAAAGAAAAGCGCTAACAAGACATCTAACATTTTCTCAAGGGCATAGGACATGCCCTGGAAATGGAATTTCTAGGTTAGAACAAAATATTGCATGGAATTGCCTTATGGATAGAGTAGAGAAATTTGACTTTACTCCTGAAACAAAAATTGAATACCAACCTGGTATTATGCTAGGTACATTGGAGCTTATTCTTAGCTTCAATAAGAAATAGTAAAGTTTAATTTAAATTTACCTTTATAAATATATAATGTATTTAATGTCTGATTTAAAAAACATATATGCCGACTTAGCTCAACTGGTAGAGCACCTGATTTGTAATCAGGGGGTTGGGGGTTCAAGTCCCTCAGTCGGCACCATTTAATTTACTAAATAGCGAAACCCTGCCCTTTTCTGATATTCACTCTGCATAAGCCTTAATAAATAATTGCAGGATTTGCCCTCTTTTACAAGCGCATTGTGCCAATACTGTGCCAAGAATCATGGAGGTATTGAATATTACTATCATTAGTTCTTTCTTCTCCATTCCCATGGATAGATAAACCTACTCTTCCATATACCCTTCTTCTTGTCCTTAGCTCTCTTCTCTTCTTCAATATATTCCTTTGAATATTGTCTATAGGCTAAAGCATAGCCCTCTTCTACCATGATAGATCCTACATCTTTAATGCCATCATTTGTTTGAACAGAACATTTTACTATGTCTCTTCGATATCTATCTTCATCAACCTTAATACAAAACAACCCTTCTCTTCCTTGTATCTTTCTTAAATAGTCTCGTGATGCTTCTCCACAAGACCATTGTTTATCTTCTATCCAACATAGTTGTTTTAATTCAGGTGCATCAATACCTTGAATGCGATAACGTTTTTTATCTCTTTTTAATGAGTCACCATCAATAACTTGGTAATTAAAAA
>JAYZKD010000010.1:0-4086 GCA_036163815.1 Pseudomonadota bacterium | reverse complement strand
AAAGCCTGCTGAAGGAGCTAAAGAAGAAGTCTAATCGCTTCTGAAATGCCTTATCGTTTTAGAGAATGTCTCCGATCTAGGAATCCGTATGACCTTTAAAGAATCAATACATGTTTATTCAGATTCATCATTTTCCTGTTTTGAATCTGCAGCAAGCCAAGGCATTAACCAGAACCAGCCAATAATAGGTAAAGGAAAAATCCACAGTAAAGACCACCAGCCATTTTTACCTGTATCTCTCAACCTCCTTACCGTTGCCGATAAAGTCGGTACGGCCATGATTGGTCGATAGACCAGAACTAGCAATCCAACTTCTCCATCAACATAACCACTAGGTAACAAGTTGCCAAAAGGTAGGTCTTTAACAAACACCACAGGAGTAAGAAGAAAGTGGTCGATCAACCAAATTAACAGATACACAATAAGAAAAAATAGCATAAAGAACCAGAAATCTAATTTGGACATCCGACCATTAAAATTAAAATAATGTCTTAGGCCATCATAACTAGCAAATAAAAAACGATATAGAAACGACACAGCGAATTAAACCTCAATATTATCTAAAAAAATTTTCTGCACTAGCTTTGGAGTTCTTTTTTCCTTCAATTTTATTTAAATATCTATCAATTTGACTTCTAAGTATTTCAATTCTTTCCTTAAGCTCATCAATTGACAACTGATCGATGTCCTCTTTGGTCAATTGATCCATTAAAGAGGAGATTTTTTTGACTTCATCATCCATTAGCTAAATCCTTATTTTTATTAAGAAAATACTTTTAAAATATAGATTAAAATAAAGGTTAAAGATATTCTTATATTATAGAACTTTTACAATTTATGATTTATCGTATATAGACTAAAATTTATTTTTTAATATCCTTCTTAGGAGAAAACAATGTCTCAGCCACTTATGCCAAAAGCTACAGCAGTATGGTTATTGGATAATACTGTTCTTACTTTTGAGCAAATTGCCGATTTTTGTAATCTACACCTATTAGAGGTAAAAGGAATAGCGGATGGTGATGTCGCAAGAGGAATAAGAGGCGCTGATCCTATTGCTGCCGGACAATTAACGCGTGCAGAAATTGAAAATTGTCAGGAGGACTCAGAGAAACGGTTAAAAGGAATTGAAAAAAAAGTAAACTTACCAAAAGCAGAAAGAAGAGTTGGAAAAAAATATACCCCTTTATCAAAAAGGCAAGATCGTCCGGATGCTATTTTTTGGTTAGTTAGAAATCATCCAGAATTGCTTGATGCTCAAATATCAAGATTAATTGGCACCACAAAAAGTACTATAGAAGCAATTAGAGATAGGACGCATTGGAACTCTGCTTATCTTACTCCTGTAGACCCTGTGTCAATAGGTTTATGTACTCAAGTTGACCTTGATAAAGAAGTTAAGAAAGCCTCTAAAAGAATAGAAAATAAAAAAAAGAAGGAAGAAAAAGAACTTCTTACTTCTACTACTATAGATGAAGCTAATGAATCAATACCAGCTCCTGTTAACGATGAAGTTGTAGAAGAAATTAAAGAGGAAGTTATAGAAACAATTAATGAAGAACCTGAAGAAAAAAAAGAATATGATACAGATAGTGTTTTTGCAAAACTTCAAGAATTAAAAAAAGAATAGCGCTTCAAAAGGTCAATATTGGTAGCAAAATCTAAACAAAAAAAATTAATTTCTATTGTTATGGGCAGTCAATCTGATTGGTCGACTATGAAAGCAGCTGCCGATTTTCTTACAGAACTAAATATTCCGTATGAAAAGAAAGTTGTTTCTGCTCACAGAACTCCAGATAGACTTTATAGCTATGCAAAAAACGCAAAGAACAAAGGTATAAGAGTTATTATAGCTGGGGCTGGGGGTGCGGCGCATCTTCCAGGTATGATTGCCTCACTAACATCATTACCGGTTTTGGGTGTCCCAATAGAAAGTAAAACCTTAAAAGGTATCGATAGCTTATTATCAATTGCTCAAATGCCCGCAGGGATACCAGTTGGAACATTGGCAATAGGAGTTGCTGGCGCTAAGAATTCAGCCATTTTAGCGCTATCAATAATTTCCTTATCCAACAAAACTTACTCAAATAAGTTAGAAAAATGGAAAAAAAATCTAACTGACAGTGTCCCTATAAGTCCAGAAGATGAATGACAAAATTACTGTAGGAATTCTAGGTGGAGGACAGCTGGGTATGATGCTATGTCAAGCCTCTCAAAATATGAATATAGAAACTCATGTATTTTGTCCTGATGAGAATTCTCCTGCAAAACCTTATAGTAATAGATTTACATCCGCAGATTATTTAGATGAGAATGAAATATCTAATTTTAATGAATCAGTTGATTATATAACTTATGAGTTTGAGAATATTCCAAAAGAAACTCTCGAATATATTAAAAACTCTAAAAAACTTAGACCTGGTATAAAGAGTCTTGAATCAACTCAAGATAGATTAACGGAAAAAAAACTTTTAGAAGAACTGGATATTCCAATCGCTCCATATATAGAATTTAAAGAGGAAAAAGACATTAAATATATTCTTTCTAAATTTGGTAAAAGTATTTTAAAAACAAGAAGATTTGGTTACGATGGAAAAGGTCAAATTACTATAAAAGATAAAATTAAATTTGATTCAAATCTAAAAAAACTAACAAACAACGCAATTATAGAAAAAAAAATACCTTTTGAATTTGAATTTTCTCAAATTGTTTGCAGAGATATATTCGGAAATGTTTCTCATTTCCCATTGGTAAGAAATGTTCATGAGAATCATATCTTAAAGCATTCATATGCTCCTTTAAATTTTGATAGTAAATTAGAAGATGAAGTTAAAAATATAACTAAGAAAATAGTTACTTCGCTAGATCATATCGGAGTGTTAACAGTAGAATTTTTTAAAACAAAAAATGGGATTTTAGTGAATGAAATTGCACCTAGAGTTCATAATTCAGGTCACTGGACAATCGAAGGTTGTTCTATTAGTCAATTCAGAATTCATATGAATGCGATAATTGGATCGAAAATAGAAGAACCTAAATTGTTACATAATTGTCATATGGTAAATCTTATCGGAAAGGATATATATGATTGGGAAAAAAAACAATCTACTGACAAAATATTTATACATTTATATGGCAAAAAAGAAGTTAAAACCGGCAGAAAAATGGGGCATTTAACATATATTGTTGATTAAGTAATTGAAAATAGGCCATTTTAATAAAACTACATCTCTTGTAGACATTATAAAGGAGATTTGATATCAAAATGCCTAACTTCAAAGGTTAATTAATATGGAAGTTTCTGTAAGAGACAACAATGTAGAACAAGCAATACGCGTTTTAAAAAAGAAAATGCAACGCGAAGGTGTTTTCCGTGAAGTCAAATTAAGAAACAGTTACGAAAAGCCATCTGAAAGAAAAGCAAGGGAAAAATCGGAAGCCATAAGAAGGGCAAGAAAACTATCTAGAAAAAGAGCAATGCGAGAAGGCCTTATTCCTATGAAAAAACAACCCTCATATAGAGACTTTTAATTATAAATTAATCGAAATATCTTCAACCATCTTCTTTGCATCTGACAATAACATCATAGTATTTTCTCTATAGAAAAGTTCATTATCGATTCCCGCATAACCAATTCCTAAACTTCTTTTAACAAAGAGAACGGTTTTCGCATTCTCAACCTCCAAAATAGGCATACCATAAATGGGGCTTTGATTATCATTTTTGGCTGCAGGATTAGTAACATCATTTGCACCAATAACAAAAGCTACATCAGCTTGAGAAAAATTTGAATTAATCTCACTTAATTCAAATATTTCTTCATATGGAACATCGGCCTCAGCAAGTAAAACATTCATATGTCCCGGCATTCTTCCTGCTACAGGATGTATTGCATAAGAGACCTTTATGCCCATTCCTTTCAATTTATCAGACATTTCTTTCAAAGCATTTTGTGCTCTTGCAACAGCCATTCCATAACCAGGAATAATGATAACTGAACTAGCATTCTTCAAAATAAACGCCGCATCATCAGAAGATCCAATTTTTACAGGTTTATTTTCATTTGAACTAACCGATAAAGAATC
>JAYZKD010000009.1:0-14196 GCA_036163815.1 Pseudomonadota bacterium | reverse complement strand
CGGAGAAAAGGCAGAATTAAAATCTGGCTGTTATGCGCTTTATAAATATTTAAATATACCGTGTGTACCAGTAGCTTTAAATTCGGGCCTCTTTTGGAAGACAAAAGGATATAGAAAGAACAAGGGTGTAATAAAAGTAAGATTCCTAGAAGAAATAAAACCAGGAATGTCAAAAAATGAATTTAATAATATTTTGGAAAATAAAATTGAGTCTGCGACTAAAGAATTGATAGAAAATGAATAAATTTAAACCTATAACAATTCCTCTTCTATTAATCTTTATCGCATTATCATTATGGACAATTTATTGGTATTCAGGTTCACTTTATATCAAAAATAAAATCTACTCTTTAGATAATGTTTCCTATCAAGAAATTAAAATCGAAGGGTATCCATTTTATTTTGAAATTGGTATCGATGAATTAGAATATGGTAACATTAAACCTTTATTAATAAAGAAGCTCAATTTAAAAACATTAGCATGGCGATTCGATCAAATTGGTATAGCCACCGATAAGGATATATTAATTAATCTTTCAAATTCAATTTTTGTTAATCTTTTGCCAAAAATATTAACCATTAATTATCAAAAAGTGGATAAAGAGAAAATTAATCTAAATCTCAACGGAAAGGAATTAAATTTTTCTGATAATCTACAAAAGATCTCCTTTTCAGTTGATAAAATGTTAGGGAATATTGAAATTGATAAAGATAGCAAGGTAAATCTTATCATATATAAAAGTAAATCTACTTTAGAAATAAGAGGCAAATTATCAAAAGATACAAAAGATTTTATTAAGGGTAAATTAGAATTTTCTTTCTCAGAGCCAAATGATATAAAAAAAATATTCCAAATTTTTGGCATAAGAATAGATGAAAACCCAATAACAAATCTTTTGATTTACAGAGGTAAAATCGACCTTGTCTTTGAGGATGGAATAACCTTTTTGGGACCTCTACCAATTGGTAGGGCGCCCAAACTGGATTAATATATTAATCATCCCGGCCGAAATCAGCTTTTTTGGTATCTTGCCCAGCTTCTATAATATTCCTTCTAACATCTCTCGTTTTATTGAAAAAATCTTCAAGAAAATTAGAATCGTTATTTTCAATAGCATTCCTTAAATTATTTAAGTCATCAGAAAAGAATTTTAGCATTTCAAGAACAGCATCTCTATTGTAAATAAAAATATCCCTCCACATTGTAGGATCTGATGCGGCAATTCTAGTAAAATCCCTAAAACCCCCGGCTGAATATTTAACAACTTCTTTTTCGGTTACATTTGCTAGATCATTAGCTGTACCTACAATATTATAAGCAACTAAATGAGGAATATGACTTGTTATAGCAAGAACTTTGTCATGATGTTCTGCATCCATAATTTCGACCATTGCACCTAAATTTTCCCAGAAGTTTTTTACTTTTTCCAAAATTTCATGCTTGCTTTCTTTTAAGGGGGTTAAAATACACCAGCGATTATCAAAAAGTTCTGCAAATCCTGCCTCTGGACCAGACATCTCTGTCCCAGCAATAGGATGACCCGGAATAAAATGTATGTTTTTAGGTAAAATCTCAATAATTTCATCGATAACTTGAGATTTTGTTGAACCCGTGTCGGTTATGATACAATTATCTTTTAAAAAGGGAAGAATTTCTTTAACGATATTTTTAAAAGAAGATAAGGGAGTTGCTAAAACAACAAGATCGGCATCACATACAACTTCATCTAATTTATCTGTAACTTCATCTACTAAACCTCTCGAAATTGCTTTTTCTAATGTTTTATTACTCTTAGCTAAGCCAATTCGTTTTATATTTTTATCATATCTATTTATAGCCAAACCAATTGAGCCGCCAATTAATCCTAGGCCTATAATAGAAATTTTTTTAAAAGAATGTTTCATAATTAATTTACCATATCTTTTAAACTGTCCATCAATATCGAATTGGCTTCTTCAGTTCCTATCGTTATTCTTAAACAATTTGGTAAATTGTATTCTTTCATTTCTCTGACTATTAATCCTTTTGAACAGAGAATGTCATATGCCTCTGAAGCAATAATTCTAAGGTTAGGAGAAAATTCAACTAGTAAGAAATTACATTGACTTGGATAAACCTTTAAGCCCATTTGAGATAGTTTTTCTTCTAATATCTTTATCCACTTAGAATTATGCTCTACTGATGATTTTATAAACTTATCATCTTTTAAAGACTGAATAGCTGTTTTTTGTGCTGCAGCATTTACAGAAAAGGGGACTTTAAGAATTGAAAGTGTTTTAGATATATCAACTGGACAGTAAGCCCATCCAATTCTCAAACCAGCCAAGCCAAAAACTTTAGAAAATGTTTTTGTTATCACGACATTTTCATTATCTTTAGCAAGCTCAAAACCAACAGCATAATTTTTATCAGTAACATATTCTGAATATGCGGCATCAATGACTAATAATACATCTGATGGGATAGAAGTATGGAGCTTCTTCAAGTCTTCATATTTCAAAAGGGTCCCTGTTGGATTATTTGGATTAGCTATATAAATAATTTTAGTATCTTTGGTAACAGAAGAAATTATGTTATCCACCATAGGTTGAAAATTCTTTTCTTTAGCTCTGATTACTTTTGCCCCTGAAGCTGAAATTGCAAGTGGATAAACAGCAAAAGCATTTTCTGAAATCAAGCCTTCTTGACCTTCATCCAAATATGCTTTCGCTAAAAGATGAAGAATTTCGTCTGAACCACATCCACAAATTACTCTATCAATTTCAAGAGAGTATTTCTTGGATATTGCATCTCTTAACTCTAAATTAGAAGAATCAGGATAAACACCAATTTCTTCAGAAACCTTTTTGTATTCTTCTATTGCTAAAGGGCTTGCACCAAAAGGATTTTCATTCGACGACAATTTAAATACTTTATCAACACCATCTACATTACTAACACCACCTTTATAAGGTTTAATAGACTCAAGATATTTTTTTGGTTTAGGTTTGTTCATTATATTAACTTCCTGCGTCTATGTATCCAAAATTTCCTAAAATGGAAACTTTATTATTCTCAAAAGATTTAAAATAACCTTCAACAATTATTAAAAAAGAACCGGATATTGAAGCTAAAACTTTTATTTTATATTGTTCCTTCAAAGTTTCTTTTTCTTGTTCACCACAAATTATAACAGTTTTATTGTTGATTGCCTTCTCTGGTTCTACTTGGCCAATTAAAAAACCTTGAGGATTTTTATAAATTATTGGTAAAGAACCGAATATATTAACATTTTTAGGTAATTCTTTTGTCCACCAATCTCCTTTAGCTGAAATAGCAGCTATAAAATCTTTACTCTCCGATACATTTCTTATTGCTTCATCGTGAGAAATATTAAATGTTTTTTTTGTCTTAGAGCCATAAAAATTTCTAACTTCATTACTTAAGTCACTTCCTGCAGAATCTGTTATTAATAATTCGAATGAAGATTGAACAGAGTTAGTTATAGTACTTATAATTTCTCTCCAAATATTTAAAATTGAATCACCAGTTAATAAGGCATTCCCTTCTTTAAATAACTTATTCAGTAAATTAATTTCTCTACCTGGCCTTAATATATCAACCCCTTTTACAGATTTAACCTCAGCAATATCTTTAACGAGAGCAGATCTTTCTAATATTAATTCCAGTAATCTTTTATCTATAGAATCAATTTTTTCTCTTAATTCTTTTAGTTTTTCTTCCAATAATATTCTCCATAGAAGCAATAAGTAACATATTAATGCCGAATATAGCCATGCATAATTAATTTGCATTTATTAAATTTATAATATAGAAAAAATCCTGCATTAAGAAGGGCTGAGCCCTGCCAACCTGCAAATCGTGCGAAGGTGGTATTAAAATGCGGCTTGTAAAGCAAAAATGCGGTCTCATTTAACTTCTTTTATGCTTGGTTGTTTGGCTTACTTAATAAGCTGGGTATTTGATGTTCAGATTGTGCGCCCAAGATTAACTTGAAGCACTAAAGAGAGGTAAAATGAAAAAAAATAACTTACTTAAAATCATAATTATATTTAATTTAATAACATTTCTTGGATTAATGAATAATTTTTCTTATGCGCAAGAAAGCACTCAATTTAAGAGCGCAGGAAAGTGGCTAGTTGGATTAAAAGTTCTAAATCTTGATCCAGATGTTGATTCTGATTTATCAATCGGAGGCGAAGCAAAAGTTGATGATGATACTGTTCCAGAACTGGATATACGATATTTTATTACAGATAATATTGCTATAGAAGCAATTTTTGGCACTACAGAACATAATGTATTAGCTATTAATACTGCCCTTGGTAATGTTAATCTTGGAACAGTAAAAGTTTTACCACCAACATTTACTTTGCAATATCATTTCAATACAGAAAGTAATTTTCTTCCTTATATAGGGGCTGGTGTAAATTATACTTTCTTTTATGATGACAATCCTGGTGATGCGATAGGTATAAGTTATAAGGATGAGTTCGGTTTTGCTTTAAACTTTGGTTTTGATTATGTGCTAGGTGAAAACAATTTTTTTAATATAGATATAAAAAAATATGCGCTTTCTACTGATGTAGTAGTAGACGCAGGACCAGCAGGTTTAGCAACAGCAGATGTTGACCTTGATCCTTTAGCGATTAGTATTGGATATGGATGGAGATTCTAAATTTAATTCTAAAATTATAAGAATCTATTATTCTAGGGTGATTGCTATGACAAATAAAAATAAAGAGTTAGATTGTTTACTTTTTAGTGATCCAGAACCTTTATTGTTAGAAAGTGGTCAAACAATTAAAGGCCATGACATAGCTTATAAAGCTTATGGAGAGTTAAATTCCAAAAAAGATAATGCAATTTTAATTTGTCACGCTCTTTCTGGTGACCAATATGTTGCAAGCAATCACCCCATAACGAATAAAGAAGGTTGGTGGTCTAGAATGGTTGGCCCAAATAAACCTATAGACACTAATAAGTTCTTTGTTATATGCGCTAATGTTCTTGGTGGGTGCATGGGATCTACTGGCCCCACATCAACAGATTCAACCACAGGCAAAGAATTTGCCATTAATTTTCCAATAATAACGATAGCCGATATGGTTAATGCTCAATTGAGACTTATAAATCATCTTGGAATTGATAAGCTTTTATCTGTTATTGGCGGGTCTATGGGTGGAATGCAAGCCTTAGAATGGGGAGCATCACACCCTGAGCGCATTATATCAGCGATCCCTATTGCTACTTCATCAAGACATACTGCACAAAATATTGCTTTTCATGAATTAGGCAGACAAGCAATAATGGCTGATCTAAATTGGAGATCAGGCAACTACAGAAGTAAGAATGTTAATCCTTCAAAAGGTCTTTCAATAGCTAGAATGACTGCGCATGTTACTTATCTATCAGAAACTTCATTAACTAAAAAATTTGGAAGAAAACTTCAAGATAAATCTGATTTGGGGTTTGGTTTTGACGCAGATTTTCAAATTGAAAGTTATCTTAGGCATCAAGGATTAACTTTTGTTGATAGATTTGATGCAAATTCATATTTATATATTACTCGGGCTATGGACTATTTCGATCTAGAAAAAACTCATAGTAAAAGTTTGACTGAAATATACAATAATTCAAAAAATAAATTCCTTGTTGTGTCTTTTACGGGGGATTGGCTTTATCCAACATCAGAAAATTTAATTATTGTCAGGGCTTTAAGTGCTGCAGGTGTTGATGTTAGTTTTGTAGAAATTGAATCTGATAAGGGGCATGATGCTTTTCTCCTAGAAGAACCAGAATTTGATATATGCTTAGATGGGTTTCTTAAATCAATCTATTAGATGAGGATAATAAAATGGAAAATCAAAGAAAAGATTTGAGTCTTATATCAGATTTAGTTGAAAAAAATAGCAAGATCCTTGATGTGGGCTGTGGTAATGGTGAATTATTAAATCTTTTAGAAAAGAATAGAAATATCAGGGGTCAAGGCCTCGAGATTAATCAAAAAAAAGTTAACAAATGTGTAACAAAAGGTTTATCTGTTATTCAAGGAGATGCTGATGAAGATTTAAGTCTGTACCCTGATAAATCTTTTGATTGTGTTATATTAAGTCAAACCATCCAAGCTACACAAGATCCTAAAAAAATACTTTCAGAATTAATAAGAATTGGAAAAAAAGTAATTATTTCTATACCAAATTTTGGCCACTGGAGAGTGAGATTTCTTTTGTTATTTAAGGGAAAGATGCCAATAACAAAAAAATTAGATTCAAATTGGTTTGACACACAAAATATACATTTATGTACAATAACTGATTTTATAGATTTATGCATTGAATTGGAAATTCATATTATTCAAACAGTTACTTTACATTCAAAATCTCAAAAAACATTTAATGGAAAACCTAGATTCTTTGCTAATTTAATTGCCGAGGAAGCAATATTCCTTATAGAAGGTTAGACTCTTTTTCTTAAATTAGTTGAAAAAACTTGAGAAATTATAATTCCTAAAAATATTAGAACTGATCCTAAAATTATTCGGAAATTAAAAAATTCTGCTAAAATAATCCAACCAAAGAAAGCTGCAAATATTGCTTCAGTACTCATTACTATAGCTGCTTCATTCGGTGGTGAATATTTTTGTCCAATCATTTGTAGAACGAAAGCAATACAAACTGATCCAATAGAGCAATAAAGAAGCGTTATTAGCGGGACAAAACTATCTGAAAAATTAGGAAAATTTAATAACTCTTCTGAATAGAAGAAAATTCCAAAAATAGTTAAAATCAATCCCGCAAAGAGAAACTGTAATATTGCTAATAGTATTATGGGATTTTTTTTAACTCCATAAGAAAGAATCTGTACATGGGCTGCCCAAAATAGTGATCCAGCAATGACCCAGAGATCACCAATATTTATTTTATCAAGTCTAAAATCTCCTTCAGGAATACCTAATAAAATTGAACCAACCATACATATTATAACAGCTAACCAAAGTGAAATATGTGGTATATAACCTAAAAAGATACCAATTAAAGGAACTAATAAAACATATAAACTTGTATAAAAACCAGCATTTGTTGCTGTGGTCGTGACTAAACCTATTTGTTGAAAAAGAGCTGCAAAACCAAGAAAGAAGCCTAAGGATAGACCATAAGTAATTAACGATTTTTTATTAATCTTTTCAGAGATTCCAAAGATTGGAATAATTAATATAAGAAAAAATGATCCAATTAAAAATCTTATTGCTGTAAATTGGAGAGGGGACCAAAAATCCATAGCAACTTTTTGCGGAATAAATGTCGAGCCCCAGATTACAGAAGCAATTAATAATATAAGTGCTCCTTTAATATTATCAGGATAAGATTTATTCAAAGAAGTTTACTCAGTTTCCTTCTGAGTTAAAATTTGTTTTCCATTATACATCCCACTTTTGAGATCTATATGATGCGGTCTATGAAGTTCGCCTGAATCTTTATTCTCAACATAAGTTGGGGCTTTTCTCTTATGACCCAATCTTCTCTTACCTCTTCTTGAAGGACTTACTTTTCTTTTTGGAACAGCCATTTTTATAACTCCAAATTAGTATCTGTGGTTTATAAATGCTTAATTAGTAGCTAGCAAGTGAAAGATTAATTTAAAATTAAACAAGTACCACAAAGGTAATATAAAGATTTAGGATCATTGTAATCACTTATATCTTTGAAAAGGTTAGAAAAGCTATACCCTAAACCTAAATCTTCTTTATTAAAGACGCTGAAGCTCGGAAAACCTAGTCTATTATTTAGAAAAGGGATAAAATCTATTACTGTATTTGTTTTTTGATAAAATCTTTTAATATTATAATTATCAGAATTTGATAATTCAGCTGCTTTTTTAACTGCATCATTTAATGATCCTATTTCATCAACAAGATCCAAATCTACGGCCTGCTTTCCAGTCCAAATTTTTCCCATTGCAATCTCATTAACTTTTTCTATAGAAATATTTCTTCCTTCCGAAACTAATTTTATAAATTTGTCATAAACATTTTTTATTGTCGTTTTATAAAGATTTATCAATCTCTCATTCGGCTTATCGAATAAAATACCGTTAAGTGAATCAGAAAATATAGAAGAAGATATTCCATCCTCATTGAGACCAATCTTATCAAATGTTTCTTCGGCATTAAATAAAACTGAAGCAACGCCTATTGATCCTGTAATTGAAAGATTTTCTGCAAAAATATAATCAGTTGATGCAGCGACCCAATATCCTCCTGAAGCCGCCACTCCGCCCATAGATGTAACAATGGGTATACTTTTTTCTTTTACTTTCAAAATAGCATCCCTGATCAGTTCCGAAGCAAAAACAGATCCGCCTGGGCTATTTACTCTTAGGACTATAGCTTTGACATCTCTATTTTTTATAGCTCCATTTAATAACTCAGAAATATTTTCTCCCCCTGCAATTCCTGTCGATTGATATCCATCTAAAATTGGGCCAGATAAAGTTATAATAGCTATCGTATTTTCTTTATTAATTTTGGATCTCTTTTGATTATAATCCCTATAATCAATATTTCTCCAAATTGTATCTTCATCTCCACCATAGCTATCATTCAAATATTCCCTTAGCTCTTCTTTATTCATTAGGCTGTCTACTAGGTTTGATTTAATTGATGCCTCGCCCCAATCACCAAAATGAGCCATAAGAATCTTGTCAAAATTATTTGAATAATTTCTTACCAATCCGGATTGAAAATCTCGATTATTCTCTATTTCGGTAATAATTTCTGACCAAATACTACTTAATAAATTATAGCGCTGCTCTTTCTCTTCAGCGCTCATTGATGAAAGAGTTAAGTTTTCAAAGGCTGTTTTAAATTGACCTTCGGACAAATTAATAATTTCAAGACCAACTTTATCAAAAAGATCTTTATAATATATTCTTTTGGAAGAAAATCCGTCTAATAAGACACCTCCTGATGGATAAGTTATTATTTCAGATGCTGCAGATGCAACTAAATATGAACTTTGAGAAAAAAAATCAGAATAAGCGATAACAGATTTTCCAGAATCCTTAAATTCTTTTACTGTTTGGCTTATTTTTAATAACTCTGAAGGATATCCGCCTAAAAAATCACTAAGCTCAATCACTAAGCCCTTTATATTATCATCATCTTTAGCTCTATCAATAGATTCTATTAATTGGTGTATATCGATTTGAGGTATATTGTTTTCGGAAAATAATAATTCCCTTATATCTCTTTCTGATCTCTTCTCTTCAACAATAAATCCTTCCATAGGAATATATAAAGCTGTCCCTTTAGCAACCTTTCTAGGAACATCTGTTAATGAAAATTTTAATAAAACAATTACAATACTTAAAATAATTAAACTCGATACAAACCTCGGAATAAAAAGAATAAACCTAAATAAGTTACTAAAAAAGATTAAAAATATCTTATATATTTTTCTTAATATATTCATCATCAAAACTTATAATCGTTTTTATTTTCATCCCCTTTCAGAGTATAAAAATAAATTAAGGGTATAATGCCTATTATCGTAAATGTTAATAAATACCATAAACCACTTCTATTCGTATCATGCAATCTTCGAATAGATACAGATATTTCTGGAATTAATAGTAAGAGATTAAATGTAAAGTTAAGACCAGTAAATAATAAGCTTTCTAAATAAGTTAGCGATAAAAATAATAGAATTCTAAATAACTGCCAATGCCAAAACTCTGACCTTGAAGCCCTACCTTCAAAATCAAAATATTTTACGAAACAGACAATAACTGAATTTATGACATCATCAAAAAATTTCACTATAAATTAGATAGAAAATCTATCTCCTAAATAAACTTTCCTAACATCTTCATTTCCAACAATATCATTGGGCTCACCTTCGATCAAAACTGACCCTTCATGAATCAAAACTGCTCTATCAATCAAGGAAAGTGTTTCTCTGACATTATGATCAGTTATTAGGACGCCTACGCCCCTATTTTTTAATTTAGAAACCAATTCTCTAATCTCTCCAACAGCTATAGGGTCGATACCAGCAAACGGCTCATCTAATAAAATATATTTAGGGTGCGATGCAAGACATCTAGCAATTTCAACCCTTCTCCTTTCTCCTCCTGAAAGAGAAAGGGCTGGAGTTCTCCTTAAATGATCGATATCAAACTCTTTCAATAAATGATCTATTTCTTCTTCAATTTTTAGTTCATCTGATTCTAAAATTTCAATTATAGCTCTTATATTTTCTTCTACAGTTAAACCCCTAAATATTGAGGCTTCTTGCGGCAAATAACCAATACCATTTTTTGACCTCTTATATATAGGCAAATCTGTAATATCTTCTCCATCAAGAATAATTGATCCTGAATCAGGTTTTATAAGGCCTATTATCGTATAGAATAATGTGGTTTTTCCTGATCCATTTGGACCCAATAACCCTAATGCTTCTCCACATTTAAATTTAAAATCTACATCCCTTACAACAGGTCTGCCCGAAAAAGATTTGCTAATTTTTTTTATAATTAGACCATCATTAGAATCTTTGATTAAAACTGGTTTTTGCTTATTATCACTCATTTAAATATAAATTTATTCTTTCTCTTCTACTAGAATGCCTTTTACTCTTTCTTGATTAATTTCATCATTGAATATTTCTATTTTTCCTGTATCAATATTCAAGATTAATTTATTACCTTTAATCATTGACATTTCATTAGTTAAAACAACATTTCCTGTCAAAATCATTTCCCTACCATTTACACTATATAAAGCAATATTACCAGTTGCTGATATGGAATTACTATTTTCTAACCTCACATTGCCTGTTGCCTTCATTTTTTTGAACCCTTCTCGTGTAAGAGATTCAGAAAAAAATAATTCTATCTGATCAGCCAACATCTTTAGCGGCCCTTGATTTAAAATTACTTTTCCTGAAAAGCCAATAACTTTTAGGTTCCTATCTAAATACATATTTTCTGACAAAATTTCGTAAGGAGCTTCATTTTCAATTACAAATGATTGGTTTGTATTTGCGGAAATTGAAATCGGGTTTGCAAAAGATAATAAAAGGATAACAATATAGAGAAATTTTCTAATTTTTTTTCTCCTTAATTGAACTAGGAGAAATATTAAATTTAACTCCAGAAGAGAAAAATATTTTTTTGCCCTTGTTGTGGATCTCTACTTTTCCTGTTTCAAACAATACCCCTTCACCATTACCTCTAATAGGTCCTTCCAGAAAAATAAAAGAAGTATCAAGGTTCATAGAAACTGAAGTTGCAGAAAAAGAATAATCTTCTATTGTTTCTCCGAACAAATTGTCGAATAATAAAGCTGTATTATCGGAAGCTATGTATTTAGCAAATTTTGATTTTAATTTTAACAATATTAACTGATCATCGTAAAACTCTAAATCAACTGTTTCTAATTCTATATCTTTTAATTCGGGTCCCAATGGACTCGCCCTATTAGCAGTTAACTTATAGAATCCTCCATCAGAAGTATTCCCAGTTAATAATGGTTTAATTACACCGGAATCTGATTCAATCGTTAATTTAGTGAAACTATTGTTGGTCTCCTGATTAATAACAAATACTTTTTTAGAGTTGAAATACTGAAAAATAATAATTGATAAAAATATTAAAATAAATACAGGTAAGATTATTTTCAACCGTCTTATCTTAATTTTATCCAATTGATTTTTTGTCCTCAATTCAGCCATATTTAATGCTTAAAAATATCAATCTCTGACCAACCATTTAAGTCTAAATAAGCTCTAGTAGAAATAAACTTAAAGCAATCTTCTGAAAGGGCTTTTCTATCTAATTTCTTTAGCTTTTCCTCTAGAATGGCTTTTAATTTATGTAGATGCAGAACATCAGATGCCGCATAAATCTTTTGTTCTTCTGTAAGCTCTTCAACACTCCAATCAGAAGTTTGTTCGACTTTAGATAACTCTATATTTAATAATTCTTTACACAAGTCTTTTAATCCATGTTTATCAGTATATGTCCTTGCAAGTTTTGATGCTATTTTAGTGCAATAGATTGGAGAGCAATCAATTCCAAGATAATGTTTTATAACCGCAACATCAAATCTAGCAAAATGGAAGATTTTCTCACAACTATTATCTTTTAAAATTCTTTTTAAATTTGGTGCATCATAATCACTTCTTTCAAATTGAAGCAAATGTGCATTTCCATCTCCTGAGGAAAGCTGAATTAAACATAATGGGTCTCTCTCTGGGATTAAGCCAAGCGTTTCTGTATCAACTGCAACACTATCCCCAAAACTTAGGTCGCTAGGAATATCACCCTTATACAAATTAATAGTCATGTAATCATTCTTTGGTAATTAAATAAAATAAGTTAAAATAAATATCTAAGAAACTATACAGTATATAATTATTATAAAAAATAATATTTATTAATGAGGGTGAATTTCTTATGGCAACATTATACCACTATCCATTATGTCCTTTTAGTAGAAAAATTAGACTCTTATTAAGAGAAAGAAATATCGATCCAGATTTAATTACTGAAGCCTTTTGGCAAAAAAGAAAAGAATTTATAAAAACCAATCCTTCTGGGGAAGTTCCAGTATTAATTATTAATAATGATAAAATTTGTGGTCATTATGCTATAACAGAATTCCTTGAAGAGGAATTTGACGCAATCTTTCCTGAGAATAAAGAAGAAAAAAATGAGTGCCGACGTTTAATAGATTGGTTTGATAACAAATTTTATATAGAAGTATTAAAAATAATATTACACGAAAAGGTTGAAAGACAATTTTTAAGTGTAAAACAAGGCGGCGGGTTACCAAGGTTAGAAAGAATTAAAGTAGCAATTCATAATATGAACTATCATCTGAATTATATAGATAATATTTTAAATGAAAGATACTGTTTGGCGGGAGAAAGTATTAATACTGCAGATTTTACAGCAGTAGCTCATATATCATGCCTAGACTACCTTGGGGATATACCTTGGAAAAAATATCCTAGAGTAAAAGATTGGTATGCAAAAATTAAAAGTAGGCCAAGTTTTAGATCTTTATTAACCGATCAAATTATGAGCATACCTCCAAGAGGAAAATATGTCTCACTCGATTTCTAATAGAAAGAAATTAACCAGAATCCAAGATGAAATCATTTCTAAATCAAAGGAATTAGGTTTTGACACAATCGGATTTACTAAACCCGAGTTGCAAAAAGAAGTAAAAAAGAATTTAAACGATTTTTTAAAAAATAATTATCATGGTGAAATGGAGTGGTTAAAAAAAAACCAATACCAAAGAGAGTCACCTAAAAACTTATGGCCAGATGTGAAAACGATAATTTGTCTTGGAGTTAATTATGCTCCAGATACAAACCCATTAAAATCCTTAGAAAAAAAGGAATTTGGAAACATTTCAGTTTATGCAAGAGGTCAAGATTACCATAAAATTATTAAAAAAAATCTTAAAGAATTTGGCAGATGGCTATCTAAAAGACTTGATTGTGATTTGAAAGTTTTTGTAGATACAGCTCCCGTGATGGAAAAAAATATTGCAGAATTAGCAGGTTTAGGATGGCAAGGAAAACATACAAATTTAGTTAGTAAAGAATTTGGTTCATGGTTATTTCTGTCAGAGATATTTATAAATGTTGACTTAAAAGAAGATGTTAAAGAAAGGGATAATTGCGGAACCTGTAAAAAATGCCTTGAAGTTTGTCCTACTAATGCTTTTACAGATAAATACAAATTAGACGCAAGAAAATGTATTTCTTATCTAACTATTGAACATAAAAGCCAAATCCCCTTAGAATTTAGAAAAAAAATTGGAAACAGAATATATGGTTGCGATGATTGTCTTGCTATATGTCCATGGAATAAATTTGCCATAAAATCTAAAGAAATACGATTTTCGTCTAAAAAAAATATTTCAGATTTTACTCTATCTAATCTTGCAAGTTTTGATGATAAAAATTTTAGAGTTTTTTTCTCAGGCTCTCCTATAAAAAGAATAGGACGAGATAGATTCTTACGTAATGTTCTAATCGCAATTGGAAATTCTAATAATAAAGAATTAGCAAAGAAAGCTTTATTAAATATTAGCGATAAATCTTCATTAGTTAGAGGAGCAGCTATTTGGGCTATAAGGAGACTTTTAAATAAAGATGAATTAGAAAAAATAAAAA
>JAYZKD010000008.1:0-14303 GCA_036163815.1 Pseudomonadota bacterium | reverse complement strand
CAACAAGGACTAAAGCTAAATAGATTTTTCCCATATTAAACAACAAAGGAACAAAGGAAATTATAACTAGCAATATAGTCTGAGATAAAATGACATATGCAGAACTTTTGGCTCCTATTAAATTTGGCAGCATTGGTATATGTGCTTTGGAATAGTCTTCTTCAATAGCTATAGCTAAGCTCCAAAAGTGGGGAGGCGTCCAAAGAAAAAGAATTAGAGAAAGCATTATTGCAGGAATAGATAAAATTGGATTTACTGCTGCTGAGCCTGCCAAAACAGCGAAACTTCCTGCAAGCCCTCCAATTACTATATTGTATATACTCGATCTTTTGAGCAAAATTGTATAAACATATCCGTAAAAGAAAGCGCCTAAAAGTAAATAAAATGCTGAAGCAATATTTAAATAAAACCCCGCAAATATTATTGATAAAGTTAATAGTGTAAAAAAAACAAACAACCACCATTTGCTTTTCTTAAAAAAACCTGTGGCAAATGGTCGCTGAGATGTTCTAGGCATTAATATATCTAAATCTTTTTCATAATATTGGTTAAATGCACTAATACTTGCAGAAGAAATAAAAGTACAAATTAGTAAGATTATAAATTCATTTAAAGTAAAAGAACCATTATAGGGCATTATAAAAACGCCAGAAACAGCACATAATGTTATTGTTAAGCTTATTCTAACTTTAAAAAGTTCAATTAGTTTTTTGAAAAATAACAACATAATTTTTTAATGAAATAATCCCTTATAAAATCAAAGATAAATTAATATATTACTAAGTAATCTTCCGCAATGTCTTATCTTGACTTTAAAGTGACTATAAGTACTTTTGTGCATGATTTAGTATATTCAACTTTTCTTTTATATATAAATAAGAATATACGATTAGTTAAAAAAGGAGTCCTTTTCGATGATTGCTTTTGTCATGTTTCTTGTTGTACTGGGATCTATAGTATTTCACTTAGTTAGTCCTTGGTGGTGGACACCGATAGCTTCAAATTGGGGTGGAATAGATTTTACTATACAACTAACCTTTGCGATAACCGGATTTGTGTTTGCTGCAGTATTAGGTTTTATGATTTATTGCATTGTTAAATTTAGAAAAAAACCAGGGAGCAAAGGAGAATATCAACCTGAAAGCAAAAAAACTGAATGGACACTTACTGTACTTACTACAATTGGTGTTATAGCTCTTTTAGCTCCAGGATTGGTGGTATGGGATGAATATGTTAATCCTCCAGATAATGTTGCTCCTGTCGAAGTAATGGCTCAGCAATGGTATTGGAGTTTTAGACTTCCTGGTGAGGATGGAATATTAGGCACAAGCGATGCAAGAAACATAAATGATGAAAATCCTTTTGGTTTAAATCCTAATGATCCTAATGGTCAAGACGATATCTTAATTCAAGGAGATGATCTTCATCTTCTTATTGATCAACCTGTTAAGGTTCTTTTAAGATCAATAGATGTTCTTCACAATTTTTATGTACCACAATTCAGGGGCAAGATGGATATGGTCCCAGGTATGATAACTTATTATTGGTTTACTCCTACGAAAGCTGGAGAATATGAAATATTGTGCGCAGAGCTTTGTGGTGTGGGACATCATGCAATGCGTGGATTTGTTTCAGTGGATGATGAGGTTTCTTATAATGAATGGTTATCTGAACAAATGACATTCAAAGATTCGGTAGAATCTATTGATTTAAAAGTTAATAAATTTGCAGAAATTGAATATAAATAAGGGGTAGTAAATGTCTGATGCTATAATTCCAGAAAGAGAAGTTGAAGAGCAAGATTTGTACCATGCTAAAAGTTGGTGGACAGAAAAAGTTTTTTCTCAAGATGCTAAAATCATAGCTATTCAGTATTTTTGTACTGCTACAGCTATAGCTCTCATTGGACTTGTTCTCTCATGGTTTATGAGAATGCAAATCGGATTTCCGGAACTTTCTATAATTAGTGAAGGAACTTATTACCAATTTATTACTATGCATGGAATGATTATGGTTGTTTATTTCTTAACCGCACTATTTCTTGGTGGATTTGGTAATTATTTGATACCGCTAATGGTAGGGGCAAGAGATATGGTCTTCCCGTATCTCAATATGGTCAGTTATTGGACTTTTCTATTGGCATGCATAATACTTGTAGCTAGCTTTTTCACTCCTGGAGGTCCTACAGGTGCAGGTTGGACTTTGTATCCTCCGCAAGCAATCCTTGGAGGAACCCCAGGACAAGAAAGTGGCATAATTCTTATGCTAGTTTCTTTGGCTGTTTTTATAATTGGGTTCACTATGGGTGGGTTAAATTATATTGTTACTGTTCTCCAAGCTAGAACAAGAGGCATGACTTTGATGAGAATGCCATTATCTGTCTGGGGCATTTTTACAGCTACAGTCTTAGCTATGTTTGCCTTTCCAGCTTTGCTTGTAAGTGCAATTATGATGATTCTTGACAAAACATTAATGACAAGTTTTTTCATGCCTGCCCTGGTAGAGATGGGTGAGCAATTGAGTTATGGTGGCGGAAGTCCAATTTTATTTCAGCATTTATTTTGGTTTTTTGGTCATCCTGAAGTCTATATTGTAGCTCTTCCAGCTTTTGGAATTGTTTCTGATGTCTTATCAGTCCATGCTAGAAAGAATATTTTTGGTTATCGTATGATGGTTTGGGCAATTGTTGCTATTGGAGCCCTCAGTTTTATTGTTTGGGCTCACCATATGTATGTTAGTGGAATGCATCCCTATTTTGGATTTTTCTTTGCAACAACAACATTAATTATTGCAGTACCTACGGCAATCAAAGTCTACAATTGGATTCTTACCCTTTGGAAAGGAAATATAACTCTTACTGTACCAATGTTATTTTGTATTTCTTTTATTATTACTTTCTTAAATGGCGGTCTTACAGGCTTATTCCTTGGAAATGTTATTGTTGATGTTCCTCTATCTGATACTTATTTTGTAGTTGCCCACTTTCACATGGTTATGGGTATAGCACCAGTACAAGTTGTTTTTGCGGCTATCTATCATTGGTATCCTTTAATGACTGGTCGTATGTATAATGAAACCCTAGGGAGACTTCATTTTTGGTTTACCTTCTTAGGTTCTTATTTAATTTACTTTCCTATGCATTATTTAGGTTTGATTGGAGTGCCAAGAAGATATTATGAAATGGGGCAAACAGAAGCTCTTTATACTCAATCTGCAGCCGATCTAAATGTATTTATAACATTAACAGCGTTAATTACAGGTTTTGCTCAAATCTTTTTCTTTATTAATATATTCTGGAGTAAAAAATATGGCCCTGTGGCCGAAATGAATCCCTGGAAAGCTAATTCCCTTGAATGGAGAACACCAGATCAACCTCCTGGTCATGGAAACTTTTCAACCGAATTGCCTGTTGTTTATCGCTGGCCCTATGATTTTAATGTTCCAGGAGCCAAAGATGATTTTGTACCCCAAGATGTTCCAAATTCAGATGTCGAATTAGCTGAAGGTTTTGAGGGAACGGAAATAAAAGCAGAAAAAACATGAGTATATTCAGTACATTAGCTCAGAAACCATGGCTACCTTCTCAAGAAAAGAAGGACAATCTTCATAGCGGAAGATCATTTTCTTTTGATTCATCCCGTATTGCACTTATATGTTTTTTGGCATCTGTTACTGCGCTTTTTAGTTTATTTTTTGTTGCTTATATTGGCAGAATGGCATATGGCGATTGGAGGGTTCTTCCAGAACCTAGTATGCTTTGGTTCAATACTTTGATCTTATTTTTGAGTAGTGCTTTATTTCATAAAGCTAGAAATTTATCGAAGGAACTAATTTTTAATCAAGCCAGATATTATTTAATTGGTGCAGGCTTATTTGCTTTAATTTTTATTATAGGTCAGATTTCAGTTTGGAATTCACTAATAGCTTATGGATATTTTGTTGATTCAAACCCTTCTTTTGCCTTCTTTTATATGCTTACTGGCTTACATATATTCCATTTACTTGGAGGCTTAGTTGTGTGGACTTGGTCTGTTGTGCAGATTTTTAAGAAAGATATTTCTTATACAAATCTTAAATCAACAATAAGTTCAACAGCTATTTATTGGCATTATTTATTTGTGGTTTGGCTAGTTTTGTTTGGTCTTTTGTTAGCAACTTAATTAATCAGGAGTATTTTTAAATGAACGAACCTTCGACAACTTCAATAAAACCACTACCTGATGGTATGAAGGGTTTAACGCATGATTGGGCTTCAGATCAAAGAGCCTTTAAGGGTGTTCCTTGGGGCAAAGCAATGATGTGGATCTTCCTTCTAAGTGATACATTTATCTTTAGCTGTTTTTTAATTGGTTATATGACTGCTCGTTGGTCTACTACAGTACCATGGCCAAACCCAAGTGAAGTTTTTGCGCTTACTGTAGGGGGTGTAAGTGTACCTCTTTTACTTATAGCGATAATGACTTTTATATTGATCACAAGCAGTGGAACAATGGCTATGGCTGTTAGAAGTGGCTATCAAAAAAAGAGAAAGCAAACAGCTATACTATTATTGATTACAGCAATTTTAGGAGCATCTTTTGTTGGTATGCAGGCTTTTGAGTGGACAAAACTTATTATGGAAGGCGTAAGGCCATGGGAAAATCCCTTTGGTGCGCCCCAATTTGGGTCCGTATTTTTTATGGTTACAGGATTTCATGGCTTTCATGTATCCATTGGAGTTTTATTCTTATTTATAAATGTAAGAAAAGTATGGCGAGGCGATTATGATACTGGAAGAAGGGGGTTCTTTACTTGGCAAAAAGGACGTTACGAAATAGTTGAAACACTCGGTTTATATTGGCATTTTGTTGATCTAGTTTGGGTCTTTATTTTTGCATTTTTCTATCTTTGGTG
The DNA here is from genome assembly GCA_036163815.1 of Pseudomonadota bacterium. Classification (GTDB taxonomy): domain Bacteria; phylum Pseudomonadota; class Alphaproteobacteria; order MED-G09; family MED-G09; genus AG-430-B22. The sequence continues at coordinate 9,410 of JAYZKD010000008.1, read as the reverse complement.
AGGTAAGTTATGGCTACAGAAGGACAAGAACATCCTATTAGTATTTATCTTAAGATATGGATTTTATTATTCGTATTAAGTGTGGGCTCTTATATGGTTGACTTCTATCAATTACAGGGTTTTCTTAGATGGAGTCTAATATTGCTATTTATGTTTTTAAAGGCCGGCTTTATTATGGCAATATTTATGCACATGGTCTGGGAAAGGATGGCCTTGGTAGTGGCACTTCTTTCTCCAATGATCGCTATCTTAGTTTTTATTGCTATTATGGGTTATGAATCTGATTATACTGAAGCATCTCGTGATATTTTCTTTGATGATGGAAAACCTGATAAAGTTTGGGCTGTACCCCACGGAGCGCATAAATCTGATAGCCATGGTGCTTCTATAGACGGAGATCACCATTAATTAATTAGTTATGTGTAAAATTAAATTAATAAGCTTATTTTTTTCTTTATCATTCGTTTTAGTTTTTAATTTTGTTGGATCGTCTCTTTATTCTAATAGTTTAGATAATTCTTTACCTAGTCATATTCTGAAGATGGAGGAAGTAGCCTCACAAGGAAATTCTGAAGTCCAATATAATTTAGGGCTAATTTATTCTAATGGTAATGATATTCCTAAAAATTTTATAAAAGCTTTATATTGGTTCGAAAAGTCAGCTCAGCAAGGTAATATTTTAGCTCAGTACAAGCTTGGGTATATTTATGAAAAAGGCTTAGGGGTAGAGAAAGATATCGATAAATCTTTTCAATATTATCTATCTGCAGGAAAAAATGGTAACCCTGATGCTCAATATAACCTTGGAATCTTTTATCGGTTAGGGCAAGGAGCAGACCAAGATTTTCAAGAATCTTTAAAATGGTATAAATTAGCATCTAAGCAAGGACATAGCGCGGCTCAAAATAATTTAAGCTTACTGTATGAAGAAGGTATTGCTACTAAACAAGATATACTAGATGCCATAAAATTTTATAGATGTGGAAATTAGGTTTATTTAAATTATGAAATCAATAATCGTTTTATTTTTAGTTTTTCTTTTTAGCTTTATCACTACATTAATGTTTTATGGAGGATAATCTTTAATCCTTAATCATTAACGAAACTATCTAATGTTTTCTAAAGAACAGTTAATGCCATCATTAACCATGTAAAAAGACCTAAAAATATAATTAAAATTACGAATCTCATTTTACATTTCTTATTTATAGAATTTGTGGATTATGTATAGCCATTCTAATTTTAAAAATATGGTGGAGCTAGGCGGGTTCGAACCGCCGACCTCTTGCATGCCATGCAAGCGCTCTCCCAGCTGAGCTATAGCCCCTGCTATTCTTCCTCTTTATTAGATTTTACTGAGCCTATTACATCTTCTACTGAATCATCATCGCTATCTTCTAAGAATTCATCATCATCAATATCATCATCGATATCTTCATCTAGATCAAATTCCTCTAATTCATCAATTTCTGAGATATGATCAGTATCAATTTCTTCTTCATCATCATTTGATTCAATTTCTTCTTCATTTATTTCAGAAATTGAATCTTCTAAATCCTCATCTGTTTTATCAACCTTTTCTGAATTATCATTAGCATCCGATTCTTCTACTTTCTCATCTTTTGTTTCTGAGATTGATTCATTAGAATCTTTTTCCTTAATCTTCTCTAATTCTTCAGCTTCCTTTTTTATAATCTCTGATATATTAAAACCACAACTAGGACATACTATTTCCGGTTTTCCTAGGTCATAAAATTTAACTTCACACTCTGGGCATAGAAGTTTATTGCCGAGTTTGTTCTTATCCAATTTAAACCCCTTTTAAAAAAACTTATCATGATTTGCCACGAACAAATCTTACTGTCAAAAATAAATAAATTTTTATTAATATTAAATCAAATAAATAACAAAAATAAATAATGTGATATATAACTTATACAAATGAAATCTATAAGCAGTAAAAGATTAAAGGGTAATATTTTAATTCCGGGAGACAAGTCAATTTCGCATAGAGTTGTTATTTTATCCTCAATAGCAATAGGAATTAGTAATATTAAAGGATTATTGTTAAGTGACGATGTAAAAAAGACCATTGAATCAATGACTAGTTTTGGAGCATCAATCAAATTCTCTTCTAGAGGCATTTGTACTATCGAAGGTGTTGGTTTAGGAGGAATTTTAGAGCCAAAGGTTCCCTTAAATTTTGATAATTCGGGAACTTCTGCAAGGTTAGTTATGGGGTTAGCATCAACTCACAATATTACTTCTATATTTACTGGTGATGCTTCTCTTTCTAGTCGACCAATGAAAAGGGTATTAAAACCTTTAACCAATTTTGGAGCTAACTACTCATTAAGAAAAGATAATTTTTTACCTGCAATATTAAAAGGTTCAGATCTACCTATACCGTTTACTTATGAGCTTAAAGAGCCATCAGCTCAAATTAAGTCTGCAATATTGCTAGGAGCCTTAAATACTCCAGGTACAACGAAAGTTATAGATAAATATAATACTAGGGATCATACAGAAAGATTGTTAGATTTATATGATGCCGACATAGAGGTTAGAAAAATAAGAAGCATTAAAGAAATTTCTATTAATGGTGTGAATGATTTGAAAGCTTTGAATATCGATATTCCAGGAGATCCATCTTCTGCAATATTTCCAATAGTTGCTTCTTTAATATGTAAGGGCTCAGATATAACCGTTAAAAATATTTTAATAAACCCAACACGTGATGGGGCCTTCAGGGTTCTCAAAAATATGGGGGCCAAATTGAAATTTATGAATCATAAGAGGTTAGCTGGAGAGGATGTTTATGACATAAATGCAAAATATAGTGATTTAAAGGGAGTTGACATAAAAAAACACATATCTCCTACAATGATAGATGACTATCCAATTATTGCTATAGCAGCATCTAAAGCAAAAGGAAAAACTACAATGAGAGGGCTTTCAGAACTTAAATTAAAAGAAAGTAATAGATTTGAAGGTATTATAAATTTGTTAAGAAAAAGTGGCGTTAAAGTAGAGCAAAAAAATAATGATATAATTATATATGGAAATAATGAACTAAAATCTGGTGGATTTGAATTCCAAACTTATTTGGACCATAGAATGGCGATGTCAGCATTAATTATGGGATTGATCTCAAAAAAAGAAATTGAAATTGATAATTCAGACACTATTAATACAAGTTTCCCCACTTTTTATTCTGTTATGCTAAAAATTAATTCTAAAATTAGTAGAGCTTAATTACTATGAATAAATTAAATAAAAAAATATGACTATAGTTGTGGCAATAGATGGACCGGCAGGATCGGGCAAAGGAACTATTGCAAAGGAAGTCTCTTCCTTTTATGACTTTCCACATCTTGACAGTGGTATCCTTTATCGTTCAGTAGCTCTACTTTATCAGGAGAGCGGAAAAAAAGATTTTCATGATAATGATATTCTGACATTAGCGAATTCACTTAATTTAGCAGAAATTAACCTTGATAAAATTAGGAATAAAGAGATTGATGAGATTTCCTCTAGAATTTCTTCTATTATTTCTGTAAGAGAAAGTTTAAAAAAATTTCAATTAAATTTTAAAAAAATAAACAATGATAAAAAGGGAATTGTTGTTGATGGAAGAGATATAACAACTGTTATTTTTCCTGAAGCAGAGGTTAAATTTTATATTACAGCATCCCTGAAAGAGAGGGCTGATAGGCGTTTTAAGGAGTTAGAAGGAAATGATGTTAAAATAGAAAAAAAACTTCTAATAAAAGAATTGCAAAAAAGGGATCAAAGAGATATGGAAAGGAGCACCGCACCTTTAAAAGTTGCAGAAGATGCTTTCGTAATAGATACATCTGACTTAACTTTAAATGAGGTAATGGTTAAAATACGATTTGAGATTGATAAGGTATTAAAAAATATGGAGTAATGTTTGTCTAATTTAACTGAAATACAACAAGATAATGCTACTAAAGAATTTGCAAAACTTTTGGAAGAAAGTTTTGAAGAAAGTCAAATTAAAGAAGGAAAAATAGTAAAAGGTACAATTATATCAATTGAGTCAGATATTGTGATAATTGATGTGGGTTTAAAGACAGAAGGTAGAATTTCAATCAATGAATTTTCTTCACATGATGGAGGTCACAATTTAGAGGTTGGTGGTGAAGTAGATGTTTACCTGGAACGGATTGAAAATGCTCTCGGTGATGCCGTTCTTTCAAGAGACAAAGCTAAAAGAGAAGAGAATTGGATAAAACTTGAAGAAGATCAAAAGAATAATGTAATAGTTGAAGGTATAATTAATGGTAAGGTTAGAGGTGGTTTTACTGTTGATATAAATGGAACTCAAGCTTTTCTTCCTGGAAGTCAGGTAGATTTAAGGCCAATTAAAGATATCAGACCTTTAATGAATCGTCCTCAATCATTTCACATACTAAAAATGGATAAGAAAAGAGGCAATATAGTTGTCTCGCGAAAATCAGTCTTATCAGATAATAATTTGATCGATAAATCAGAGATTCTTAAAGATCTCAATGAAGGACAAGAAATAGAAGGTATTGTTAAAAATATTACTGATTATGGAGCTTTTGTTGATTTGGGCGGCGTCGATGGTTTGTTGCATGTAACTGATATTTCTTGGAAGAGAATTAATAAACCTTCGGAAGCAATAAATATTGGCGATAAGATTAAAGTTAAAATTATCAAAATCTCTAAAGAAGATATGAAAATTTCTTTAGGGATGAAACAATTAATGGATGATCCTTGGGTAGATTCAGAATCAAAATATATTATTGGGAAAAAATATAAAGGTGTTGTAACAAATATGGCTGATTATGGGGCCTTTGTCGAAGTAGAAGGTGGATTAGAAGGTTTAGTACATGTTTCGGAAATGAGTTGGGTTTCTAAAATTCAGAAACCTGATCAATATGTTGCTATTGGTGATGAAATTGAGGTCATGGTTTTAGAAATAGATGTTGAGAAAAAAAGATTGTCATTAGGAATTAAACAATGTGTAGATAATCCTTGGGAAAATTTTGCACAGAAGAATCCTATAGGAACTGTTCTTAAGGGAAAAATACAAAATATAACTGATTTTGGTATATTTGTTCAGGTTGAAGAGGGTTTAGATGGATTAGTGCATTTATCTGATATTGATTGGAAGATACCCGGGGAAGTGGCAATTAAAGAATATTCAGTTGATCAAGAGATTGAGGCACAAATACTAGATTTTGAAATTGATAAAGAAAGAATTTCACTTGGTATAAAGCAACTTTCTGGTGATCCTATAGGTAATATTGATATTAAAAAAGGTTCTGTTGTTACATGTTTAGTAGTTAATGTTGGAAAAGGTGGGATTGATGTTGAAATTGGTCAAGGTTTTCCGGCTTTTATAAAAAGAAATGAACTTTCTATGGATAAATCTGAGCAAGACCCAAATAGGTTTGAAGTAGGACAGAAAGTAGATGCAAGAATAGTTAATTTTGATAAAAAAACTCGTAGAGTTGTATTATCAATTAAATCTCTACAGATTTCTGATGAAAAAGAAGCAATTAAACAATATGGTTCAAAAGATTCAGGGGCGTCATTAGGTGATATTTTGGGTGAGGCTATTGACAAAAATACAGCACCATCTGAAGAAGAAGAAAATGAGGAAATAAAATAACAATGATTAGGTCACAATTAGTAAAACGATTATTAGATAAGAATCAACACTTAATTCAAAAGGATGTAGAAAAAATTACTTCCTTAGTTTTAGATGAAATTATTTCTACTTTAGAAAATGATGGAAGAATAGAAATTAGAGGGTTTGGTTCAATCTCGGTTAGAAAAAGAAATTCAAAAAATGGAAGAAATCCTAGAACTGGTGAAAGTGTTTTTGTTCCTGAAAAAAAAGCCCCAATTTTTAAATCCGGAAAAGGATTAAGGGATAGATTAAATTACAAATCATAATATATTAAAAATTATGAAAAAGGTTTTTTTAAACCCTATTATTGTAGCGATAGATAAAAATTCAGAATCTGAAGCATATGATCTTTCAAAAGAACTTTCTGGGCATATTGGAGCTATTAAGCTTGGATTAGAATATTTTGATACTTTTGGTCCAGAAGGTATAAAGAAAATTCAAGACTTAGGCATACCGATTTTCTTAGATCTAAAAATTCATGATATTCCGCAAACTGTAAAAAAGACGGTAGAAACAGTTTCTTCTTTAAAACCAGCAATATTAAATGTTCATGCTCTAGGAGGGAAAAAAATGATGGAATATGCATTTGAATCAATATCTAAATATTCTCCAGATACATCATTAGTTGCTGTGACTGTGTTGACAAGTTTAGATGATAGTGATTTTAAAATTATGGGCATAAATACAAAAACTAAAACGATAGTGTCGAATCTTGCAAAAATTTCTAAAGAGTCTGGATTGTCGGGAGTTGTTTGTTCATCAGAGGAAATAGAGATTGTAAGGAAAGTATGTGGAAATGATTTTAAAATAATTGTTCCAGGAATTAGACCGGAGGGATCTCAAAATGATGATCAAAAGAGAGTCATGACACCTAAAGAGGCAATTTCTTTAGGCGCAGATCACTTAGTTATAGGAAGACCAATAACAGAATCAAAAGATCCTAAATTCATTGTTAAAGAAATATTAAGTTCGATTGAATGAAAAGAAAAATTAAAATATGTGGGGTCAGAGAACCTCGGGATGTTTTAGTCTGTAATGACATTGGTGTTGATTTTATAGGATTTAATTTTGCTGATATAAGTCCAAGAAGAATAAATCCAAAATATGCCAATAAAAAGGAACTATCTAAATACTGTAAAGAGATAGATAGAGTGGCGGTATTTGTAAATCCTTCAGATGATCATCTTATAGAAAGTACTACATCAGTAGATGCTACTTATATTCAATTACATGGTAATGAAAGTATAGAAAGATGTCAGGAAATTAAGGAAGTTTACAAATTACCTTTAATAAAAGCTTTTGGCATAGAGAATACTTACGACCTTAATAAAGCGATGGAATACAATAATATTGTTGATTATTTCTTGTTTGACGCGAAACCAGAGGAATCAAAAAATAGCCTAAAAGGAGGTCTGAATAAGATTTTTGATTGGAAAATCCTTGATAATTGGGAAGGGAAGAACTTCTTTCTTGCTGGTGGTATTAATATAAATAATATGAAATATGCTATAAAAAATACTCAGGCATATTGTATTGATATTTCTTCTGGAGTTGAGAAGGAATTAGGTGTTAAGGATAGGAATATGATTAAGGAATTATTTGAAGAATTTAATACAACGGTGTCAGCATGAATAAAAATTCATATAAGTTGGGCCCAGATTCAGAGGGTAATTTTGGCTTATTTGGGGGAAGATATGTTGCTGAAACATTAATGCCATTAATCATACAGCTTGAAGAATCGTATTTGGAAGCTAAGAATGATCCAAACTTTATTCAAGAATGTAAAGATTTTTCTAAGGATTATATAGGAAGAGAAAGCCCCCTTTATTTTGCTGAAAGACTAACAGAGAAGATTGGTGGAGCTAAGATTTATTTTAAAAGAGATGAGCTAAATCATACAGGTAGTCACAAAATTAATAATTGCCTTGGCCAAATTTTATTAGCAAGGAGAATGAGAAAAGATAGAATTATTGCAGAAACAGGCGCAGGACAACACGGAGTTGCCGTTGCTACTGTATGCGCCAGGTTTGGATATGAATGTGTTATTTATATGGGTAAAAAAGATATTAATCGTCAACAATCAAATGTTTTTAAAATCAAACTTCTTGGTGGAGAAGTAATACCTGTCGAATCAGGGAGTGGAACACTTAAAGATGCAATGAATGAGGCTCTAAGAGATTGGGTTGCAAATGTTGAAAATACATATTATTTAATTGGCACTGCTGCAGGGCCTCATCCCTATCCTTCAATGGTAAGAGACTTTCAGTCAATTATAGGTGAAGAAGCAAAAAAACAAATATTGGAAAAAGAAAATGTTTTACCAAATGCTCTTGTGGCTTGTATTGGTGGGGGATCAAACGCATTAGGTCTATTTTATCCTTTTCTTGATGATGATGAAGTTGATATGTATGGTGTTGAGGCAGCAGGATTAGGTCTGGAAGGAAAAGATCATGCTGCATCTCTATCAAAGGGATCAACAGGAATTTTACATGGTAATAGAACATTTTTATTACAGGATTCTGAGGGTCAAATTGAAGAAGGGCATTCTATTTCAGCTGGTTTAGATTATCCCGGTATTGGACCTGAGCATTCCTGGTTAAAAGAGCAGAATAGGGTCACTTATGTATCTGCTACCGACGAAGAGGCCTTAGATGCTTTTGAAATGTGTTCTAAATACGAAGGAATTATTCCTGCTTTAGAACCATCTCATGCTTTAGCTTATGTTTTTAAATTGGCAAAAAAAATGCCTAAAAATGAAATAATTATTATGAACTTATGCGGCAGGGGTGATAAAGATATTGATACAGTAGCAAAATCTTTAGATGTAAAGATATAATGGTCTCAAGAATTTCTAGTATATTTGAAAATTTGCAATCTAAATCTGGGTTAATTACATATGTAACAGCTGGTTTCCCAACTCATAATATATGTCAAAAAATTATAAATGAACTTTCTCTTTCTGGTTCTGATATATTGGAACTAGGAATGCCCTTTTCAGACCCAATGGCAGATGGACCAATAATTCAAAAATCATCTAAAATTGCATTGGAAAATGGCCATACCATGGAAAAGACATTTGATTTAGTTAAAGGTTTTCGGAAAAATAATAATAAAACTCCTTTGGTTTTGATGGGTTATTACAATCCTATTTATCAATATGGTAATGACAAGTTTCTAAAAAAGTGTACTGATTATGGTGTAGATGGCTTAATCATTGTAGACTTACCTCCTGAACATGATGATGAAATATGTGATCTTACAATTAACTTAAATATAGATTTCATACGCATAGCAACACCGACAACAAATGAAAATAGGTTAAAGAGAGTTTTGAATAAAAGTTCAGGTTTCCTTTATTATGTTTCCATTATGGGGATAACAGGCACAAAAGAACCTGATTTGGAATTGTTAAAAAATCAGGTCGATAATTTAAAATTATCTACTGAAATACCAATAGCTGTAGGTTTTGGGATAAAAACTCCAGATCAGGCAAAAAAAATATCAGAATTTTCTGATGCTATAGTTATTGGCTCTGCGCTGATTGAAAAGATATTGGATAATTATAAAGATGATAATGAAGAGGTTTTGATCAAGGAAGCCAAAAGGTATATTGAAAGAATAAAATCCGTAATGAAGTAAGAATGAATTGGTTTAAGAAAATATTTCCTCCAGGTTTAAAAAAGATTTTTTCTAAGAAATCTTCTTCAAAAGATTTATGGTTAAA
>JAYZKD010000007.1:0-68551 GCA_036163815.1 Pseudomonadota bacterium | reverse complement strand
TTGCCCGCCTGCTGGTTTTCAAGACCAGTGCCTTCAACCACTCGGCCACCCCTCCGCAGGAATTATTACTTAATGTTTATATTTTCTTTATAAAGTCCAATAAAATTTTATTTACCTCATTAGGTTTTTCTTGTTGCGTCCAATGACCGCACTCTTTAATTATTTCTAATTCTCTTAAATCCGAATAGTTTTTATTCAAATGCTCTTTAAATAACTCATTATCAGATTTGTTGTTATTTGAATTTCTTAAGCCTTGCAAAATCATAAAATTAACTGGATCTTGCTCTCCAGTAATAAAACAAGATGGTTTTTCAATCTTTTTATTTGATAAGAAACTTAACTCTTGCCAATCAATATCTATGCACCTGTATCTATTAAGGGGGCCTCTCATTCCGCCATTCTTAAATTGGTTAGCATAATAAGAAAGATCGTCTTGACTTAGCCATTTAGGTAATTCATTGTGCTCAATCATTCCATCTAGAAAACCTGCACCTTTTTTCTTATTTATTCCTGATAGAGATTCTATTATTTGTGATAATCCATAGTAGTCTGAATTTGAAAAAAGAATTTTTAAGCTATAATATAAATCTTTTTCCAATTCTTTTTCAGCTATACCTTCTTCTTGAAAATATAAAATATAAAAGAAATTATCTTTATAAATTTCTTTAAGTAAATCTGTGGGTTTAGCTCCATTTCCTAAAAAAGAATGCGGAACAGATAACCCAGTTACAGAAATAATTCTTTCAGGATGTAATAAACTTGTATACCAAGATATTGGAGCACCCCAATCATGACCAACAATATGTGCTCTTTCTTCCCCTATATGATCTAATATACCAATTATGTCATTGGTTAATTCCTTCATACTATAATCCGAAACTTTCGCAGGTTTATCCGAATTACCATAACCTCTTACATCCGGAACAATAACTTTATAACCTGCCTCAACTAATGGGTTTATTTGATGTCGCCAGCTATACCAGCTTTCTGGCCATCCATGAACACAAATAACCGGTTCACCATCTCCTTCAATTACGGTACTTATATTTATGTTATTTGTGGGAATAATTTTTTGATTAAATTTCATATGTTTTTCATTTATCTGAATAATTAAAGTAACGAATCCTGATATTAATTATTTAATATGTCATATCTTAAATTAATAATATTAACACTAGTTTTATCTTTAATTGGTTGCACGTCAAACAATACTATCCAAAGTTATAAAAAAAATAAAAACCCTTTTTTTGGCGGCTCTTATAAAATTGGAGACCCTTATCTAATTGATGGTAAAGTTTATTATCCTGCAGAAGATACTAATTATGACGAAATAGGAATAGCGTCATGGTATGGAAAGAAATTTCACAAAAAATTAACAGCTAATGGAGAAACTTTTGACATGTTCAAAATTAGCGCAGCTCATAAAACCTTACCATTACCATCAATTGTTAAAGTAACAAATATGGAAAACAATAAGTCAATAATATTAAGGGTTAATGATAGAGGGCCTTTTGCAAAAGATAGGATTATTGATTTGTCAATGCGTGCTGCAGAAAGATTAGGTTTTAAAGATCAAGGAACTTCTAAGGTAAGGGTCCAATATTATTCGAGTGCAAAAGTTTATGATTCATCGGGAAGAGTGGTTCCAAAGAATAAGCATTTAATAAATATTTCTGAAATAAATAGGAACAAGAAAAGAAATAATTCAAAAAAAACTTACAATCTATCTATTGGAAGTTTTAGTGATGAGGAAAATGTGGAAAAGATTAAAAAAGTATTGAAAGGTTTTACAAAACTAAAGATAGAAAAAAAAGAAAAAAATAATATTAGTTTAGATAAAATTTTTATAGGTCCGTATTATAGAAAAGAATATCTTGTAAGATTACAAGAGACAGTTAATGCACTTGGAATAACTGGAACTAAAATAGTTTTAAACGAAGAGGATTAAACTAGTTATGCTTAAAAAGTTCAAATATATATTATTGGTATTCTTTATTATCCAATCTGAGGCTTTGTACCCTTTTAACACAACGGCAAAAAGTGCTTTACTAATAGATTTTGACAGTAATCAAATATTATTTTCCAAAAATATGGATAAAAGGATATTTCCTGCTTCAATGTCAAAATTAATGACATTATATATTCTTTTTGATGCACTGGATAAGGGTATAATTTCTCTTGAAGATAAATTCCCGGTATCAATGAATGCTTACCAAAGGGAGGGCTCAACAATATATGCTGAGTTAGGTACTGAAATTTCTGTCGAAAATCTTATTAAAGGAATTGTTGTTTCTTCTGGAAATGATGCATGTGTTATTGTGGCTGAATCTCTATCTGGTTCAGAAGAAATTTTTGCTGAACAAATGAATTTTTACGCAAAAGATATGGATCTAAGTAACACTAATTTTGTAAACTCATCTGGGCTTCACGACGATAAACATTATTCAACAGTAAATGATTTATCAATTCTTGCTAAGAATCTTATTATTGATTTTCCTGAGTATTATAAATTTTTTTCAGATAGATCTTTTACTTGGAACAATATTACCCAATATAACAGAAATAATATTTTAAGATCTAACTTAGGTGTGGATGGTTTAAAGACTGGTTATACTGGTTTTTCAGGTTATGGAATTATTGTTTCATCAAAAAAGAATGACCAAAGATTAATAGCTGTAGTAACAGGTCTTGATACTGTTGAAGAGAGAACATCCGAAATTACAAGATTAATAAATTATGGTTATAGAGGATTTAAAAAATACCCGATCTTTTCTGATAATCAGATTATTGATTATGTAAATGTATGGAATGGAAGAAAAAAAAGTATACCCATGGTAATTTATGATGATCTTGAATTGCTTCTTGATGTGCCTGGAAGAAGAGCTTTAAGGGTAGAGTATCGTTTTAAAGAGCCAATTATAGCGCCAGTTGATAAAGGGGACATCATTGGTGAAGCATTGATTGTTTTACCTAATAGAGAGAATGTACTATTACCTCTGTATTCTGGTGAAGATGTTTCTAAAGTTAATTTTTTTACTGGCTTTATTCAATCTATAGATTACTTTTTATATAGAGATGGATAATTTATTTATTACATTTGAGGGTGGAGACGGTTCAGGAAAATCTACTCAAGTTGATATATTGTATAATTACTTTATCAATTTGGGAATTGATGTTGTAAAAACAAGAGAACCCGGTGGTACTCCATCTGCAGAAATTCTTAGAGATCTTTTAACTAAAGGTGATATAAAAAAATGGACACCAATGTCTGAAGCATTGCTAATGTGGGCATCAAGATTTGAACACCTAACAAATTTTATTCGTCCAGCACTAAATTCCAAGAAGGTAGTAATTTGTGATAGATTTTATGATTCAACGTATGCATATCAAGGAGTTGCGCATGGTTTAGGTTTGAGTAATATGATCGAGTTAAAGAAATTAATAATAGGAGATATAGAACCTACCATTACTTTTATATTAGATATTGATCCTGAAATAGGCTTAAAACGGACTTCAAATAGAGGCGATAAAGAAAATAGATTTGAAAATTATGATTTAGATTTTCATAATAAAATTAGACAAGCATTTTTAAAAATAGCGGATAGTGAAAAAGAACGCTGCATAATAATAAATGCAGAATTATCTGAAAAAGAAATAAGTAAAATTATTAAAAATAGAATAGATAAAATAATTAATATTAATAATTAGGTTTTGAATAGTGCTTAAATCCCCAAAAAATACATATAAATTTAATGGTAATAAAAATATTGAAGATTATATGTTAAATTCATTAACCAAAAATCACCTTCATCATGCATATTTATTAAGCGGTATTCAAGGGATTGGTAAGGCGACATTTGCTTACAGAGTTTCCAGATATTTATTGTCTGGTTCAAAAGATCAAAGCCTTTATGTTAGTAAATCTGACAAGACATCAAATTTGATAGAAAAAAAGAGTCATCCGGATTTTATGGTACTTGAGGTAAATGATGAGGAAAAAAAAACAGTTATAGATATTGAACAAGTTCGGGATTGTATAAATTTTTTTAATCATACTCCAGCTATAAGTGGCTATAAAGTATGTATAATTGATTCAATCGAAGATATGAACAACAACTCTTCGAACGCTATATTGAAAATTCTTGAGGAGCCACCCATAAATTCTGTTTTTTTTATTATTTCCCATAATCCTGAATCTTTAATGCCGACAATTAAATCAAGATGTATTGACCTTCAATTTAAGCGATTTAATAATGAAGAATTAGAAAATTATTTGCTTGAAGAAGGTTTTGAGGATACATCGATAAATCTTAAAAGGGTTATGCGTTTTTCAAATGGAAGTTTAGGAAAGTGCATGCAATTACTTAGTGATGAAGCTATAGATTTAAACTTAAAAGTTCAAAATCTTTTCTTAAATTATAGTGATTTAGATATTTATGAGTTAATTAGTTCATTAAATAATGATAAAAATTTATCATTATTTTATGATTTGGTTATTTCATATATTGAAGAAAGAATTAAAAACTTATCAAATAAGGGCAATTATAAGAATAAGAAAGATATCATTAGTTTGTTTGAAATTAGGGATGATATACATAAAATAATTTATGATGGTCAGTATTATAATAATTTAAAAAACCACATCATAATAGACTTGTTATTTCTAATTCGAGACTCAAATAAGATTTATGAGAATATTAAATGAACAAAAATTTTTATATAAGTACTGCTATATTTTATACGAATGGCTCACCTCACATTGGTCATGCTTATGAAATGGTTGCAGCAGATGCAATTGCAAGATTTAAAAGATTAGATGGATTTAATGTTTTTTTTCTTACAGGAACCGATGAGCATGGTCTAAAGGTTCAAAAAAAGGCAGATGAATTGAATATTGACCCGCTAGAATTTGTAAATAAGATTTCAAAAGAATTTATAGATCTAAGTGATTTCTTAAATTGCAGTAATAATGATTTTATAAGAACAACCGAAGAAAGACATAAAATTAATGTGAACGCATTGTGGAAAGAGCTTGATAAAAAAGGCGATATTTATTTAGATGAATACTCAGGATGGTATTCTATTAGAGATGAAGCTTTCTATTCAGAAGATGAATTAGTGAAAGATGAGAATGGCGATTATATTTCACCTGAAGGCAACTCAGTGGAATGGATAAATGAGGAAAGTTATTTTTTTAGACTTTCTAAGTATGAAAAAGATTTATTGGATTTATATAAGAACAATAAAGATTTTATCAGACCAGAATCAAGAATGAATGAGATAAAAAATTTTGTATCTTCTGGTTTGAAAGATATATCAATTTCAAGAAAAAACATTAAATGGGGAATACCCGTAGTAAATAACTCGGATCATATTATATATGTTTGGTTTGATGCTTTAATTAATTACTTATCAGCTCTTGGGTGGGCTCAAAATGAAGATGTATTCAAATCTTTCTGGCCAGCAAATATTCATCTTGTTGGCAAAGATATAACACGCTTTCATGCAGTTTATTGGCCAGCTTTTTTAATGTCTGCAGGAATTAAAATTCCTGAAACAATTTTTTCTCATGGTTTCTTTTTAAACAGAGGCGAAAAGATTTCCAAAAGTTTAGGCAATACTATTGATCCAATTGAGTTATGCGAATTATATGGCGTAGATCAATTAAGATATTATATGCTATCTACCACACCATTTGGAAATGATGGTATTTATGATCATGAATTGATTACCAAACATGCAAATGCACACCTTTCTAATGATTTAGGAAATTTATCTCAAAGATGTTTAAAAATGGTCAAGGATAAATGTAATTCTAAAATTCCTGACCGAGGAAAACTCAAAGATAAAGATTTGAATATTATAGCATCAATTAAAGGTCTTTATCAGGAATCTCAAAAATATATGGAAAATTATCAAATTCACAATTACTTAGATTCAGTATTTAAGGTTATCTCTTTAACTAATAAATATTTCTCTGATGAAAAGCCATGGGAGTTAGCCAAAAATGATACCGAGAGAATGAATACAGTTTTATGGGTTACATGTGAAATGTTAAGGAATTTTGGAATAATTTTACAACCAGTATTAATAGATGGGTCTGAAAAGCTATTAGATTTATTAAATATTAATGCTAAAGAAAGGCAGTTTAGTAATTTAGGAGATGATTGTTCCATTAGAAATGGTACAAAAATTCGTGATCCAGAAGTAATTTTTCCAAAACTAAATCTTTAATGTGTCTTTAGTGACATTTATTATTTTTTGTTGTAAAGAAGCAACATATTATTGGGGTTATAAAATTGGATAAGTTTTTAGTAATTGATTTAGAAATGGATTTAAGATCTGCACGTAAAGATTTTGAAAGAAAATATCTTACCGCGCAAATAAATAACTTTAATGGAAATATAAGCAAAACTGCAAAATTTATCGGTATGGATCGCTCAGCATTACATAGGAAGTTAAATGATCTTGATATTAAACCAAGAAAGAAATTACATAAGGTAATTTTTTAAATAACCCATTGACGGAAATGAAATGAAAATAATAATTTGTGGCGCCGGTTCAAGTGGAAGAGCTATTGCAGAAAAATTATCGGAAATTGGTAATGAGGTTACGGTTATAGACTCTTCTAAGAGACTAATAGAGAATTTGGGTAGTAAAATCGATATTAGAGGAATTGTAGGGCATGGAGCTCATCCTGATATTTTAGGTGAAGCAGGCGCAAGTGATGCAGAAATGTTAATTGCTGTTACTCCCTCAGATGAAATAAATATGATGGCATGTCAAGTTGCTCACTCATTATTTGAGGTTCCAAAAAGAATAGCAAGAGTTAGAGATAAATCTTACTTAAATCCTTCATATCAAGACTTATTCACTAACACAAATCTACCCGTTAACATTATTATTTCACCGGAAAAAGAAGTTGCCGAATCTGTCTTTAGAAGGTTTGAATTGCCAGGGACATTTGAGAATGTCCCATTTGGAGATGATAAATTAAGGTTTTTAGGAATTAAAATTGATTCAGATTGCCCTATAAAAGATACTGAAATTAGTTCCCTTACAGAACTTTTTCCTGATTTAAATACTGTAATTGTAGGTCTTAGAAGAGATGGGCATATTTTAACCCCTAAATTAAAAGAAAATCTAGTTGAAGGCGATTTGGCGTATCTAGTTTGTCCAAGTGATATGGCAGAAAGAACTTTATCAATATTTGGAAAAAAACCTGAACAAGCAAGAAGAATTATTCTTGTTGGAGGAGGTTCTATAGGAAAAGAAGTTGCTAAATTAATTGAAGCTAAGATAGATAACATATCCTTAAAGATTATTGAGTTGAATGAACAAATAGCTGAAGATTTATCAGATAAATTTGAAAAATGCGTTGTTATTCTTGGTTCAGGAATGGATAAAGATATATTAAATGAAGCTGAAATATCTAACGCAGACATCTTAATTAGTTTAACGAATAGTGATGAAACAAATTTCATATCTGCAGCTTTTGCTAAAAGTGACGGTTGTAGTAGGGTTATAGCTCTACTAAATAATAAAGATTTTCAGGGGTTAATTAGATCAGTCGATATAGGTGATTTTTTAGATCCTAAAGCTATTACTGTTTCATCTATCCTAAGACATGTAAGAAGAGGGCATATTAGAAATATTTATACCTTAACAGATGGTTCGGCAGAAGTAATTGAAGGAGAAGTATCAAATTCATCTGATTTGGTAGGCCCAACAATTGAGGAGCTTCATCTTGCAAGCGGTTTAAGAATTGGTGGAATATTACGCGATGAAAAAATTATTATGCCTAGGGGTGATACAAAAATAAAAGAAGGTGATTATGTTACAATTTTTTCTACCCCAGATAATATTCATGAAGTTGAGCAACTATTTCGAGTAAGTGCTAGTTACTACTAAATATTTATAATATGAATTATTTAGATTTATATTATAAATTTATAAAATTTAATTTTAAGTTCTATAAAATCTGAATGCTTGATAATACTTTAGAAAATATATCAAAACTGGATGAGTCCGATTTCTTAGATAAATTAGTAACTGAAGCAGGATTAGTAACTATCTTCTTGATAAGTGGAATAAAATTAGAAGGAACAATAATTTCCTTTGATCTTTCAACGGTAACATTAAAAGGATTAAATAATATTCAACTTGTTTATAAGCACGCTATTTCAACAATACTTCCTGTTTGATTTTATCTTTTGATTCTATCCAAATATCCTCAAGGATGGAAAGATCGGTTTCATTAAATTTTTTATTTACTTCCTCTAGCTTATTTTCAATATAAGATATTCGATCACAGAATTTTTTATTTGTTGATCTTAATGATGATTCTGGGTCAATTTTTAATTTTCTAGAAAGATTGATTATAGAAAATAGCAGGTCTCCAATTTCTTCATCTATATTTTTGTCATTGCCATCATTAACAGCTTGATTTAGTTCTTCAGTTTCTTCAATAATTTTATTGAAAACCTCTTGATTATTATCCCAATCAAATCCGTTCTGTGCGGCTCTTTTTTGAATCTTTATTGATCTTGTTATAGCAGGAAATGTGGTAGGGATGTCTGCTAAGATTCCAGTTTTTCCATCTTTTATCCTTTCTTTTTCTTTAATTTTTTCCCATGAGGCTATTATTTCCTCTTTATTTATCTTTTTTTTGTTATTATTTTCAAAGACATGAGGATGTCTTCGAGTCATTTTTTTACAAAGATCATACATAATATCAAAGATATCAAAATTTCCCTTTTCTTTGTTTATTTGAGCATGAAATATGATTTGAAATAGTAAATCGCCCAATTCTTCACGCAAGCCGGTGGTATCGTTTTTCTCAATAGAATCAACTACTTCATAAGATTCTTCAATGCAATACTTTCTAATGCTGTAGGAATCTTGCGATTTATCCCATTCGCAACCATTTTCTGGATCACGTAACTGAACCATAATATTTAATAGGTTATTAAAAATATGTAACTTATCTTCTTCTATGACCATGAATACTCCTATTTAAAACATCAAATATAGCATAATTATTTAATTTTTTTGTTAACTAGTTTTTGTGTCATAAAATTGACACAAAAGTAAATAAAATGGTAAGATATTATTGAAAATTTATAAATTGATGGGGGTCTCATGCAAACTTTTCAAAAATTTGCGAAAGCAATATATTCTATTATTTTCTTGTTGATATTTTCTTTAAGCTTTGATGTATATGCTCAAAACGATAGCACTGATCAAGTTGAAGAGATTATTGTTACTGGTTCAAGGATAAAAACCACTGCTACGGATAGTTTTTCTCCAGTTTCTATCGTTGACCAAGAAGATATACTTTTATCTGGTAAGATTTCAATTGGTGAGGTTTTACTCGAGCTACCTGGCCAAGGTTCTGGTTTAAATAGAACCTACAATAATGGTGGGGATGGTTCTGTTCGAATAGATTTTAGGAATTTAGGATCTGGTAGAACACTCGTTCTTGTTGATGGAAGAAGATGGGTCAATAGTGGCGAAGGTGCTAATGGTTCAGTGGATATTAATAGTATACCATCAGCTTCAGTTGAAAGAGTTGAAGTATTGAAGGACGGAGCTTCTGCGATTTATGGTTCTGACGCTATTGGTGCTGTTGTAAATATAATAACAAAAGATTCTTATGATGGAGTTGATGTCTCGTTCCAAAGAGGAGAATATTTTGATGGTGGAGGCGTTGCTGACAACTTCTCGATAAGCATGGGCTCAACATTTGATGGCGGATCTTTCATGATGGGCGCATCTTATGTGGATATAAAGGAATTGGGCAATTGGGAAAGAGAAGAAACAGCAGCTAGACCAAGTTTCGGTGGTTCTTCTGGAACACCTCAAGGAAGACTAGCATATGGTGGAGTAGTTCCTGGTTGTAGTAATTTCCAACCAAGCGAAGGAACTGCAGGTTCATCTCCTAGCGATTTTAGATGTTGGACAAGTCCAGATGATAGATTTAATTATAATCCCTATAACTATGTTGAAACACCAAGTGAGAGAAAAAACTTCTTTGCAAAAGGAAGATTTGAAATTGCTGAAGATACTGAGGTAACTCTTTTTGGAACTTATCAAAACAGGGTATCTGACCAATTACTAGCTCCAATGCCGTTATTTTATGGCTTCGGTGATTTTGGAGGCAGTGAGGGGATATCAAGAAACAACCCTTTCAACCCATTTGGTATTGAATTTTGTGATCTATACGGAACTTCTGTAGAAGGAAAAGCATGTAATGATGCCAATTACCCAGGTGGCTATGCCATAGGTTGGTTAGGTCGTAGACTTCTTGAAGCTGGTAATCGTGACTTTATTCAAGACATAGAGACTTATAGAATTCACATTGGTCTTGAAACAAAGTTAGCTGGGTTTGATGTTTCTACATATTTCAGCTGGGCGCAAAATAAAAGTGTAACAACCACAAAAGGACTTTTAAATACTGGTAATATCAAAAAAGCTCTTAGTGGTGATGATTGTACTGGTAGTTGTGTGCCTTTGAATATATTTGGTGGTCAGGGATCTGACAGTAAATATATTGGAGATGGCTTATGGACAGGAACAGGTTCAATTACCCCTGAAATGGTTGAATATATTACTTTCTTAGCCCATGACACTGGTGAGAATGAAATGAAAAATTTCGGAATTGATGTCACTGGTGAAATAGCTCAGCTTCCAGCTGGGCCAGTTGGAATGGCTATTGGTTTCGAGCATAGGAAAGAAGAAGGTGGTTTCGAACCTGACGCATTTATTGCTGCTGGATTATCTTCTGGAAATGCGGCTAGTCCTGTAAGTGGTGAATTTGAGGTTGACGAGATGTATGCTGAGTTAGCTATACCGATAGTAGAAGGTTTAGACTTAAGTGCTTCGGTTAGATATTCCGACTATTCATCTTTTGGTGAAACCACTAATGCTAAATATGGTTTAACATATTCACCTAATGATATTGTGACTTTCAGAGCTACTTTCGCTGAAGGGTTTAGAGCACCTTCTATTTCTGCTCTTTATAGCGGTAATAATGATAGTTATCCTGAGATTCAAGATCCATGCGATGTCAATGCAGCTAACTTTACTGGTAATGCTGATGGCACACAGGCTGGTCAATGTTTAACTGATGGCGTACCTGCAGGATTTACACAACCAAATACTCAAATAAGAGTGACTGTCGGAGGTAATCCAAATGTTCAACCAGAAGAATCTGAGGGTATTAATTTAGGTGTAATTTTGGCCCCAGTTGAAGGTCTTAAACTTTATGCTGATTATTATGAAATTGAGATTACTAATACAATTTCAACTATTGGTTCACAGTTAATTATGAATGGATGTTACAGAGAAAATAATCAAGCTTATTGCGCTTTAATTGATAGAATTTCAACTGGTTTTGTTAAAGATTTAAGAAACACTACTAACAATATTGGTATGGTTGAAACTTCTGGTTTTGAAGTGGCAGCTACATATGATTGGAGTGATGAGCTCGGAAATTGGAGATTTTCTTCAGAAATAGCTTTCCTTGATACATATGATGTTACTAAAGCTGACGGTGCTATCGAGCATTATGCTGGCTATGCTACTGGTAATGGAAGAAATCAGTTTAAGGAAGTTAAGGCCAATTTAGCCCTAATATGGAATCAAGATGAAGTAACTGTTTCTTTAACAGGACAATATCATGGTGAAGTAGATGGTGTAGCTAATCAAGTACCGAGGACAAGTGCTGCTGGTTCTTATATTGAAGGTGATTCAATAAGAGTTCTTGGCGATACTTGGTACTGGGATGCCCAAGCTTCTTATGTGTTTGAAAGTATTAATTCAACATTAACAGTGGGAGTTGATAATCTTCTTGATGAAGATCCTCCTTACTTCCCAGAATCTTTTGCTAATGATTTTGATCCTTCATATAGAACCTGGGGATCACAATTCTGGTATGTAAGAGTAGCTTCTCAATTCTAATAAATTATGAGGCTTGATCATGTTAAATGGTCAAGCCTTATTTCTTTTCATTTTTTGGTCTTAAGAATCTAGTAGGATGATAAGCCGCATAATTTGGTTTCCATCCAGTAATATTTTCTTTTACAAGCCATCTACTAATACCAAATAGAATTGGAGCAAATGGCATATCTCTAAGAAGAATAATTTCTGCTTCTTTTAATTTTTTAGCTCTTATATCTATATCTAATTCTGAAAGTGCTTCGTCAACTAAGTTGTCATATATAGGATTATTATAATTTCCATAATTTAAGGGCCCCGAAGATTTTTGAAATAAAAATAGAAAATTTGATGCATCATTAAAATCAGCAATCCAACCTGCATCTCCAACCTGGAAATCACCTGTTCTAAGATAATTGTAAAGGACTTTGGGTTCTGAACCCTCTAAAGTTACAGAGATTCCTGCATTCCTCATCATAGATTGTATGGCAACCATATGCTTTTTTTGATCACCTCCTTGTCTATATTTGAGAGTAAATTTTAATGGGTTATTGGTGTTATAACCGCTTTCTTCAAGTAGTTTTTTTGCTAATTTATATCTATCTTCTTGGGTAAGTTTTCTTTCTTCAATAATTTCTTCATATTTGTAGTTTTGGATTCCCTTTGGAACGAGAGACCAAGCAATTGTTTCATTAAACCCTCTAATTTTATTAACAATGACATCACGGTCTATAGATAATGATACAGCTCTTCTAACTCTAGCATTATCAAAAGGAATAGAATTTGTATTAAATATTAAATATGTAACAACAAGTATACTATCCTGCCTAATATTTTTAGGCATGTTCCGTCTTAACCAAGAAGTTTTATTTTCTGGAAAACCACTATTTATATCTAATTCACCAGCTCTAAACCTTCTTAGTGCCGCTTCATTATCTTCGGTGGGATAATACTTAACTTCATCATACCAAACATTTATATTATCATAAAATTTTTCATTTCTTTTAAGAGATATATGATCATGAGCTCTCCATGAATTTAATTTATATGGACCATTTGTTACAATATTTTCAGGTTTAATCCATTCTTTTCCATATTTAGACAAAATATGACTAGGCACCGGATAAGTTGTGTAGTGAGTTAATAGTTCTTCGAAATAGGGCGCAGGATAGTTTAAATATATTCTTAAAGTATACTTATCCAAAGCTTCTACACCTAATTTTTCAGGTGGCAAAGATCCTGAATTTACCTCAAATCCGTTTTTAATGAGATACAATAAAGATCCGTATTGAGAGGCTGTTAAAGGATCTAATACTCTTCTAAACCCATTTACATAATCTATTGAGGTAACAT
This sequence comes from Pseudomonadota bacterium, assembly GCA_036163815.1. GTDB lineage: Bacteria > Pseudomonadota > Alphaproteobacteria > MED-G09 > MED-G09 > AG-430-B22. The sequence goes on along the minus strand of JAYZKD010000007.1, from coordinate 55,261 downwards.
TAGTTCCATCAGACCAAAAATGGTCTTTACGAAGGTAAAAAGTATAAACTAATCCATCATCACTCAATAAATAACTATCTACAGATCCCTTTAAAGATTCACCCCCGACTCCTTTTGTAAACAAGCCAACGAATATATCATTTATAACACTTCCCTCCCAATGACCTGTTGCAAGGTGTGGATCAAGCGTATCTGGTTCAGCCCCATTTCCCCTGTGAAGAATTTTATCAAATGCAAAGATATTATTTGAAGTGATTAAAAATATTACAAATATAATTATGAGTAGTTTTAAGAATTTATTTATATAATTTTTCATTTTTAATATAACTCCTGATAACTTTTGCATTTCTTCTTGAAATAACTTGAAATCCATTTTTTTGGTAAAACATTAATGCATTTGGATGATCTAACGAATTTGTCTGAAGAATCAATGGGGTAATTCCAATTTTTTCTGCTTTATCAATAGCAAAATTAAGAAGTATTTTCCCATATCCTTTTCCTATATAAGATTCAATTAATCCTAAATGAACAATTTTTATTTCTTTTAAAGATCTGTAATCTATTTCTAGAAAGCCAACAAAAGAACTCTTTACCGTCATAAGATATATTTCCACATTCTTATCATGAATTATTTCTTTTAGTTCTTTTTCATTAAGTTTGAGTCTACTTATCCAGTTATATTTTGTTCCTACCTCTTTATAGATCTTTTTATAAAAGTTTGTTGAGATTTTATTTATCTTATCAATCTTTACATTATTGTTATTTGATAAAGATTTATTTGAGTAATTGCCTAAATATTTTAGCCAAGTAACGGTTGTATCTATTAATTGATCTGACATATGCATATTATATTTATATATATTATTATATCTTTTTAGTATCATAAATAAAAATAAGAGGTCTAATTTGACATTACTTTTTATAGCTGTTGGGGGAGCCCTTGGTTCTTTAACAAGATATTTATTTGGAGTTTTATTCCAAACAACAAAAAATGGATTTCCTTTATCAACATTCTTAGTAAATGTTTTGGGTTCATTTATTATTGGAGCAATATTTTACTTATTGAAAGATTCAGATAATGAAAATTTAAAGGCGCTCTTAATGGTGGGTTTTCTTGGTGGTTTTACAACCTTTTCAGCATTTTCAATAGATTTAATGAACCTAATTTATAATAAGGATTATATCATTTCAATTTTATATGTTTTAGGAACAGTTTCTTTTTCAATTATTTCAGTATTTCTTGGATTTTGGGTGACTAAATTTTTAAGTGCATGACTATGGATGATTATATTGTTTCTGAAGACTTTTCTACATCAAGATTAGATAGATGGATAAGAAAGAATTTTCCAGGAATTTCTCAAGGAGAGATAGAAGTTGCTTTAAGAAAAGGAAAAATCACGGTTAACAATAATAAAGTTAAATCAAATTATCGTATAAATACAAAAGATATAATTTCTATCTCTTCAAAATTAAGGCTAGCAGATTTTAAAAATAAAAAAATCTATAACAAATCATCAAAGGATCAGATTACCAGCATGTTGATTTACAGTGATGATGAACTCCTTGTTCTTAATAAGCCTCATGGATTAGCGGTTCAAGGTGGTTCTAAAATAAGAAAACATATAGATGGCCTTCTTCAGTCATCATTCAAAAATATTGAGCCAAGGTTGGTACATAGATTAGATAAAGATACTTCAGGGGTTCTGTTGGTTGCATTAAATAGAAAAATTGCCGATTTTTTATCTTATTCATTTCGCGAAAAAAAAATTAATAAATATTATTGGGCCATTACTACTGGTAATTTTACGAAAAAAAGAGGATTAATTGATAAAAAAATAAAAAAGAAAAATTCTAATTCTTACCATAGTGCTTTAACAGAATATACTAACTATATGAATATTAATAATAAAATGAACTTTATGATATATAAACCTGTTACTGGCAGAAACCACCAAATTCGAATACATTCAAAAGAATTAGGCATTCCAATTTTAGGAGATAAAAGGTACGGTAATAATATTCTAAAGGGTGAAAAACTCCACTTACATAGTAGAAGTATTGAGTTTTATCATCCAAATGGTAAAAAAATGTATTTTGAGGCTAAATTACCTCCTCACATGGATGAGAAATGGAAACAATATAAACTTCCTTATGATGTTAATTTATAGGGATTAGAGCATTTAATTAAGAGCAATAAATGGAAGACATAATTAAAGAATTAGAGAAAAGAAGAGAAAAAGCAAAAATTGGCGGCGGAAAAAAGAGAATAGATTCTCAACATTCAAAAGGAAAGTTGACGGCAAGAGAAAGAATCGAACTTTTATTGGATGAAGGTTCCTTTGAAGAATATGATATGTTCGTTGAACATAGCAGTACTGATTTTGGAATGGAAGAGAATAAAATTCCTGGAGATGGCGTAGTAATTGGATCAGGTGAAATAAATGGAAGATTAGTTTTTCTTTATGTTAAAGATTTTACAGTATTTGGGGGATCTTTATCTTTAGCTCATTCTAAGAAAATTAATAAAATACAAGATATGGCAATTAAAAATAATGCCCCTTTAATAGGAGTGCTAGATGCTGGTGGAGCAAGAATACAAGAAGGAATTGATTCTCTAGGAGGCTATTCAGAGGTGTTTCAGAGAAATGTTTTGGCTTCAGGTGTTATACCTCAGATATCTCTTGTTATGGGCCCTTGTGCTGGAGGAGATGTTTACTCTCCTGCATTAACAGATTTTATTTTTATGGTTAGAGATACATCGTATATGTTTGTTACCGGACCAGATGTAGTAAAGACTGTAACAAATGAAGAAGTTACAGCAGAGGAATTAGGAGGTGCTGAAGTTCATACAACTAAATCATCAGTTGCTGATGGAGCATACGATAATGATATAGATATGTTAGCAGACATCAGAAGGTTTATAGATTTTTTACCTTCGAGCAACATATCGAATGCTCCAATTAAGGATACTGATGATGAAGTATCAAGATCTGAGCCAAGTCTTGACTTTCTCATACCAGAAAATGCTAATACACCTTATGACATTAAAGAATTTATAATAAAATCTATCGATGAAGGTGATTTCTTTGAGATTCAGAAAGATTTTGCAAAAAATATTGTTGTTGGTTTTGGTAGGGTTGATGGACATACAGCCGGTTTTATAGGTAATCAACCATTAAATTTAGCAGGAGTTTTAGATTCAGATGCCAGCAGAAAGGCAGCACGATTTGTTAGATTTTGTGATTCCTTCTCAATACCTCTGGTTACCTTTGTTGATGTACCAGGCTTTTTACCTGGAACCGACCAAGAATATGGAGGATTAATTAAAAATGGAGCTAAATTACTATATGCATACGCTGAGGCTACAGTACCTAAAGTTACAATAATCACAAGAAAAGCTTATGGTGGGGCATATTGTGTGATGGCACCAAAACATTTGAGAGGTGATATTAATTATGCACTACCAAGCGCTGAAATCGCTGTAATGGGAGCAAAGGGAGCGGTTGAGATTCTATATAGAAAAGACATTAAGGATAAAGATAAGATTGATAAACATACAAATGAATACGAAGAAAGGTTTCTTAATCCTTTTGTTGCAGCGGAGAGGGGTTATGTAGACGATGTAATAATGCCAAAAAATATTAGGCCAAGAATAGCTCGTGCATTAAAGCTCCTAAGAAATAAAAAATTATCTAATCCGTGGAAAAAACACGATAATCTTCCTTTATGAGTAAATAATGTTTAACAAACTGCTAATAGCAAACAGGGGCGAGATCGCTTGTAGAATTATAAAAACATGCAAGAAGTTAGGTATTTCTACTGTTGCTGTTTATTCTGATGCTGATAGTAGATCTCTACATGTTAGATTGGCTGATGAAGCTATTAATATAGGATCAGCACCTTCGTCTGAATCTTATTTACTTTCAGATAATATTGTTTCGGCTTGTAAAAAAACTGATGCTGATGCAGTTCACCCAGGATATGGTTTCCTTTCAGAGAACTATTCTTTTGCAAATCAACTTGAGAGAGAGGGGATTACTTTTATTGGCCCACCTTCTGAACCTATAAGAGTTATGGGCGATAAAATCGAATCTAAGATCTTTGCTGAGAAAGCTGGTGTAAATATTATTCCCGGACATCAACAAATTATTAGTGACCCCAAAGACGCCGTAACAATTTCTGAAGAGATTGGTTTTCCTGTAATGATAAAAGCTTCAGCAGGAGGAGGCGGAAAAGGAATGAGGATAGCAAGAGACAAAGGGGAGGTTACTGAAGCGTTTAATTCTTCTGTTAATGAGGCAAAGTCAAGTTTTGGCGATGATAGAATATTTATCGAAAAGTTTATTGAGCAACCCAGACATATTGAGATTCAAATCCTTGCTGATATTCATGGAAATGTAATACATCTTGGAGAAAGGGAATGTTCTGTTCAAAGAAGAAATCAAAAAATTATTGAAGAATCCCCAAGTCCTTTTGTTGATAGTAATTTAAGAGTTGAGATGGGAGAACAGGCAAAAAGATTAGCTTCCTCAATTAAATATACAAGCGCAGGTACGGTTGAGTTTATAGTAGATCAGAACAAAAATTTTTATTTTTTGGAGATGAATACACGTCTCCAAGTTGAACATCCAGTAACTGAACTTGTTACAGGAATTGATTTAGTTGAGGAAATGATAAGAATAGCTGGAGGTGAAGAGCTTAAAATTAAACAAGATGATATTGAATTTGATGGTTGGGCTATTGAATCAAGAATTTATGCAGAAGACCCTGAAAGAAATTTTATGCCTTCGACTGGCCGATTAAATTCTTATAAAGTTCCTAATGAAATTGATGGTATTAGAAATGATACAGGTGTTTATGAAGGTGGTGAAATACCAATTTACTACGATCCAATGATCTCAAAATTATGTTCGTACGCTAAAAATAGAAATGAAGCTTTGGAAAAAATGGAAAAAGCGTTAAATAACCATTATATAGAAGGAATAAAAAACAATATTAATTTTTTAACTTCAATTATTAGGAATCAAAATTTTATAAAAGGAGAAATTACCACTGGATTTATAGATAATGAATATCCTGAAGGATATGATCCTAAAATAGATACAAGTGAATTTGCTTTATTATTCTGTATTGCAGGCGCCTATCTTCATACCTTAGATGAATTTCGGACAAGAAATAGTAAAAGTAAAAATCAATTTCATGAAAAATCTCTAATTGTTTTAGTAGAGGATTTTACTTATGAGCTGAAGACATATGATAGACAAGATAATTTAATAATTGAGTATAATGAAGACTTAATCACAGTTGATTCTGATTATCGCTCAGGAAACCCTATTACTCACATAAATATAAATAATAAGGAATATGTCTTTAAAGTTATGAAATTGATTAATGGATATAATATAAGCGGATATGGGTATTCATCTGATTTAAAGGTTTTAAGTAAGAAAGCTTATGACTTATCTAAATATATGATTAAAAAAGAGTCTCAATCAAATGATAAAATAGTTAAATGCCCGATGCCTGGATTGGTTGTTTCTATTGATGTAGTTGAGAATCAGGAAGTTGAGAGTGGAGATAAACTATGCACTATAGAAGCAATGAAAATGGAAAACATTATAAGAGCTGAATTATCTGGAAAAGTTAAGAAAATACATTGTGAAAATGGTGATAGCCTCTCATCGGATCAAGTTATTTTAGAGTTTTTTTAGCCGTAAGTTTAGCCTTAAAAGTCTTTTTAAAATTGTCTATTAAAATATTATCAAATTCTTTTATTTTCCTATCTAGACCTAATTTATAAATACTAGTAACTGCCGAAGAATTTTTTCCACAAGGATTAATACCTTTAAAATTATCTAAATTAGGATTTATGTTGATGCTAACACCATGAAAAGTGATTCCTTTTCTAACCCTTAGGCCTATTGATGATATCTTATTCAACTTGTTCTTTTCTTTAACCCAAATCCCTACATGATCTTTATCATTTGTTGCGCTAATTCCTATCGTTTTAAGTGATGAAATAATCCAGTTTTCTAATAAGGTTACAAATCCTCTAATATCATAGCCTTTTTTTCGTAAATCTAGCATTACATATACAATTCGTTGACCGGGTCCATGATAAGTAAATTGACCGCCACGATTTGTTTTATAAACTTTAAATTTATTTGGATCTAACAGGTCCTTTGATTTGGAGCTTGTTCCTGCTGTATAAATATCTTCATGTTCTAAGAACCATAGAAATTCTTTGCATCTATTTTTATAAATATCTTCAACTTTTTTTTCCATGAAACTAATTGAAGAAGGATAATCTATATAATTATTTTCAAGAAAATATTCTATTTCATTATTATTCATGACAATATTAATTTATTAATTTGTTAATTATTTTACAATCCATTATTAACAATTGATATAAGTATGTTTGTTATTTTGCGGCCGTGGCGGAACTGGTAGACGCGCAGCGTTGAGGTCGCTGTGGGGTAAAACCCGTGGAAGTTCGAGTCTTCTCGGCCGCACCAAAAAGGAAACAAGGACATGAATGAAGGAATTAATGAAAATATAACGACCTTTAAAGATCAATTTGACCCTTCGCTTGTTTCAAAAATAATGTCTTCAGTTGATGTTGGGGATAAAGAAACAGTTTTGAATATAATCAAGAAGCTTCCTCCTTCAGATGTTGCAGATATTATAAATTTACTTAAGTCTTCGGAAAGAAAATCATTTATTAATTTAATTAAAGAAGGGTTTAATCCGGAAACATTATCTGTTTTAGAAGATGTTGTTCGAGAAGAGATAATAAAATATTTAGGATACAATTTTGTAGCTAATCTATTACCAGAATTAGAAACTGACGATGCAGTTCATGTCATTGAAGATTTAAAAGAAGAAGAAAAAGATTTAATTCTACAAAATATTCCTCAAAGCGATCGAGAGGAACTTCAACTGGCTCTTAATTATCCTGAAGATAGTGCAGGTAGATTGATGAGTCTTGACTTTGTTTCTTCTCCCCCTCATTGGAATGTTGGTGAGGCTATAGATTTTTTTAGAGAAAGTAGTGATTTACCAGGTGAATTTTATGAAATTTACCTAATAGATCCATTATTTAAACCAGTAGCAACTTTATCATTGTCCAGTATTCTTAAATCGAATAGAGAAGATAAATTAGAAGACTTAAAATCCAATCATTTTGTTACAATTTCGGCGGAAATGGATAAGGAGATGGTGGCACATGAATTTGAAAGATTTGATTTGGTATCGGCTCCTGTAATTGATGAAAATGGTCGATTAATAGGCGTTATAACTGCTGATGATATTGTTGATGTAATTCAAGATGAAGCCGGAGAAGACATTAAATTTCTTGGAGGCGTTGGAGATGAAAATATTACAGATAATGTACTTCGAGTTTCTAGAGGTAGGTTTTCATGGCTATTTATAAATTTATTGACCGCTATACTTGCCTCAATAGTTATTTCTATATTTGATGGCACTATAGAAGAAATGGTTGCATTAGCTATTTTAATGCCAATTGTGGCCTCAATGGGTGGAAATGCAGGAACACAAACACTTACAATTGCTGTAAGATCGTTATCTACAAGAGATTTAGTTCCACTTAACTATAAAAGAATAATTAATAAAGAAATATTAGTGAGTTTTTATAATGGTGTATCTTTTGCAATAATAATTGGTTTCCTAGGCGCCTTTTGGTTTAATGATATTCCTTTAGGCATAGTTCTTGCTGTAGCAATGATAGTTAATATGTTAATTGCAGGTTTGTCGGGAATATTAATTCCATTAGGTTTATATAAAGTAGGAATTGACCCAGCTGTAGCTTCTACTGTATTTTTAACAACAATAACTGATGTAGTGGGATTTTTTAGCTTCCTAGGACTAGCTGCATGGTTACTTGTTTAGGTTTTCTTAGTGTTTATAATTTTAAAAAAAATATTTATATGCGTTTTCTTTATCTTTTTATTTTTTTCCTTTCCTAGCGCTAGTTACTCGAAGTGGGAAGAAGGAATACCTCTGCCTAAAGCAAAAAGTGGAACATCGGCTGCCATTATAAATAAAAACATAATTGTTATTGGAGGTAAGAGTATAATTGGTAATAATCCACTTTCAGAGATTTTTGATATCGAAGGTCAAATATGGCGACCGATAAGCATTTTTCCCAAGGAGCTTCATAGTTTTAGAATTGTTAATTTTGGAACAAATATATTCCTATGCGGCGGTCACGATGGAAAAAAAATAACTAATAAATGTTGGATTTACGATGATATTTTATCTAATTGGGCAGAAATTAATCCTATGCCTTATGCAAGAGCTGAACATATTATGGTTAAGATTGATAAAAAGATTTATATATTAGGCGGGTTAGGTGAAAAACCCGAAACTGTAATGTCTTATGATCTTATTTCAAGAAATTGGGAGTATAATTTCTCCAAGTTTTTAAATCCTGTTTATTCGTCAGGATTTGCAGCATTTGACAAAAAGATAGCTATAATTGGAGGTATAAGAATTCAATCAGGAAAAATAATAAATGAATTCATAATTTATGACCCAAAACTTGATAAATGGGAAAAATATGAAAATTATCCATTGGATGTAGCATCACCTTCAGTGCAGCAAATTGGCAATAATCTTCATGTTGTAGGAGGAAAGCTACTTAACCCAAACAAGACTTATGATAATCACTTTTCATTTGTTAATGACAGGTGGATTACTAAAGAGTCACTCCCAACCCCAAGACATGATATGTCATCTGCATTTTTTGAAGGAAAATGGTTTCTTATAGGTGGCGCCATCAGTCCTGGAATTTTCTCTCTTTTTTCTCCCACAGATGTAGTAGAAATTTATCAAGAAAAATGACTATTCATCTTAAAAAATTATGCGTTGGTGCTAAAGAAATTGAAGATTTATATGAGAGGCAGAATTCAATAAGAGAAAAACATGGCGAAACAATTCATATAACAAGGATGTTTCCTAAACAGTATGCAGAATTAATGGATGGTGGGTCTATTTTTTGGGTATTCAAAGGCTTTATTAAAGCGAGGCAACTAATTAAGAATATTGATGTCTATGTTGGACAGGATTCTATAAGAAGGTGCAAAATTACTTTATCTGAAGATATCGTATTAACTGCACATAAAAAGGAAAGACCTTTCCAGGGGTGGAGGTATTTAAAAGTTAAAGATACCCCAAATGATATTAAGATTTATAAGCGAAACGAACATAAAAAAGAAGATGAAGAGCTTTTTTCTGAATTAAGTAAATTAGGACTAGTATGATGATATATTTCATTTATGGATTAACTTCTCTGATAATTTTAATTATTTTAGTTAGATATATTACATCAATAGATTCAAGAAGGTTTCAGAGTTTTTTGAAAATATTTTTTGGTATAATCTTTTTAATTACTGCTATTTTGCTTTTGTTTAGGGGGTTTTATTATTTATCAGGGCCCCTATTAGCTATATCATTGTGGTTAACAAGACTAAAAACAATATTAAGTCTTTATAATTCATTTGCTAAAAATAAAAAGGAAGAAGTATTTCTAGATAAAAATGAGGCATTAGATATTTTAGGTCTTGATTTCAACGCAACGAAAGATGATATTATAACTGCACATAAGAAACTAATAGAAAAAAACCATCCAGATAAAGGTGGATCCGATTACTTAAGTGCTAAGATCAATAAAGCAAGGGATGTTTTATTGAGGGATAAATAGGAGAATTTAGAAGCAAATGTCTAAAGAAGATAAATTTGTTGATTTTGATAAAGATACTAAGCTTGAAACTAAAGAAAAGTTAAAGAAACCCTCTCTTTACAAAGTTTTACTTCTGAATGATGACTATACTCCTATGGAATTTGTAGTCTTCTTGCTGCAGAAGTTATTTCATAAGAATAATGATGAGGCTACCAAGATCATGTTACATGTTCATCAAAATGGTGTAGGGGTTTGTGGAGTATTTCCTTATGAAATAGCTGAAACAAAAGTTATTCAAGTATTAGAAACTGCCAAAAAAAATGATCACCCTTTACAATGTACAATGGAAAAAGCCTAACCATGTCAGGGTTTTCCCATAGCCTTGAAGAGTCTCTGCAACGCTCAATTGACTATGCAGCTAAGAATAAACATGAACATGTTACAGTGGAACATTTATTATTAGCATTGTTACAGGATACCGATGCCGTTAATTTATTAAAAGCATGTAGAGTCGATATAATACAATTAAAGAGAGACTTAATTCAATTTATTGATGAGCAGAAATATCTTGTTCTTCCTAGTGAAGATCAGTTGCCAGAACCTACCGCAGGTTATCGTACGGTTATTACAAGAGCTGCAATTCATGTTCAACAATCCGGAAAAAATGAAGTAACTGGGGCTAATGTTATAGTTGCTATATTCTCTCAACAAGAAAGTTATTCAGTTTATCTCTTAGAAAAGCAAGAAATGTCAAGATATGATGCTGTTCAATTTCTTTCGCATGGAATAAGGAAGGATGAGGATTATACTTCTATTAATATTTCTGAAGATATAAATGAGGAGCAAATTGATTCTGAAAAAAAGAGAAGTCCATTAGAAGCATTTTGTGAAAATTTGAATGAGAAGGCAAAAAATCAATTAATTGACCCCCTAATTGGTAGAGATGATGAAGTAATAAGGTTAATTCAGATTCTATGTAGAAGAAGAAAAAATAATCCTTTGTTGGTTGGAGATCCAGGTGTTGGCAAAACTGCAATTGTTGAGGGTTTAGCATATAGAATTGTTTATGAGGAAGTGCCTTCAGTAATTAAATCATCAACAATATACTCTCTTGATATGGGGGCATTGCTAGCTGGTACAAGATATAGAGGTGACTTCGAAGAAAGAATAAAAGCTGTTTTAAAAGAGATTGAAAATATTGACAATTCTATATTATTTATTGATGAAATTCATACTGTTATTGGCGCTGGAGCGACTTCTGGTGGAGCTATGGATGCATCGAATTTATTAAAACCATACCTTCAAAACCAAAATATGAGATGTGTTGGTTCAACAACATATAAAGAATTTAGACAATTTTTTGATAAAGATAGAGCTCTTTCAAGGAGATTCCAAAAGATAGATGTTGATGAGCCTAGTGTGGAAGATACAATTAAGATTTTATTGGGTCTTAAATCCAGATTTGAAGAATTTCATGGATTTAAATATTCTGATGAGTCAATAAAATGTGCTGTGGAATTATCCTCCAGATATATGAATGATAAAAAATTACCAGATAAGGCCATTGATGTTATTGATGAAACGGGTGCGGCTAAGAAAATAATTTCTCCAAAATCAAAGAAATCTATAACCGAAAAAGATATCGAAGAAACAATTTCAAGAATGGCAAAGATACCTTCAAGAAATATATCAAGAGATGATACTAAGAAACTGAAAGATTTAGATAAATCTTTGAAAAGAATGGTTTTTGGACAGGATAAAGCTATTGATGAAATATCAACTTCAATAAGGTTATCTAGAGCAGGATTGAGGGAAGTTCAAAAACCTATTGGTTCATATTTATTTACTGGTCCTACTGGAGTAGGAAAAACAGAACTTGCAAAACAACTTTCGGTAACGCTTGGAGTAGAATTATTAAGGTTTGATATGACAGAATACATGGAAAGACATACTGTTTCCCGTCTTATTGGCGCCCCTCCTGGTTATGTTGGTTTTGATCAAGGAGGTTTACTAACTGACGGTGTAGATAAGAATCCTTATTCAGTAATTCTTTTGGATGAAATTGAGAAAGCACATCCAGATATATTTAATATCCTACTTCAAATAATGGATTATGGTACTTTAACAGATCAAAATGGTAGAAAAGTAGATTTTAGAAATACGATAATTATCTTAACTACTAATGCTGGAGCTTCTGACTTAGCCAAACCTGCTCTAGGTTTTAATAGAGATAAAAGGGAAGGTGATGATGTTGAGGCTATAGATCGTTTGTTTAATCCTGAATTTAGAAATAGGTTAGACGCTATAGTTTCCTTTAATTCTTTACCGGATAAAGTAATAGCTAGAGTGGTAGAAAAATTTATTCTTGAACTAGAATCTCAATTAGATAACAAGAATGTGTTCATTGAAATCTCAGAAAAAGCCGCCCTATGGATAGGAAAAGAAGGTTATGACGAAAATATGGGAGCTAGACCACTTAGTAGACTTATTCAAGAAAAAATAAAGAAACCAATAGCAGAAGAGATTTTATACGGAAAATTATCAAATGGAGGTAACATCAGAGTTGATTTGAAAGATAAGAAATTAATTTTTGACTTTAAACCTTTTAAAAAAACTAAAAATAAAAAAGAACAAAAGATTGAAAGCTAATTTTTAAGGGCTATCCTAATTTTTTCAGCTTCAGATTTCAATTTATCCATACTCTCAATCTCTCTTGCATGGAACTTATATTCCAAACCTTTGCTTCTTTGGATCACATGAAAATGTAAATGGAAGACTGTTTGGCCTGCATCTGCGCCATTTAGCTGCATAATCATTACACCCGTAGGGTCGTAAACTTTTTTTACAGCAATGGCTATTTCTTGTGTGGCTTTTAGCATTGGCTGCATATACTTTTCAGGAAGATTCAGTAGATCGGAAGTCTCATATTTTGGGATTATTAAAGTATGCCCTGGAGCTTGAGGCATTACATCCATAAACGCCAAAATCTTAGAATTCTCTAAAACTTTTATGCACTCAGCTTCGCCTCTAAGAATTTTTGCGAAAATATTATTATTATCATAAGTCATATTATTTTACCTCTTGAATGGAATGTATTCGTTTAATTCATCAATATTTCGTTGAATATATTGTTTCTCATCTTTCAAATAATTTGATATTGCCTCAGAAAAATCAATATCTTTTATCCAGTGAGCAGAATATGTCGCTGATGGTTTGTATCCTCTTGATATCTTATGAGCACCTTGAGCGCCTGCTTCAACTTTAGTATATTTATTTTTTATCGCATACTCAATGGCTCTATAATAACAAAGTTCAAAATGTAGATTTTTATGATCCTCTATACAACCCCAATTTCTTCCAAATATTGTTTTACTCCCTAAGAAATTTAATGCACCGGCGATATATTTTTTATTATATTTTGCCATTATCAAAAGAATATCTTTAGATAAAGTACTTCCAACTAGACTAAAAAATTCTCTTTCAAGATAAGGTTGCCCCCATTTTCTCATGCTTGTATTTAAATAGAAATTATAAAAGTGATCCCAATGATTCTCTGTGATATTTGAATCACTTAATATTTCAATTTCTATACCTTTTTTATTAGCCTCATCTCTTTCTTTTCGAATATTTTTTCGTTTTCTAGATGATAAAGCATCTAAAAAATCTTCGAAATCTCTGTAATTATCATTATACCAATGAAATTGTTGATCAGTCCTAATTAACCAGCCTTGATGCTTAATTAATTCAAGATCTTTTTTAGTTAAGAAAGTTAAATGTGCTGAAGATAGCGAGTTATTTTTACAAAAGTTTTCTATTCCATATAAAAGTGCTTTTTTAACATCTTGATCTTTACTTTTAAAAGTTAGTAATTTTGGCGCGGTTACAGGTGTAAAGGGAATGGATATTTGTAATTTTGGATAATAGGACCTTCCTATTCTTTGATAGGCCTCAGCCCATGAATAATCAAATACATATTCTCCTGAAGAATTATATTTGAGGTAAGAAGGAATACATCCAACTATTTTATTATCTGTATCTTTTGCAACAAAATATGAGGGATACCATCCGCTATTACCATTAACTGAATTACTTTTTTCTAGTGACCTTAGAAAATTATAACTAACAAATGGGTTGTAATCATTAGAATTAGGATTTGCGCAATTATCCCATTCTTTTTTACTTATTTCTTTTAAAGAATTTTCTATGGAAATTGATATTTTACTATTTTTTCGCATTCAGTTTTTTATTTCGAATATTGCATCAATCTCTACTGCCATATTTAATGGCAAAGATGATGAACCAACTGCAAACCTAGCATGCCAACCAGATTTCCCAAAAATTTGTATCAATAATTTTGATGCACCATCAAGAATTAATGCGTGATCAGTAAAATCTTTTCCCGAGTTTACAAAACCTCCAATTTTAATGCACTTTTTAATATTGTTTAGATTGCCGCACGCTCTTTTTGCTTGAGATAAAATCATTAAAGCGCATAATCTTGCGGCTTCTTGACCATCTTCAATAGATAATTTATCACCCACTTTTCCGGTAATTAGTTTGGATCCATCAAAAGGACCTTGTCCAGAAATAAATAATAAATTATCAGTTATATTATAAGGAACATAGGTTGCTACTGGAGAAGCTGGCTCAGGAAGTACTATATTAAGTTTTTTTAGATTCTCTTCTATGTTCTGCATAATTTTTTCCTCTTTCTATTATATTATCACCAAATTTGGCTCTTAAAGAATTAATTGCGGTATCAATATTCTTTTCATTATTGTATTTTAAATCGATCAGATCGCCTAGGTCACAAAATCTTTCCTCTTTTAATTCTGAAATACCTAAACCTATTAACCTGTATTCATAATTATTTTTTTCATTATATAAGAGTTCCTTTGCTACTTTATAAATTATTCTTTCCAGCTGCGTGGGGTGGTTAATTGTTTTAGATCTAGATATTAACTTAAAATCCTTTGTTTTTAGTTTTAGATTTATAGTTTTTCCTCCTAATTCACTTGATTTTGCTCTAAAAGCAACTTTCTGTGATAAATTAACTAGAATATCCTCCAATTCTTTTTTATTTTTGATATTTTTAGAAAAGGTTGTTTCATGACTTATACTTTTAATCTGTCTATTTGCTTTTACGGTTCTTGAATCCTTGCCTTTAGACAATTGTGATATATGAAGGCCCGTCACTCCATACCTTTTTATCAATTCTTTTTCCTCCATTTTTTGAATTTGCCCGATATTAATTATTCCATCAGAGTTAAGTTTGTTTTTAAATTTTTTTCCTACACCCCAAAGTAGATTTACTGGTTTATCTTTTAGAAAAGTAATTGCTTCATTTTTTCCTAAAACTGAAAAGCCTTTAGGTTTATCTAGATCGGAACAAACTTTAGCTAGGTATTTATTAAATGAAAGACCCACAGAGGCAGTTATATTTATTTCATTTTCTATCTTATTAACTAATTCTGCCAACAGGATAGCAGGAATTTTTTTATGCAATCTATAAGTGCCTTTTAAATCTAAAAAAGCTTCGTCAAGAGATATAGGCTCTATTATAGGCGTTAGGTCTTTCATTAGATTCCTAATTTGATTGCTAATTTTTTTATATTTTTTAATATTTGGACTAATTACTATGGCTTCTGGACATAACTTTTTAGCTTTATACATAGGCATAGCTGAATGAACTCCTTTTATTCGCGCAATGTAGCATGCTGTAGAAACAACACCCCGCGTACCTCCGCCAATAATTACAGGTTTATTTTTAAGTTTTGGATTATCCCTTTTCTCAACTGAGGCATAAAAGGCATCACAATCAATATGTGCTATTGTTAAATTAGATATTTCATTATGTTGAATAGTTCTTGGTGAGAAACATTTTTTACATTTATTAGTTTTTTCTTTTGATAGATTGTAACAATCTCTACAAAATTGAATAATCTTACTATTAGGTTTCTTTTTCACCATCATCATTAAGATTTTCTAGTATAAACTTTTCTATATCTAACCAGTTATGAAGGCTAATTGTTGCACTTTTAGGTGTTGGCATCAATTTCTTAATTCTTTTATCTTGAATGAAATGAATACAAAGTGTATTCGGTGATTCTTTAGAGACTGAGTCAATATTTAATGGCATATCGTCGATAAAAAAAGATTTAACTTTAATTTTTGTCTTTTCTAATATTTTTTTTACCGCTTCACCCTTTAAACCGCTATTAGTAATTACAGGAAAATTCATATCATTCTTTAATAACGCTTTAACCCTTTTATTCTTATCTTTGTGTGGAAGGTTGGTAAGAACGATTATCTGTAAGAGTTTTGATAATTTTTTTAAGACATTCTTTGAATCATTGATTATTTTTAGATTTTCTGTTTCAGTATTAAAAAAATCTGGCATTATTTTGTTCATATTCAAATTTTCTATTCTTTTTCCTGTTTTTATTTCTTTAATATTTCCTGTGATTCTTGGTTCATTTAAATCCAAGAACAGTCCTTTATTTTTTAAATAATTTTCTAAACCTTCGAGAAATAAGAAAATGACCTCATCTGCGTCAACTATTAAAATTGGAATATTTTCTTTTAATGATAAGGAATTAATTTGATTTAAGGTTTCATCTTCCAGATTTATTTTATTTTTCCTTCTTTAAACTCTACATGCTTTCTAGCTATAGGGTCATATTTTTTTACAACCATTTTTTCAGTCATTGTACGAGAATTTTTTTTGGTTACATAATAATATCCAGTACCAGCAGTGCTTTCTAATTTAATCTTTACTGTAGTTTGTTTTGCCATGATCTACCTTTTAGGTGAAAATAGGTATATTTCTTTTTTAGTCAAGTATTATTAGGTCTTGTAATTATTCTTGCAGATTTCTTATATCTCCAAAAAAAGGGAAAATATTTTTTATTAATTTTATTTTCTTGTTTTTTTATTAATTCTTCGAGAAGAAATTCGGTTATATCAAATAACGGAAGCTTTATGGCTTTATAAAGATCAAGGAAGCCTAAATTATTTAATTCACCATTTCCGACAATCTTTTTTGAGAAGTTATTATGATCTAAAACAAAGAATTTTGTATCAAATCTAATTTTTTGATAAGTTGGAGTAATTGCTCTAGCTAAAACCCACAAGTCATCTAAATTTTTATTGATTAATTTGAGCCCTGTTTCTTCTTCTGTTTCTCTTATTGCCGCAGAAATTAGTCCCCTAGATAAAGATTCTGTAGCTTTTAATTTATTGAGATCGCTTAATACTTTCCTTTTCAAAAAAATTTGATCATTAAAAAAATCTAATCTTTCCAATCTTCCACCAGGAAACACCCACATGTTTGGCGCAAATTTTGATGTTTTAGGTCTTTGACCCATCAAAACTTCACTTTTATTTTTTTTATTTCTTATTAAAATTAAGCTTGCAGCAGGTTTAGGTTTTACCGGTTTATTCATTACTTCTTTTTCTTAGTTTTTTGTTTTTCAATAAGGTCAATAGCGATTTCTAATGTTACAGAATCTAAATCTAAATCTTTTGGTATTGATGCATTTATCTTTCCAGATTTTGCATAAGGACCATATCTTCCTTCCATCAATACGATTTCTTTTCCATCCGTGGAGTTCTTTCCGAGTTCTTTTATTTTTTTACTAGCCCTACCTCTTCCAGGATTCGCCTTTTTTTCTTCAATTAAATCAATCGCTCTGTTTAAACCAATTGTGAACAGTTCTTCGACATTTGTAAGGCTAGCATAAATTCCTTCATGAAGAACATAAGGACCAAATCTTCCTAATCCAGCTTTTATTTCATTACCGTCTTCAGGATGAAGACCAATTATTTTTGGTAAAGATAGAAGGTTTAAAGCTAAATCGATATTTACTTCATCAGGATCTATATTTTTAGGAATTGTTGCTCTTTTTGGTTTACCTTCCTCTTCGCTATCATTTTTTATTTCAAGGTAAGGTCCGTACCTTCCAACTAAAAGATTGATTTCCTTACTTGTTTCTGGGTCCCTTCCAATTAATCTTGGTTCGACATTACTATTTGAGCCAAAGGTTCTTGTATATTTACATTCTGGATAGGCTGAACATCCTATAAAAGCTCCATTTTTACTTGTCTTTAGACTCAAAGTTCCCCCATTACATTTTGGGCAGTTTCTATCTATTTCACCATTATCTGTTTTAAAAATATGACTTCCCAAACTTTCATTTAATTGGTCTAAAATATCTCTAGTTCGCAGTTCTAATGCCTTTTCAGAACAATCACTGAATTCATCCCAGAAATTATTTAAAAACTCTTTCCAATTAATATCTCCATTAGAAACTTTATCTAAATTTTCCTCTAATTCTGCTGTAAAATTATAACCAACATATTGACGGAAAAAACTTTCTAAAAATGATGTAACAAGCCTTCCTTTGTCTTCGGGGTAAAAATATCGTTTATCAAGCCTTACATAATTTCTATCTTGCAAGACCGATATAATAGATGCGTAAGTTGATGGCCTTCCAATTCCTTTTTCTTCTAGAGATTTAACTAAAGAGGCTTCAGAAAAACGTGCTGGAGGTTTAGTAAAATGTTGATTTGTATTTATTGAGATATTTCCAAGGTTAACGCCTTTAGATAGTTTTGGTAGTTTCTGCACTTCTTCTTTTTCATCAGTTCTTCCTTCTTCATATAAGGTTCTAAAACCTTCAAAAACGGTTACAGTTCCTGATGCACGAAATGTAATATCATTTTGTTCGTTATTAATGATTAAAGTAGTTCTTAGTCCTTTCCAATTTTTCATTTGACTTGCAAGAGTTCTCTTCCAAATTAATGAGTACAACTCAAGCTGGTCATTACTTAATTCACTTTTCACAAGATCTGGTGTTTTCTTTGGATCCGTAGGTCTTATTGCCTCATGTGCCTCCTGAGCATTTGCAATATTTCCCTTATAATCTTTTATCTTTTCTGGAAGAAATTTTTTGCCATGTATATCGCTTATACTATTTCTTATTTCCTCAATACTTTCATTTCCTATCTGTACCCCGTCCGTCCTCATATAAGTTATTAATCCCGCTTCATAAAGTTTCTGTGCCGTCATCATTGTATTTTTTGCCGTCATATTTAGTTTGCGTGACGCTTCCATTTGTAATGTTGATGTAATAAATGGTGGGGAAGGTTTACGAGTAACTTCTGTTTCACGAATTTCGTTAATTAGAAAATTACTCTCATCGATATTTTTTTTAATCTCAAGAGATCTATTTTCAGTATTTATATCAAATTGCTCTAATTTTTTGCCTTCATAATGTGTTAATTTTGCTTCAAAAGGATCAAAATCTTCATATGAAAATAACCCCTCGATTGACCAATATTCTTGAGGCAAGAATGATTCAATTTCAATTTCCCTTTCACAAATTAGTCTAAGAGCAACAGATTGCACTCTTCCTGCAGATCTAGCGCCAGGTAATTTTCTCCACAAAACTGGAGAAATTGTAAATCCTACAAGATAATCCAACGCTCTTCTTGCGAGATAGGCTTCCACCATTTCATTATCTATTTCTCTTGGTTTTCTAATAGCCTCAGTTATTTCTTTTTTAGTTATTGCATTAAATGTAACTCTTGATACTTTTTTGTCTTTTAAACTTCCTTTTTCTTGAAGAACTTCAAGAACATGCCATGCTATTGCTTCACCTTCTCTATCTGGGTCTGTTGCTAAAATTAAACTTTCAGAATTTTTTACGGCTTCATTAAGCGTTTTTGCTTGCTTTTTTCCCTTATCACCTAGTTCCCAAATCATTTCAAAATTGTTATCTGGCTTAACAGAACCTTCACTTGAGGGTAAATCTCTAATATGACCTAGCGAAGCTATTACCTTGTATTCAGATCCAAGATAGCTTTCTATGGTTTTAGCTTTTGCAGGCGACTCAACAACAACTAAATGCAATGGTTTCTCCACTTAAAAAAGTAAGAAATTTCATTTTTTAATGAATAAGTCAAATAAGTAATTATTTTTTTTAATTAATAACTAAATTTATAGAGAAATATTTGGTTCGGTTTTATTTAAAATTCTTTTTATGTTTTCACTATGTTTTAAAATTATAATTAATTGAAGAAGAAGGATCAGCGGTCCAAGAAAGCTATTAAATAAATAGAAATAAATAGTTGTTATTAAGCTAGCAAAAATTGAACTGATAGAAGATTTTTTAGATACCAATGCTATAAGTAACCAAGAAAAGATAAATATTAATGCCGAATAATAGGATAAACCAAATATTATTCCAATAAATGTAGCAACACCTTTTCCGCCCTTAAATTTTAGCCATATTGGAAAAATATGACCTAAAAAGGTAAATATTGAAGCTAAATAAATAAAAGTTATGGATTGAGCATCTGTATCCGCCAACTTAAATGCCAAATAAATGGGCAAGAATCCTTTAAAGATATCGAAGCAGAGAGTTAGTAGGGCTAAAATTTTTTTACCGGTTCTTAAAACATTAGTTGTTCCAATATTTCCGGATCCAATATTTCGAATATCAACTTTGGTAAAATACCTCGTTAATAAATAACCGAATGGTATTGATCCAAGAAGATAAGAAAAAGTAATTATAAAAAAATATAAAAATATTGCGTTAAAAATTTCCATTTTGATGTATATAGATAATCTGAAAGGATAATATGTGCAACATCTTCTATCAGTAGACGACATGTCAGAAGATTTCATTCATGAGATCTGGACCAATGCATTAAATAATAAAGATAATATCTCAACCTCACTTTCCGGAAAGATACTGACAAATCTTTTTTATGAAGCATCTACAAGAACTTCCTCCTCTTTTTATAGCGCCATGACCAGAAAGGGCGGGTCAGTGATTCCAATAAATAATGTTAAATTTTCAAGTGCTACAAAAGGTGAGACATTGGAAGACACAATTATAGCAATGAGTACATTAAGTGATTGTATAGTTTTACGACATCCTGATACTGGATCAGCAAACCGTGCAGCTAAAGTTAGTTCTGTACCTATCATTAATGGTGGAGATGGTGAGGGTGAACATCCTACACAAACTTTATTAGATGGGTTTACGATTTATTCTAATAATAATAAAAGTCTAGATAATTTAAATATAACATTTATTGGTGATTTAAAAAACGGAAGAACTGTTAAGAGTTTGGTTAAACTTTTAAGCAGATACAAGAATAATAATTTTAACTTTATAAGCCCCGAAGGTCTTAAGTTACCAAGTGAATTACTGCCAAGTAATAGCATAGAGTCTGACAATATTGAAAGTGTTATCGATAAGACTGATGTTTTGTATGTAACAAGAGTTCAAAAAGAAAGGGGTAGTGATCACGATTATTCTTTAAGCATAGAAAAGTTAAAGCTTTTAAAGAGAGATTCAATTGTAATGCACCCGTTACCTAGGGTTAATGAAATACCAAGAGAATTCGATAATGACAAAAGAGCCAAGTATTTTGAGCAAATGCGAAATGGTCTTTGGTGTAGAATTGCTCTTTTAGAAAAAATAATTCTTGGTTAATTATTAATAAAATCTAAATATCCTTGCAAGATGAAACTTGCCGCTATTTTGTCAATTATATTACTTCTTTTTTTTCTTGATAAATCAGCTTCAATTAATAGCTTTTCTGCCGCAGAAGTTGATAATCTTTCATCCCATAAGAGAATAGGTAATTTTAAATCTGAAGAAAGGTTATCCGCTAAAGAATTGCTAGATTGAGATCGAGGCCCAATGGACCCATCCATGTTAATTGGATTGCCAATTACGATTCCTCCAACTTTTCTATCTAGTATAATATTTAAAAGTTTTTCTTTCAGATCGTTATACTTTTTAAACTCCAGGACTTCCAATGGTGTTGCTATTTTTTTATTGATGTCTGAAATAGCGATACCAATTGATTTTGTTCCTGGATCTAATGCTAATAAAGGTAATTCATCATCAACTAGATTTTTGAATTTTATTGGATCATTAGTAAACATATACTCTATAATTGTTATTTGCTATGCATGAAGGACTTTGCTATTTAGTTTTGATGAGGATCTGAAAAATGTCAATTGATAATGAATTAGTAAAAAAAATAGCTAGACTTTCAAGAGTATCTTTAAGCGATGAAGAAATAAAGAATTTATCCCTTGAGTTAACAAATATTCTGGATTGGATAGAGCAGTTATCTGAATTGAACACAGATGATGTTGATCCTGTATTTTCTTCATTTGATGAAGATGGAAATATTAATTTTAGAGAAGACAAAGTATCTGATGGTGGCTATAGAGAAAAGATTATCTCAAATGCCCCTGAATCTGAAGATGGTTTTTTTCTTGTTCCAAAGGTCGTTGATTAATGGATGATTTAACTAATTTAAGCATTTCTAAAGCAATAACCTTTTTGAAAAAAAAAGAAATCAGTGTAACTGAATTGATAAACGCTCATATTACCGCTATGGAAAGTTCTAGAGAATTAAACACTTTCATAACTGAAACCGCTGATTTGGCGAGAAATGCTGCTTTGATTTCAGATAAAAATTATGCTCAAGGAAATGAAAGGCCTTTAGAAGGTATTCCTTTTGGTATTAAGGATATGTTTTGTACAAAAGGAATTAAAACTACAGCTTCAAGCAAGATGTTAGAAAACTTTATACCGCCTTATGAATCAACAGTAACACAGAACTTATGGAATGATGGTTCAATTTTGCTGGGTAAATTGAACAATGATGAATTTGCTATGGGGTCTTCTAATGAAACAAGTTTTTTTGGAACGGTTAAAAATCCATGGAGAAATTCTAACAACAAAGTAACAGTTCCAGGTGGTTCATCAGGAGGTTCAGCGGCATCAGTTGCTGCGGGTATAGGCTTAGCTTCTTTAGGAACTGATACAGGGGGATCTATTAGGCAACCAGCTTCATTTACTGGTACTGTCGGTTTAAAACCAACATATGGAAGATGTTCTAGGTGGGGCATAATTGCTTTTGCATCTTCACTAGACCAAGCTGGACCAATTACAAGAAATGTCGAGGATTCAGCTTTAGTTCTTAAGTCTATTTGTAGTTATGATAGCAATGATTCAACTAGTTCAAAAAAAGAAATACCTGATTTTGTAAAATCTCTGGAAAAAAGCATAAAAGGTAAAAAAGTAGGGATTCCTAAGGAATATGAAATTGATGGCATTTCTAAAGAAATAATAGAGTATTGGGAAAAAGGAAAGGGATGGTTAAGTGAAGCAGGCGCAGAGTTAGTAGATATTTCTCTTCCTAATATAAAATATGCTCTTCCTTGCTATTACATAATTGCCCCTGCAGAAGCGTCATCAAATTTAGCAAGATATGATGGAGTAAAATTTACTCATAGAGCTAATGCAGATAATATTATTGATATGTATGAGAAAACTAGATCTGAAGGGTTTGGTTCTGAAGTAAAAAGAAGAATAATGATAGGTACTTATGTTCTTTCTTCTGGATATTATGATGCCTATTATTTAAAAGCACAAAAAGTTCGATCAATGATTTCCCAAGATTTTAAAAATGCTTTTGAAAAGGTAGATGTTATTTTTGGTCCTTCAACACCTTCTACGGCTTTTGAGATTGGAGAAAAGAATGATGACCCGCTTGAGATGTATCTGAATGATGTTTTTACTGTACCTGTAAACTTAGCCGGATTACCAGCAATATCGATTCCAGTAGGCTTAGATAAAGAAAATTTGCCAATAGGATTACAATTAATTGGAAATTCATTTGATGAAGAATCAATCTTATCTTTTGCCCATTGTTTAGAGAAATCATCTGATTATACTTTAAATCCAGATAGGTGGTGGATAAATGAATAACTTAATAAGAGGAGAAACTGGTGATTGGGAGGTGGTAATTGGTATTGAGGTACATGCGCAAATTATATCAAATTCAAAACTTTTTTCTTCTGCATCAACCCAATTTGGTGGGGAACATAATTCACAAGTGAGTTTCGTTGACGCAGGAATGCCAGGCATGCTTCCTGTTATTAATTGGGTATGTGTAGAGCAGGCTATTAAAACTGGTTTAGGCTTAAATGCAAAAATTAATAATTACTCAATTTTTGATAGAAAGAATTATTTTTATCCTGATTTACCCCAAGGCTATCAAATTTCTCAATTCAAACAACCTATAGTTGGTGAAGGTGAAATTATTATTGATCTGGACAGCGAAAACACAAAAACTATTAGGATTGAAAGATTACATTTGGAGCAAGATGCGGGAAAATCCTTACATGATCAGAATCCTTCTTATTCTTATGTTGACCTTAATAGATCTGGTGTTGCTCTGATGGAAATAGTTTCTATGCCTGATATTAGTTCTGCTGAGGAAGCTCAATCTTATATAAAGAAATTAAGAAGCATTATGAGATATTTAGGAACCTGTGACGGCAATATGGAGGAAGGATCCTTAAGGGCAGATATAAATGTTTCTGTAAGAAAACCAGGAGAGGATTTAGGAACACGTTGTGAAATAAAAAATGTAAATTCAATTAAGTTTATTGGCCAAGCTATTGACTACGAAGCAAGAAGACAAATTGAACTTTTAGAAGATTCAAAAAATATTGATCAGGAAACAAGATTGTTTGATCCAAAAAAAGGAGAAACAAGATCAATGAGAAGTAAAGAAGAGGCTCATGATTATAGATATTTTCCCGATCCTGATCTTTTACCTTTGTCTTTTTCAAAAGATGTTGTTGAAGAAATAAGAGCAACTTTACCAGAACTACCTGACGAGAAGAAAAATAGATTCCAAAATGAATATTCATTATCTAAATATGATGCAAATATTTTAGTATCAGAAATTGATATAGCTGATTTCTTTGAAGATATTGTAAAAGGAAGAGACCCAAAAATTACCTCCAATTGGATAACTGGTGAGTTTTTTGCAGCTATGAATAAGAATGGATTTACTGTTTCAGATAGTCCGATCAGTAAAGATAATTTTTCAAAGTTAATTCAATTAATAGAAGAGAATACAATTTCAACGCGAATGGCAAAAGATATTTTTGAGTTAATGCTAAAGAACGATGAAAACCCTGAAGATATAGTTGAAAGAGAAGGGATGAAACAGGTTTCAGATACTGGAGAACTTGAATTAATAATTGACAATATTATTCAAAACAATCCTGACCAGGTAATGGCTGTTAAAGAAAAACCGAAGTTAATGGGTTGGTTTGTAGGTCAGGTTATGAAGGAGACTAATGGGAAAGCAAACCCAAAACTTGTTAATGAACTTTTAAATAGTAAACTAAATGTATAAAATGATAAAAAGAGGAAATTATGTCAAAAAAACCAATTGAATTATATTTTGCTGATACGCCTAACGGTTGGAAAATATCAATAATGTTAGAGGAATGTAAAATTCCCTATAAGATAGTGCCTATAAATATTGGGAAAGGTGAACAATTTAAGCCTTCTTTTTTAAAAATATCTCCAAACAATAGAATACCTGCAATAGTTGATCCTAATGGACCAGGCAATAAACCAATTTCTGTTTTTGAGTCAGGAGCTATACTTCAATATCTTGGAAGAAAATCAGGTAAATTTTATCCTAAAAATGAAAGGGAAAGGTCAAATGTTGACCAATGGCTTTTTTGGCAAATGGGTGGTCTAGGTCCTATGGCAGGCCAAGCCCATCATTTTAGAATGTATGCGCCTCAATTTACTAAAGAAAAATTAAATTATTCTGTCAAAAGATACACTAATGAAGTTAATAGGTTATATGGTGTTATGAATAAGCAATTAAGAAAGAATGAATATTTAGCAGGAAGATATTCTATTGCAGATATGGCGTGTTGGGGTTGGGTTCTGCCTTCTAAAATTTCTAAAAAAATGCAAGGCCAAAAATTAAAAGATTTTCCACATTTGTTCAAATGGTTTGAAAAAGTTGGATCTCGACCAGCGGTTCAGAAGGGTCTTGATGTTGGAAAGGTAATGAGAAATCTGAGAAATGCTGGTTTAGCAGATAAAAGCAAAGAAGGAAAAAAAGCTAGATCAGTTCTATTTAATCAAAAAGCTAGATAATCAAAGGTTAAATCATTATGAATGAAAAACTAGAAGATTTAATTAACCTTCTTGATATTGAGAGAATAGAAGTGAATCTTTTTAGAGGTCATAGCCCAAGTGATCGTTGGCAAAGAGTTTACGGAGGCCAAGTTATAGGACAAGCTCTTGTTGCAGCTAATAGAACTGTTAAGGATAGAATTTGTCACTCATTGCATGGATATTTTTTAAGGCCTGGGGATCCAAAAGTTCCAATTCTTTATGAAGTTGATAGATCCAGAGATGGAAGATCTTTTACTTCTAGAAGGGTTGTGGCAATCCAGCATGGAAAACAAATATTTCACTTAGCTGCATCCTTTCAAAATCAAGAAGATGGCTTAAATCATCAAGACTTAATGCCAGAAGTAGAGAATCCTGAGAATTTAATTACAGAAGACGAATTAAGAAAAAAAATATCCGATAGTCTTCCAGAAGAATATAGGGATTCTTTCAAAAAAGAATGGCCCGTAGAAGTTAGGCCGATTGATCCAATTGATTTATTGGATCCAAAACCTAAAGAGGCAAAACAATTTGTATGGTTTAGAGCAAGGTCTAAGTTGCCAAAGGATGTTTCTCTGCAACAATGTGTTCTTGCTTATATGTCTGATATGACACTCTTAGACACCTGCACAAATCCTCATGGTATTAATTTTATGAATCCAAATCTTCATTCCGCAAGTCTTGATCATGCAATGTGGTTTCATAGACCTTTTAAGGCTGATGAATGGTTGTTATACCAACAAGATAGCCCTTCGGCATCAGGTGCAAGAGGGTTTAATAGAGGTTCAATATTTGATAGTGATGGAAATCTTATTGCTTCCGTAGCTCAAGAAGGCTTAATAAGGGTGGTTAAGAATTAGAGTTTTCAATTATCTCTAATATTTCCATAGCTGAATTAACTATATTTGTTCCGGTAGAAAAGATTGCAGTTGCTCCCTTATCTATAAGTTGAGAATAATCTTCTTTAGGTATAACTCCACCCACAATTATATGTATATTATTATTTCCTTGATTATCTAATTCCTCTCTTAATTTAGGTATTAAGGTAAGATGACCAGCAGCTAATGAAGATGAAGCAATTATATCTATTTCTAATTTTACAGCTTCTAATGCCGCCTCAAAAGGTGTTTGAAATAGGGGGCCCACTTCTACATCAAAACCCATATCAGATAATGCACTTCCTACGACTTTCTGGCCTCTATCGTGACCATCTTGACCTAATTTAGCAATATATACTTTAGGTTTTCTTTTTTCTCTAATTTCAAAATCTTTAACCCGTTTTCTTACAATATTTATGCTATCTGAATTAAAGTTTTCACCATATATATCTTTTACAAGATTTATTTTTGCTTTATGCCTTTTCCATACCTTTTCCATAGCAGAAGATATTTCACCTACAGTTGCTCCTTCTCTAACTGCATTTATTGCAAGCTCAAGGACATTTCCATTTTCTGAAGCACCACTAGTAAGTTTTTCAAGGCTTTTCTCTACATTTTTATTATTTCTAGTATTTTTAATCTCGTTGATTCTACCAATTTGATTTTGAAGTACCTTAGAATTATCAACCACTAAATGATCAATTTTTTCTTCTTCATTAGCAGATAATGTAAATTTGTTTACACCAACAACAGTTCTTTCAGCTGAGTCAATTTTTGCCTGAATCCTGGTAGAAGATTCTTCAATACGCATTTTAGGAATACCTTTTTCTAGCGCTTCTGTCATACCACCTAAATCTTCAATTTCTTGAATATGAATTAAAGCTTTTTGTGCAAGTTCATGAGTTAATTTTTCTACAAAATATGAACCGCCCCATGGATCAATTACATCAGAAGTTCCTGTTTCGTTTTGTAAAAATAGTTGAGTGTTTCTTGAAATTTGTGCAGAAAAATCTGTAGGTAAAGCTATTGCTTCATCAAAACTATTTGTATGAAGTGATTGCGTGTGACCATGAACTGCAGATAGTGCCTCAATACATGTTCTTGTTATATTATTAAGAGGATCTTGCGCAGTTAAAGACCAACCAGAGGTTTGTGAGTGTGTTCTTAGCGCTAAAGATCTAGGATCACTTGGTTTAAAATCTCGTACTAGGTTTGCCCATAAGAGTCTTGCCGCTCTTAATTTTGCGATTTCCATAAAATAATCCATTCCAATAGCCCAGAAAAAGGATAATCTTGGTGCAAATGCATCTATATCAAGTCCAGCATTGATACCTGCTTTAATGTACTCCAAACCGTCCGCTAAGGTATAAGCCAACTCTAGATCTGCAGATGCACCTGCTTCTTGCATATGATATCCAGAAATAGATATAGAATTAAATTTTGGCATGTTTTTTGATGTATATTCAAAAATATCAGATATTATTCTCATTGAAGGTTTTGGAGGGTATATGTATGTATTTCTCACCATAAATTCTTTTAATACATCATTTTGAATAGTCCCTTTTAATTGTTCTGGTAGGACGCCTTGTTCTTCAGCGGCAACAATATATAACGCCATTATAGGTATAACAGCACCATTCATCGTCATGGAAACCGACATTTTATCTAAAGGAATATCTTTAAATAAAATTCTCATATCTAAAATTGAATCTATTGCAACTCCCGCCATTCCGACATCATCAGAAACTATTGGATTATCAGAGTCATAACCTCTATGTGTTGCCAAATCGAAAGCAATTGATAGACCCATCTGCCCAGCTTCAAGGTTTCTTTTATAAAACGCATTGGATTCTTCTGCAGTTGAAAATCCTGCATATTGTCTAATTGTCCAAGGCTTATTCGAATACATAGTGGGATAAGGACCTCTTACAAATGGATCTATTCCAGGAAATGTTTTTTGATGATTGAAACTTTCAATATCGTCCTTGGTATAAAAGGATTTCAAAGTTATACCTTCAGGAGTTTCGAGAATATTATTTTTTGCCTTAACATTTTTGTTTTCATCATCATCGCCGTATGAAAGATTTAAGTTTTGTATCTCTTTAAATTTATCTTTTTTTATCATTACAAAATCTCATAGGGCTTAACATTAATTTCCCTTTTTTCCTTATCTGGAAATAAATTTACTCCAATTCTTTTTAGAGTTTTGTTCTTTAAATTAACTTTCTTTTTTTCTTTATTACGATTTAATTTTGTTAAAAAATTCGTTTCTTTAATAAATTCAAGAATCCCATTATTTTTTTCAATTTCTTTAATTAATGTTAAAGATTTTTCAGAAATTGATGTGGTAATCTTCTCTATATAATACGATCCCCCTGAAGGGTCTTGAATCTTTCCTATATTAGATTCTTCTTGGAGAATTATATGGGTATTTCTAGTTAATCTTCTTACAAATTCAGGTGCTTGCCCAATTGGATTGGTGATATGATAACAAGTTAATCTGTCAACATTAGCCATAGCAGCTGCCAAAGAAGCATTTGTAATTCTTAACTGATTTACCCAAGGACTTTCTCTGTAAATTATTTCTTTTGAAGTTTTAGCTGAGATTGAAATTTTTGGATTAAGATTGAAATGATTAAGGATGTTTTTTAATACTAATCTTGCGGCCCTAATCTTTGCAATATTTAAGAAAAAATCTGTATCAAGGGAAATTGTAAAATTCAGAGATGTCCCATCATCTATTAGATCTTTTTTGATCGAGTCTAAAAAGCTTGAAACAATGAGAGAAATTTCTTCAATTAATGTAGCCCCTAATTCATTCCAAATTGTTCCATCGTAGGTAATTAGATTTAGTGATTTTTCTTTATTTTGCTTAATAAAATCAACATAATTCTGATATAAGTCTTGCTTTTTAAATTCCTCGTTCTTTTGGGTTTGAGTTGCTATTGGATCAATTTCTAATCCACCGATAGCTTCTTTCTTATTTTCATTTTCCCAATCTTCTATAAGACCTAAAAATTTTACTGCATTTTTCAATGGTTCTTCAGTATTTCTTATAAAAATTGGCGCAATTGATAAATCTATACTATTAAAAATTTTATTTGTATTTTCTTGTGGAATATAAGAAATCTCTATCGATGACGCACCCCTTTCTAACTCGTTAAGAATTCTTGAATTATACAATTGAACATCATTTGTTGGATCTATAACTGAACAAATATGCCAAGGTAAGTTTTCATTGTAGTTTTTTTTAATTCCCCTTGAATAAGAATAGTTTGCGTTTTTTTTGCAGTCATCTTCAGTGTAAAGAATCTTTTTTTGAAGATCTTTATCATAATCTTTATATAAATCTTCAATTGAAATATCTTTTAATGATTTATTTGCAATTTCCTTCCATTCATCAAGAGAAGGAACACTAGAAATTAGGTATTTTTTAAGATTCTTTTCCATATAATTTTATAACAAATTACTTATGATAACTGAAAGATAAAGAAAATAATTTCATTTAATAGAAATAATTTATATAAAATAATACTTAACAGATCAATAATGGAGATTTCTTGAAGTCAAGCCTTGTAAATCCTGGAGTTCTAGAGAGATATATCAAAATTATTTCCCCATGGGCGGGTTGTTTATCTTTAATTTTTTTATTTATAGGCATTTGGTTTGCTTTGTTTAATTCACCACCCGATTATCAGCAAGGTGAAACAGTCAGGATTATGTATGTTCATGTACCATCAGCATGGATGTCGATGTTTATATATACTGCAATTGCTATATCGAGTTTATTAGGTTTAATCTATGGGCATTTAGTGGCTTATATTTTCGCTAAAGCTGTAGCACCAATTGGAGCATTTTTTACTTTAATTACTCTTGTTACCGGATCTTTATGGGGTAAACCAATGTGGGGAACTTGGTGGGTTTGGGATGCCAGACTAACCTCAGTTTTCATTTTATTCTTCTTTTATGTAGGTTTTATTATTTTTTCTAAATCTTTTAATGATCCTTCAAAAGGCGATAAAATCTCTTCAGTATTAGCACTTGTTGGTTTTATCAATATACCAATAATTAAGTTTTCAGTAGATTTTTGGACCACTCTTCATCAACCAGCAAGCATTTCTAAGCTTGGTTCGCCATCAATTCATAATGAAATGTTAATACCAT
Organism: Pseudomonadota bacterium; assembly: GCA_036163815.1. Lineage (GTDB taxonomy): Bacteria > Pseudomonadota > Alphaproteobacteria > MED-G09 > MED-G09 > AG-430-B22. The sequence goes on along the minus strand of JAYZKD010000007.1, from coordinate 24,485 downwards.
TAATGATTATGTTTTTATCGTTTATGTTATTATTTATTTATATTTTTTCTAAAAGATTTATTGCTGAATTAAACCTAAGACGTTTTGTTGCATATACTTTAAATTCTAAATAGTTAATATATGAATTATGTTTGAAAACTATAATATATTTGTTCTCATAGCCTATTTATTTACTGGATTACTTTTATCTTTATTAGTGATCTCATCTATCAGATTTTCTTCAAAAACTAAGAAACTATACAAATCAATTCAAAACAAAGATGATTAAAAGAAGAAAAAGAGCAACTTTATTAATTGTCCTTATTAGCATAACTGCAGTATCTATTTATTTAATTTTATGGGCTTTAAGAGATAATATTGTTTTTTTCTATTCTCCTAGTGAAATATATCAAAAAGTTAGGTCAGGTGAAATTAATGATCAATCCTTTCTCAGGCTGGGCGGTATGGTTAAAGAATCTTCAGTTTTAAGATCTACTGATGGATCAATTGTATTTACAATTACCGATTTTAGAAGTGATATTAAGGTTTATTACTTAGGTATAGTACCCGATCTTTTTCGTGAGGGGCAAGGGGTTATTGCAGAGGGAAGAATAAAAGAAAATCTTCTTTTTAATGCTTCTTCTATTTTAGCCAAGCACGATGAGAATTATATGCCTCCAGAAGTTAAAGATATATTGGAAAAGAATAGTGTGGATCAGTAATGTTAAGTCAATTTGGTAATTTTTTTATTGCTTTAGCCCTATCAGCATCTTTTTTACAAGCTTTATTTTTTTTATTAGGAAAATTATATAAAAAATCTTCAAATCTTATTTCTACCTTAACTATCATTCATTTTATTTCTATTTCCTTGGCGTTTTTTATCCTTCTTTATGGTTTTATTGTTTCTGATTTTTCAATACAGAATGTCTGGGAAAATAGCCATACCCTTAAACCTATGATTTATAAAATAACAGGGTCATGGGCTAGTCATGAAGGGTCTATGCTTCTTTGGTGCTGGGTTATGGCATTATATGGATTCATAATTTCTATTAATTATCAATCACTTAATAGCGTAACTAAAAGTTTAATATTAATGTCACAAGGGATTTTGTCTCTAGGATTTACTATTTATTTATTTTTTTTATCTAACCCTCTAAAAGAAAATAAAATTATTGCTGTTGAGGGAAATGGATTAAATCCTTTATTACAGGACCCTGGGTTGGCTTTTCATCCACCATTTCTTTATCTAGGTTATGTAGGTTTATCAATTGTTTGGTCTTTTGCTCTGGCTGGACTCATAAGAAAATCAATCGATCAGGAATGGGCAAAAAACCTTAGAGCATGGGCGCTAATTTCTTGGATTTTCTTAACTATAGGGATAGCACTTGGTTCTTGGTGGGCATATTATGAACTAGGATGGGGAGGATATTGGTTTTGGGATCCAGTTGAAAATGTTTCATTGATACCTTGGATTGTTTCAACTGCGCTTTTGCATAATTTACTAGCATTAGAAAAAAAACATATACTAATAAATTGGAGCGTTCTCTTGTCGTTTCTTGGTTTTATTTTATCAATTATAGGTACTTTTCTTGTTCGTTCAGGGTTAATTACCTCTGTTCATGCTTTTGCATCAGATCCAGCTAGAGGAATTTTTATACTTCTTTTACTAGCTTTGATCACAACTATAAGTTTAACAGTTTATGCTAAGAACTATAATTTAAAAGAAAAAAGCCTAGAGTTAAATTTCTTAAGTAAAGAGGTATTTTTAATAATTAATAACTTATTGTTAACAATTATTGGCTTTACTGTCTTCTTAGGTACGATATATCCCCTTATTATTGAAACTTTTACTGACGATAGAATTTCTGTTGGTCCGCCATTTTATAATATTACTGTAATCCCTTTTGCAATATTTTTGGCTTTTTTTTCCGCAGTTGGTCCTGCGTTAGCCTGGAATAAGAATGAATCACTTAATGTAATTACGGGTTTAATCTTACCAATATTAATAACCTTATTTGCTTTAGTATTGATGTTTTCTTTAACTTCAAAAGTTTCCCTTTTATTTATAATAGGATTTGTATCTGCGGTATGGTTGTTATCTAATTCTTTTAAAAATATTATAAATTACAGACTTGTTGGTCTAAATAATTGGGCTTCATTTTTGGCGCATTCTGGCTTTGCTGTTATTATTTTGGGTATTTCATTTTCGAGTTCTTTTCAGCAAGAATTTGAGGATAAGTTAAATACACAATCTAAAATTAAGTTTTCTGGTTACGAATTGGTTTTTAATGGAATTAGTAAACAAATAGAAGAAAATTATGTAAGCACTAAAGGTGACTTTTATTTAATAAAAAATGGAAAAAAAGAAAATCTTTATCCTGAAAAAAGATTTTACCCTATTGAGCAGTCTTTTACTACTGAAGCCGCTATTGTAAATGATAACTTTACTCAACTATATCTAGTTCTAGGAGAAAAAATTGATGAAGATTCTTGGATTATAAGAATTTGGTATAAGCCTATGATAACTTTAATTTGGTTAGGTGGTTTATTAATGGCTATAGGAGGTTTATTATCTTTTATAAAACGGTTTAAGAAAACATCTATAACTAAAATTTCTCTTATTTTTCTTATATTCTTTGCGCCTTTGGCCGTATATTCTCAAGACTTAAGTCCCGCTTTAGAAAAAAGGATTCACGATATTAATCTTCAAGTAAGGTGTATGGTTTGTCAGAGTCAAACAATTGATGATTCAGATGCGCCATTGGCAAAAGATCTTAGGGCGTTAATAAGACAAAAAGTAATAGAAGGCCAAACCGATGATCAGATATTTGGTTATTTACGAAGTAAATATGGAGATTATATTTTAATGAAACCTCGTTTAAAAATGAATACATATTTTCTTTGGTTTTCTCCGATAGTAGTATTAATAATTGGTTTATTAATTATCTTTAAGTTTTTTAATATTAGATTTAGATCGGATTGAATGAAAATATTAGTAGAAAAATTAATGTGTCAACGTTCTGGAAAAACGATCTTCACGGATTTAAGCTTTTCCGTATTAGCTGGTCAAAAGATTTTAATCAGAGGGCCAAATGGATCAGGAAAGACAACATTACTTCGCGCAATAGCAGGTATTTTACCGGCTAAATTGGGCTTAATAGAAATAGATAATAGTGAAGAAATTTTTTTATTAGGCCATAATCAAGCTATTAAGGGCGATCTTACTGTTAAGGAGGATTTAGTCTTTTGGGCTAATTTTTATCAAAAGAAATTTGATGAGAATGTACTGGAAAAAGTTTTTCTCAAAAAAGATTTAAATACTCAATGTAAGTATTTGTCTCAAGGACAAAGACAAAAATTATCTTTAACGCGATTATTTTGTTCGAATAAAAAAATTTGGCTTCTTGATGAACCTTTTTCTTTTTTAGATTTAAAGACCTCAGAAAGTCTTAATAGTGAAATAGATCATCATTGTATGGATGGCGGTATAGCTCTTATTGTTTCTCACCAAAAATTAACAAAAGAACCTGATTTAATTTTGGATTTAGGATCAAATCATGCGAATTTTTAACCTATTGTTATTAAAGGAATTAAAAAAGGCTTTTTCTTTTAGAGCAAATTATATTTTTTGCTTAATGTTTTATTCTTCTATTCTTTTTTTAGTATCAATTGGTGTTTCAGGACAAAGAGAAATATTAACTAATATAGCACCGGGGATTATTTGGGTATCAGTTATATTAGTATGCTTTCTTTCTTTTGAGGATGTTTATCACGAGGATTATAATGACGGGACCCTAGATATTTATCTTGTTGAAAATATTACTTTATATAATTTCTCGCTGTTAAAGAGTTTTTCTCATTGGTTTTCAAATTGTTTACCAATTATTATTTTAACACCTCTTTTAGGAATCTTTATTAATCTCAATGAAGAGATAATTTTACCTATATTAGTTACATTATTAGCTGGAACTCCTGCGTTGAGTTTCATCGGTTGTATGGGTGCAAGCCTAACATTATCTATTAAATGGCACGGTTTGATTATGCCAATAATTATTCTTCCTTTATTTATACCTGTTTTAATATTTGGCTCTGGAGCCATATCAACTATTTTATTTAGTGGCCTAGAAGAGCTTTACTTTAGGCAGGTGGCAATATTATCTGGAATTAGCGGTCTATCAGCTGCTTTCTGTCCTTTAATTTCATCTTATATTATAAGAACGAATTACGAATAAGTTTTATTTTTCATCTGGTATAAATTTTAAAGCTAATCCATTGATGCAATACCTCAATCCTGTTGGCTGTGGTCCATCATTAAAAACATGACCTAAATGTTCACCAGATTTTGATAAAACCTCTGTCCTTATCATTCCATGGGAACGATCTTCTTTAAGAATTATATTATCAAGATTTGCATCGTAAAAACTTGGCCACCCAGTTCCCGATTCAAATTTATGATCAGATTTAAAAACGGGTAGCTCTTTATCAGCCGTTACATAAACACCAGACCTTTTCTCATTAAGTAACTCACTTGTTCCAGGCACCTCGGTTCCACAAGAGTATAAAATTTCTTTCTGCTCTTCAGTTATTTTGTCGTTCATAATTTTCTCATTAAAGTTGTATTTTAATAACTTTACATTGATATGTAAAATGGGCATTTTAAATAATATATATTATTAGGAGAGGTGGCCGAGTGGTCGAAGGCGCTCCCCTGCTAAGGGAGTATGCGGGCAACCGTATCGAGGGTTCGAATCCCTCTCTCTCCGCCATAAGGAGGTAAAATTGAAGTTTTTAACGGGATTTATTGTTTTATTATTAGTGAGTTGCTCAGATTCTTCTCAGGAAGTTAAGGATTATAAAATAAAGGATTCTTCTGAATATATTCAGAGTAAAGATTACAATGTTGATAGAAATGTTTATTTTGGGGATACGCATGTTCATACAAAATATTCTTTTGATGCGTTTATTTTTGGAACAACAAATTCCCCCGATGATGCTTACAAATATGCCAAAGGTGGGACCATCCAACACCCTTTAGGTTTTGATATGACATTAAGAGAGCCATTAGATTTTTATGCTGTCACTGATCATGGTTTTTATATGGGAATGATGGATGGTTGGGCTGATCCTAATTCAAGAGCAGGAAAACACCCAGCTGCTAAACCTTTTCACAATTTAAACAGAAAGGAAAACCAAACAGTTGAAAGTGCTCTGGAAAGAATAACTTTTTTTAGAGATCAAGTAAGAAGCGGAGCTGGGGCACAATTAGGAGGTTGGTTTTCTTTATTAAAAGCTTATTTAACTAACAATAACTCTTTAGCTGTAGACGCATTTGATTATGAGACGCATAAATCAGCTTGGTCTGATGTTGCAAGAGCAGCGGAAGAACACAATGATCCTGGTAAATTTACTACTTTTATAGCATATGAATATACCGCCTCAACTGACATAGATAATGAAAACCTTCATAGAAATGTGATTTTTAGATCTTCGAAAGCTCCTGTTAGACCATATTCAAGAATAGATTCTCTAAATCCTGAGGATTTATGGAATACTATGGATAAATGGAGAGAAAAGGGAATAGATTCACTTGCAATACCTCACAACAGTAATGGTTCTAATGGTCGCATGTTTGAGATGCACAAATCAAACGGTGAGGCTATAGATGAGAGGTATTCTTCTCAGAGAATGAGAAATGAACCTATTGTTGAAGTTACCCAAGTTAAAGGAACTTCTGATACGCACCCCATTTTATCACCAAATGATGAATGGGCAGATTTTGAAATAATGAACTCAAGAGTAGGTAGTGTACCCCCAACATACAGTAGACCAGATGGAGGTTATGTAAGAGATGCACTCTTAAAAGGTTTAGCACTTGAACAATTAGATAGAGGAAATCCCTATACTTTTGGCTTAATTGGTTCTAGCGATACCCATACGGCAGCTTCTTCATTTGATGAAAGTAATTATTTCTCAAAGGTAGGGATTTTAGATGGAATTCCACAAGGACGAGGTTCAGTAGGTCTTTCTAAGGAGCAATTAGATATTTTTATAAATGTACCGGAAGATCAAAGGGTTTTTAGGTATTCGGAAGAACAAGGAGAGAAATATCTTGAAACAGGGTTTAGTCAATGGAGTGCTTCTGGGATAGCAGCTGTATGGGCTGAAGAAAATACAAGAGAGTCAATCTTTTCTGCCTTTAAAAGAAAAGAAACTTATGCAACAACCGGAAATAGAATTCTTCTAAGATTTTTTGGTGGTTTTAACTTAAGTGAAATAGACATAAATTCTTCTTCTCTTATTAGTGAATTATACGATAAGGGAGTCCCGATGGGAGGTAATCTTATTAATTCAAATAATGATGTACCTAATTTTATTGTCTGGGTGAAAAAAGCTAGTAATGGGGCAAATCTTCAAAGAGTACAAATCATAAAAGGGTGGGTTGACAAATGGTCATCAGAACCTTCAGAGAAAGTTTATGATGTTATTTGTTCTGATAGTTTACAGGTTGATCCGATAACAAATAGATGCCCGGATAATGGTGCTAAAGTTAATATAAGTGATTGTTCTATTACTGATAATGTGGGCAGTGAAGAGTTAAAAATTTCATGGTCTGATCCGGAATTCGATCCTGAGGTAAAGGCTTTTTATTATGTAAGAGTTTTAGAAAATCCTACTTGTAGATGGTCAACATGGGATGCTATTCGAGCTGGATCGAATCCAAGACCAGAATTAAAACCAACTATCCAAGAAAGAGCTTGGTCTTCTCCTATTTGGTATATTCCATCTAAGTAAAGTGAGAAAAAGATATCTGATATTTATTGGTGTTTTTCTAGGATGTATTGTTCTCTTTATGGGTGTAAATCTATCTCAGAAGGAAACAATTTATATATCTGATTCAGAAGTTCTTAATCTTTTAAATATTTGGGAAAATCAGACGGGAAGACCTCCAAATGCAAATGAAATAGAAATGATTGTTGACAGTTTAATCGAAGAGGAAATCCTGTATCAGGAGTCCTTAAAACTAGGCTTAGACAAAAATGATAAAATAATTAAAAGAAGATTAATTCAAAAACTTGAATTTTTTAAAGAAGGAGAATTTATAGAAAATTTTAATGAAGCGGATTTGAAAAAATTTTATCAAGATAATTTAGATATTTATAAAAAGAACAAAAGATATTCTTTTCGACATATTTTTTTATCTAAATCAGAAGATAATAATGAAAGAATTAATATGATATTAAAGGATTTGATGAGCGATATTGAGTTTCCACAAGGAGACCCTTTTATTCTTGGTAATAGTTTTGTAGAAAGAAATTTTTTAGAAATAGATTCAGATTTTGGTAAAGGCTTCTCAGATAATTTTATTTCTCTAGCAAATAAAAAATGGTCTGGCCCTTTTGAATCTACATATGGAGATCATTTAATATATATCTTGGAGGTTTTTCCAGAAGAGATCTTACCATTTGAGGAAGTTAAACAATCTGTAATTAAAGGTTATAATAATAGTTTAAAAAAAGAAGCCATGAAGAGGTATATTTATTCAGTTAAAAATAAATATGATGTTATCATTGGAGAATATAGGTAATATTCTTTATATAGAAATAGTAATTAATTTTGGTAGGTATCTATGTTTAAAGGATCAATCGTAGCTTTAGTAACACCTTTTAAAGATGATGAAATAGACGAAGAAGCATTAAGAAAACTTGTTGAATGGCATATTTCAGAAGGTACAAATGGTATTGTACCTGTTGGTACAACCGGTGAAAGCCCAACTTTAGATCATCCCGAACATGAGAAGGTTGTAGAAATAGTAATAGATCAATGCAACAAAAGAATTCCGGTAATTGCAGGAACAGGATCTAATTCGACAAGAGAGGCAATCAATCTTTTAAAGCATGCGGAAAAGGTTGGAGCAGACGCTGCTCTAGTAGTTACACCATATTACAATAAACCAACACCTGAAGGTATTTTTGCTCATTATCAAGCTTTAGATAATGCTTCATCGGAAATACCGATTATAGTTTACAATATTCCCTCTAGATCAGTCATAGATATTCAACCTGATTTAATGGCAAATATCTCCAAACTAGATTCAATTATTGGGGTGAAAGATGCGACAAGCGAAATTTCTAGGGTTAAAAAACATAATGATCTCTGCGCTAATGACTTTCTTCAATTATCTGGGGAAGATGAAACGATCTATGAATATATGAAAAGTGGTGGACATGGATGTATTTCTGTAACGGCAAATATATTTCCAAAGATTTGTTCGGAAATGCACCAATCTTTTTCAGAAGGAGATTTTGAAGGTGCAAAGAAATTAAATGATATCTTAATGCCTTTTCATAAAGCTCTATTTATTGAAACAAGCCCTTCACCAGTAAAATATATTTTAAGCAGAATGAAACTAATTGATTACGAATTAAGGTTGCCTCTTGTTCAAATTAGAAGTGAAACAAGAGAATTATTAGATAAATTAATTAATGATATTGAGCTAATCTAATGTCTTCTAAATCAGGAGGAAGGAAGAAATCTCTAACTGGAAAAACTATTATTGCAGATAATAGAAAGGCAACTTTTTTATACGAAATAGATGATCTTTTTGAAGCAGGAATAGTATTAACTGGTTCAGAGATTAAAAGCATAAGGCAAAACAAAATAAATATTAAAGAATCTTACGCAAGTGCAGAAGAGGGGGAAATATTTCTGATTAATTCTAATATTCCAAGATATCAAAATTCTAATTCAATTAATTATAATCCTAAAAGAAAAAGAAAGTTATTATTAAACAAAAAAGAAATTAATAAGCTTTTTGCATCAACACAGAAAAAAGGTATGTCAATTGTACCAACAAAGATGTATTTCAATAAAAAAGGATTAGCAAAAATTGAAATAGGGTTGGGCAAAGGAAGAAAAATGCATGACAAAAGAGAAGTTAAGAAGACAAGAGACTGGGAAAGACAAAAATCACGCTTATTAAAGAATAAATAATTTTTATATTAATTTTTTTGCTTTTATAAAAATATCATCAAACATCTTGGTGGTTAACCTACCTGTATTAGTATTATATTTAGAGCAGTGATAGCTATCAATTAATGTATAGTTTCCAAGAAAATGCTCTTTACCATGTGAGAAATGAAAATTATTTTGTCTAAGATTGTGCAATGAAATAATGCTTCTGTGCGCAATATGCCCAAGAGCAATAATTACCTTTAAATTTTTATGACTAATAATAGTATTTAATAAAAATGATTTACAATTATTTATTTCTTCTGTGGAAGGTTTGTTTTTTGGAGGTACACATCGTACTGAATTTGTAATAGTACAGTTATTTAATTTTAATCCATCATTTTTATTTGCCTTATATTTTCCATTTGATAAGCCAAATTTTTCTAATGTTTCATAAAGCAAATCACCTGCAAAATCTCCAGTAAAAGGTCTCCCTGTCTTATTTGCTCCCTTTAAACCTGGGGCAAGACCAACAACCATTATTTCTGAAGTTGTATTACCAAAATTAGGAACCGGACCATTAAACCATTTAGGATAATTAATTTTGTTATTTTTCCGAAATTCAAATAATCGATTACACTTAGAGCAATTTTTTTTTGGTTCTATTAAATTTGGCATAAATAATTTATATTAGTTTAATAGGAATAATTATATTAAATAATATTTACTAAATACTTGAATTTAGAGTTCTTTAATGATTAATAGGGTTTTTTAGGGATAAAATTATGGCAAGAGTTACAGTAGAAGATTGTGTAGATAAAGTAGAAAGTAGATTCGATCTTGTTCTTTATTCTGCTTTTAGGTCAAGGGAAATGACTGAAGGGGCTGAATTACAGGTAGAAAGAGAGAATGATAAGAATCCCGTTGTTGCTTTAAGAGAGATTGCTGAAAATAAGTTAAAACCTGCTGATTTAGAAGAAGATTTAATTGAAAGTCTTCAAACACAAATTGATATTGATGAGGCAGATGAAGATTATATTCCTTTAATACCTCAAGAAAAAGATTCATTGGCTACAAATGTTAAAGATAATGATAATTCTGAACAAGAATCTGAAGAACCTGAACAGAAACAAATGACTGAAGAAGAATTGTTAAAGGCTATTGAAGATAATCTTAATGATAAAAAAAATACAAGGCGTTCATTTTAATATAGGAAAATTTGATGCGTGAAAACGATTTGGTCGATCGCATAACCTCATATAATCCAAAGGTTGATACCAGGACAATAAAAAAAGCATTCCAATTCGGAATGTTAATGCATGGAGAACAACTAAGAGAATCTGGAGATCCTTATTTTTCTCATCCTATTGAAGTAGCTAATATACTAGCTGAATTAAACTTAGATACCTCATCTGTTGTATGTGCTCTTTTGCATGATACAATTGAAGACACAAAAGCAACTATAAAAGATATCAAAGATAATTTTGGCAAAGAAATTGCGAAGCTCGTTGATGGCGTAACCAAATTAAATAAACTTGAAAGTAAACCTGACCAATCAAAAGCAGCGGAAGATTTTAGAAAGTTAATTCTTGCCAGTTCTTCTGATATAAGGGTCTTGCTCATTAAACTTGCTGACCGATTGCATAATATGAGAACTCTAAAGTATTTAAAGAATAAAAATAGAAGAAAAAGAATTGCAACGGAAACATTAGAAATTTATGCGCCTTTAGCAGCAAGAATAGGTATGCATGAAATTCGTGAGGAATTAGAAGATCTAGCTTTTTCTGAAACTGAACCAGAAATTCGTTCAATTCTTTTTGAGAGAATTAAAGTATCAAAAAAGAAAAACAATAGAATTGTAAAAGAAATTACCGATAAGATTTCTAAAATACTTGAATTAAATAATGTAAAAGCTCTCGTTTCTGGTAGAGAAAAATCAATTTATTCTGTTTGGAAGAAGCTTGAAAACAAAAATAAGTCTTTAGAGCAGTTGTCTGATTTATTTGGTTTTAGGATTTATGTGGATGAATTATTTGATTGTTATTCTGTTTTAGGTGTTTTACATCAAAATTGGCAAGCTGTTCCAGGTTTATTTAAAGACTATATATCTACTCCCAAAAAGAATGGCTACCAGTCAATTCATACAACTTTAGTTGGACCTAGTAACCATAGGGTAGAAATCCAAATTAGAACTAAAGAAATGCATGAGATCAATGAGAGAGGAGTTGCGGCTCATTGGGCCTATAAAGATAAAAAATCTATTAATGAGAAGGATTTAAATTCTATCTCGTGGATGGCTGATTTAATTGATATTTTACAAAGAGATGGTGCTACAGATGAGTTTCTTGAGAATACTAGATTAGAGCTTTCTCATGATCAGGTATATTGCTTTACTCCCAAAGGCAGGCTTATTGCTTTACCTAAAGATTCTACAGCATTAGATTTTGCTTTCGCTTTACATACCGATTTAGGCCTTTTTTGTTCAGGCGTTAAAATAAATGGTGAAATAAAACCAAGAAGAACAAAGCTTAATAATGGTGATGAAGTAGAAATCATCAAATCTAAAACACCTGTTCCACTTGAATCATATGAAGATCTAGTTACAACCGGAAGATCAAAATCTTCTATTAGGAAAGCTATAAAAGAGAATAAAATAAAGAATCAAAGATTATTAGGGAAAGAAATCATTAAAAGTGTATTTTCATCACATAGAAAAAAACCAACTAGGGATGTTTTGGAGAGATCATTTGGACCACTGAATGTTAAATCCTTAGTTGAGTTATATCAATTTGTTGGATCTGGGAAATCTTCAGGTTCAGAAGTTTATGACCATGTTTATCCAAATACAAAAAGAAAGACAAAAAGAAAAAGATTTTATGGAAAGAACTTATCATTGCCTATATCGGGTTTATTACCTGATATGACCGTAAGGTTTCAAAAGAATTCTTTTTTAGTTCCAGGAGATAATATTATTGGGATTACTATACCAGGAAAAGGAATAACTATTTATCATGCTATGGATGAAAAATTACATGATTATGAAAATAATCCTGAAAGATGGCTAAGATTGAATTGGAAAAAAGAAATAGATGTTACTTTTACTGCACGAATAATGTTAAGCATAATTAATGAAGTTGGTTCATTAGGGGTTATTAGCGCTGCAATAGCTGATTATGGGGGTAATATTTCTAACTTAATTTTAACAGAAAAAGATACTGATTTTTATAATTTAAGAATAGATATTGATGTAGATGATAAAAAACATATAGAAAATATTATTAAAAGCTTAAATGGACTTCCGGAAATTAGTTCAGTTAAAAGGGTAATTCATTAACATGGAAGAAAAAGAGGTTATTGAAGAATTTAAAAGATGTGGTGCTCTACTAGAAGGGCATTTTGTTTTATCTTCTGGTCTCCATTCAACTAAATATTTACAGTGCGCTTTAGCTCTTTCAAAACCTAAACTTGCTAAAAAACTTACTCTTGCATTAGGGGAAAAGATAAAAAATCGCTTCAATGAACATATTGATTTTGTGATAGCACCGGCTATGGGCGGTTTAATTGTTGGACATGAGATTGCAATGTTTTTAGATCTTCCATTTTTATTTCTTGAAAGAGTTGATGGCAAATTTGATTTAAGGAGAGGTTTTTCAGTTAAATCTGGGTCAAATTGTTTAATGATTGAGGATGTAGTTACTACAGGATTATCTTCTAAAGAAGCAATAAATGTTGTTAAGAGATTAGGCGGAAATGTAATAGGAGAGGCATGTATAATTGATAGATCAGGGGGTAATGTTGATCTAGGAATAGAATTATTGAGTTTAGTAACTTTAAATATACCAACATATAAATCTAATGAGATTCCCGATGATCTAAAATCAATCCCAGCTGAAAAGCCAGGAAGTAGAAATTTATAATTTATGAAATATTATAAATTTAAAAATATTAACTTCTCAAAATTAATTAAAATCTCAGATACTCCGCATTCAATATCATTAGGTTTTGCTATTGGTGTTTTCTCGGCTTTTACACCTTTAATAGGGCTTCATATTGTAATAGCAATATTTTTTTCATGGTTAGTAAATGCTAACTATCTTTCTTCAGTTGCTGGAACCTTTATAGGTACACCAATTACTTATCCGTTTATGTGGATTTCATCGATTTTAGTTGGAAATATATTCTTCTCAGTCGATAATCTTAATAAAGATTTATTTGAAAACTTCTCATTTTATTCGTGGGATTTTTTTCTTTTAATAAAGCCTTTCTTATGGTCATTTGTTATTGGAAGTACTGTTCTTGGGTTAATTTCATCTTTTTTATCGTATTTTCTTTTAAAAAAATTAGTTATTTTGTACAGAAAGAGAAAATTAAAAGTAAAGAAAGTTATTAAATGATAGATAATATTGAAATTAAATTAGGTGTTAATATTGATCATATAGCTACTTTAAGAAATGCTAGAGGTGAAGAATATCCTGATCCTATAAAAGCATGTGAAATTGTTCTTAACGCAGGAGCAGATTCTATAACTGCGCATTTAAGAGAAGATAGAAGGCACATTAAAGATCAAGATATTAAAGATATTACAGTGAATTATCCTGGAAAATTAAATCTTGAAATGGCTGCAAATCAAGAAATGCTTAATATTGCAATAAATTCTAATCCTTTTTCATGCTGTATAGTTCCTGAAAGAAGAGAAGAGTTAACGACTGAAGGTGGTTTAGATGTTATCAAGAATTCAAATTATCTAAAGGAAATTAACTATTCACTCCAAAAAAAAGGTATAAGAACTTCTTTTTTTATTAATCCCGATAAAGGACAAATTGAATCTGCCATAGCTTGTGGGGTTGATTGTATAGAGCTACATGTAGGAAATTTTTGTAAACTCTTTTATGGGGATAAGGGTAAGTCTGATCTAGAATTTAAGAGATTAGAGGAATTGTGCAATTATGCTCATAATTCAGGTATTGAGGTTCATCTGGGACATGGGCTTGATTATGAAACAACCAAAAAAATTACAGAAATTAAATGTATTCAGGAAGTAAATATTGGTTTTTTTCTAGTCGCACAATCAATATTTGATGGATTAGAAAATACAGTTAAAAAAATGAAACAAATTTGTGAAAGAAAACTTTAATTGGAGAAGTAATTGATAATTGGCATAGGAAACGATCTAATTAATATTGAAAGAATAGAAAAAACATTATCCAGATTTGGTAATAGATTTATTAATAGAGTGTTTACTGAAGTTGAAATTCTGAAGTCAGAAAAAAGATTTAAAAGAGCGGCATCTTATGCAAAAAGATTTGCAGCAAAAGAAGCAGTAACAAAGGCTTTAGGTACCGGATTGAGCAATGGTGTTTATTTAAAAGATATAGGTGTTGTAAATAACAAATATGGAAAGCCATCAATAAATTTGACTGGTGGCGCTAAAAAAAGGTTAAAAAAATTATTGCCACCAAAACACAAAGCAAAGATAAATATAACAATAACAGATGATTTTCCTTGGGCTCAAGCATTTATTATAATTGAAGCTATCAATGAGAATGACTAGGATTTAACATGGAAAAAAAACAAAAGAAGGAGAATTTCGCTGTATCAATAATTTGGATTGTATTATTAGCTCTTGTGTTTAGATCGTTTATTTTTTCTAGTTATAATATTCCGACAGGATCAATGATTAACACTCTTAGTGTAGGGGATTATATCTTTGCCTCTAAATGGAAATATGGGTATTCAAAATATTCACTCCCATTTAGTGTGCCATTAATTCCTAAACGTATATTTTCTTCTAATCCTAAAAGAGGCGATGTTGTGATTTTTAAACTACCTACTGATAATAAGACAGATTATGTTAAACGAGTAATAGGTTTACCGGGTGACACAGTGCAAATTATAGATGGAAAGGTTTTTCTTAATGGAAAAATATTAGAATATAAATTTATAGGAAATAATATTAATAATAAGTTTATCAATAATAGCGACCCCTCTATTGGTTGTATGAATCAAGAATCAAAAATTTACTTAGAAAAATTACCAAGTGGAAAATCTTATGAAGTTCTTGATACATATGACCTCCCTCAAGATAATACGCAAATATACAGAGTTCCAGAGAACCACTATTTTATGATGGGCGATAATAGAGATAACTCGCAAGATAGTAGGTTTCTTAAAAAAGTAGGTTTTGTTCCACATAAGAATTTAGTAGGTAAAGCTGAAATTAAATTTTTTTCATGGCACTGGAAAAAAATGGGAAAGACAAATTGTAATTCCGATATTAAATGGGATAGAGTTTTTAGAAGAATTTATTAATGATGAATAAAAAAAGCTATAATCTTAATAAATTGCAAAAAAAAATTGGTTACACATTCACCAATGTCGAGTTATTAGAAGAAGCTTTAACTCATTCAAGTTACAATGATAAAAGTAACATCAATCAAGAAAGATTAGAGTTCTTAGGCGATAGAGTTCTTGGCTTAGTTATTTCAGAGTATTTATTTAATAATTTTAATAAAGAAAGAGAAGGTTTTCTTACAAATAAATATAGATATCTTGTTCAAAATAAGAAATGTACGGAAGTAGCAAAGAATATTAAGATTCTAAATTTCCTTAAATTAGGAAATTCAGAAAAGAAAAAAAAAGAAACTTTGAGTGATTCTATATTAGCAAACTCAATTGAAGCAATGTTAGGTGCAATATTTTTAGATAGCGATTACCAAAGTGTAAGAAAAATTATTTTAAACTTATGGAAGGAATTTTTAGTTGATCAGAAAATTTTAAAAGCAGATATAAGTCCAAAAAATATTTTACAAGAACTGTTGCACGCTAATAAAAAGTCTGAAGCTGAATATAAACTTATATCCAAAGAGGGGGAAGATCATAATCCTAATTTTATTGTTGAGGTTATAGTTAGTAATTTAGGTAAGACTAATGGAGAAGGCAGTTCAATTAAGGATGCAGAAATGGATGCTGCAGAAAGATTCTTGAAAGAGTTTCAAATTGGCTAGCAAAATAAAATCAAATATAGTTGTGAGTATAGTAGGGCCTAGTAATTCTGGTAAATCTACATTTTTAAACAGTACATTAGGAGAGAAAGTTTCAATAGTAAGTCGTAAAGTACAAACTACTAGGATGGGCCTTAGAGGAATATTAAATAATAAAAATGTTCAGATTATTTTTATAGATACTCCGGGGCTTTTTGAAGCGAAAACAAGATTTGAGAAGGCGATGGTAGAGAATGCCTTTTTTAATCTTTCTAATGCAGATTTGGTTTATTTTGTTATTGATGGTTCCAGGAAGTTAAAAAATTTTGAAATTAAGGTTTTAAAATATTTTAAAAATTTTAATAAAGATTCTTTTTTAGTAATTAATAAAATTGATTTAATTGACAAAAAAAAATTACTGGTTAAATCAAAAGAAGTTAATTCTTATTATGAATTTAAAAAGACATTTATGATTTCAGCTAAAATTGGCGAAGGAATTCAAGATATTTTAGATTATACAAACGAGTTAGCTATATCCAAAGGATGGCTTTACCCAGAAGATTATTATACCGATTTACAAAGTGCAATTGTATGTGAAGAAATTACTCGTGAAAAAATATTCAATTTAGTTCACGAGGAGGTTCCATATAACTGTATTGTTAAAACTGAAAATTGGTCAGAAAATAAAAAAATTCTCAAAATTGGACAAACAATTTATGTAAAAAAGAAAAATCATAAAGGTATTATTCTAGGTAAGGACGGATCTATGGTTAAAGAAATTGGTATCGCTTCAAGAATCGAAATGGAGAAAGTATTTGGGAAGAAAATTTTTCTTCGAATTGAAGTTAAGGTTGACAAAAATTGGGATAAAGATCCTGACAATTATAATAGAATTGGTTTAGAGATTAATCAAAAAGGTTAATAATGCAGTGGCAAGATACCGGCATAGTAATTAATACTAGAAAATTTAATGACAATTCAATAATCATGAAGGTTATAACTGAGAAAAATGGAATTTATTCTGGGTTAGTGAGAATAAAAAAAAACCTAGGCGGTCAAGGAGTCAATTTAACTGGAAATAAATTAAATATTTCTTGGCGTGCAAGACTTTCTGAGCATTTAGGTTATTTTAATACTGAGCTTAATTTATCAAGAGCTAATATTATTATGAGCAATCAATTATATCTTTCTGGTGTGAATTTGATTTGTTCTCATCTTGATTTATTGCCTGAAAGAGAACCATGTAATGAAATTTATACTCAATTTGATACTTTATTAGAAAATTTTACTGAAGATAATAATTGGATAGAGCAGATAATTAAATTTGAGCTTAATTATCTTGATTCAATGGGTTATGGAATTGATTTAAGTGAATGTGTTGTAAGTGGATCTAAAGATACTTTAAAATGGGTATCTCCAAAATCTGGAAAGGCTGTGGGTTTAGAGATAGGTAAAGAGTGGTCAGAAAAACTTTTAAAACTACCTTCATTTCTTTTGAATTCTGAATATAAAAATTTAGAAAAGATAGAGTTAATAGATGGTTTAAGATTGACAGGTTATTTTTTAAGTAAATGGATTTATTCTGATTTAAACAAAAACCTTCCGTCTTCAAGAAAAAAAATAATAGATTTTTTAAAAAAATAGGAATCTATGTATAAATTCCTGTGAATTAAAAATGAATTTAATTGATCAATATAAAGATATAGAAATTATAGATGCTCTTGAAGAGAGGTATCTAGCATATGCTCTTACTACAATTATGGATAGAGCTCTTCCAGATGTTAGAGATGGATTGAAACCAGTTCATAGAAGACTTCTTTACGCAATGAGACAATTAAACTTATCGCCAAATTCTTCTTTTAAAAAATCCGCTCGAATTGTTGGCGAGGTGATGGGAAGATTCCATCCTCATGGGGATCAGGCAATTTATGACACCTTAGTACGTTTAGCTCAAGATTTTTCGGTTAGGTGGCCTCTAATCGATGGACAGGGTAATTTTGGTAATATTGATGGTGATAATGCGGCAGCTATGAGGTACACGGAGTCGAAACTCACAGAAATTTCTGAGTTATTATTATCTGGAATTGATGAGGATTGTGTTGATTTTAGATTAACTTATGATGAAGTTGATAAGGAACCTGTAGTTTTACCATCAAATTTTCCTAATTTATTGGCAAATGGTTCTTCGGGCATAGCTGTTGGCATGGCAACCTCAATTCCTCCTCATAATGTTGAAGAATTATGTAATGCATCTCTTCATTTAATTAAACATAGAAATTCGCATTTTGATAAGCTAATTGAATTTATTCCCGGTCCTGATTTTCCTACTGGTGGAGAAATAGTCGAATCTCAGCAAACAATGTTAGAAATATATAAATCTGGTAAAGGGAGTATTAGGGTAAGGTCTAAATGGACTATAGAGAAGGAAAAAAGAGGTGTTTGGAAAATTATAATTAGTGAGATTCCCTATCAAGTTAATAAAGGTAAATTAATCGAAAAAATTGCACAGTTAATTTTAGATAAAAAAATCCCTATTCTTGATGATATTCGAGATGAATCCTCTGAAAATATTAGGCTAGTTTTAATTCCTAGAAATAGGGATGTAGATCCAGACCATCTTATGGAGGTTCTTTTTAATTTATCGGAATTAGAATCACGATTTTCAGTTAATTTAAATGCCTTAAATAATAATATTCCCAGAGTGCATAATATCCGTGATATGCTTCTTTCATGGCTAGATCATAGAAGAGATGTTTTAGTTAGGCGTACCAACCATAGATTGAGAGAAATAAAGGATAGGTTAGAAATATTAAGTGGCTATTTAATTGTTTTTCTAAATATTGACCAGGTTATTAAAATCATAAGACAAGATGATAACCCTAAAGAAAAATTAATTAAAAAATTTAAGCTTTCCGATTATCAAGCAAATTCAATTTTAAATATGCGATTAAGATCTTTAAGAAAATTAGAAGAAATTAAAATTAAAGAGGAACATGATTTATTAAAAAAAGAAAACTTAATATTAGGAAAGCTTGTTAAATCTGATGAACTCCAATGGAAAGAAATCTCAAAAGAAATTAAGGAAATAAAAAAAAGTTATTCTAAGAAAACTGAAATAGGCAAAAGACGAACTTCTATAAATAATGAATTAGTGATTAAAGATATCGATTATGAGTTTTCTTCCCCAGCAGAACCTATAACCGTAGTTTTATCTCAACATGGATGGATAAAGACTTTAAAAGGTATAGATCATGATCTTAATGAAATTAAATTCAAAGATGATGATGGGTTACTTCTGTTTCTTGAAACTAATAGTAACAGTAAATTGTTATTTTTTGCATCTAACGGAAAGTTTTATACAATTAATCCAGATCAACTACCGTCCGGAAGGGGCTTCGGCGATCCTTTAAAGCTATTAATTGATTTAGAGGATGGTGAGGAAATTATATCAATTCATTCATATAAAGAAGAGGATTATATTATTTTAGGGTCTAAATATGGTAACGGTTTTGCCGTTTCTCAGAAAGATGCATTATCAAATAGAAAATCAGGAAAACAAATACTAAATTTATCAGAAGGCGATAAAGCAGTGAGTTCTGATAATTTAAAAGGAAATCATATAGTTGTTATTGGTGAAAATAAGAAAATGCTTATTTTCTCATTAGAAGAGATTCCAAAGATGGCAAAAGGCAAGGGCGTTAAATTACAAAGATATAAAGAAGGCTATCTAAAAAAAATCATCAGCTTTAATATTGGGGAAGGTCTAAATATTGTTGATTTAAATGGAAGAAATAGATTTTTTGAGGAAATTGAAAACTGGAAAGGGAAAAGAGGTCAAGCCGGAAAAAAAGTTCCTAAAGGATTCCCAAGAAATTTTTAACTAAATATATAATTAGGAAGCCAAGTTGCTATAGAAGGAAACAATGACAGGAGCAATAACATCAATATTTGTATAAAAATAAAAGGGATAACGCCCTTATAAATATCAGATGTTTTAACAGAATTAGGAGCAACTCCTCGTAAATAAAAGAGGGCAAATCCAAAAGGAGGGGTTAAAAAACTAGTTTGTAAATTTATAGCCATCATCACCCCCAACCAAACAGGATCAACCCCCATTTGTAGGATTATTGGAGCAACAATTGGTACAACTACAAATGTGATTTCTATAAAGTCTAAGAAGAATCCTAATAGAAACATTGCTATCATTACAATCAATATTGCACTAAATATACCACCAGGTAAATTTGTTAAGAAATTTTCAATTGTTTCATCGCCACCCAAGCCTCTAAAAACAAGACTAAAAAAAGTTGCCCCAATTAGAATTATGAAAACCATAGATGTTATTTTCGTTGATGATTTTGCTGAATCGATTAAAACAGCACTTAAGTAAAGCTTATATATGCATAAAAGGGTTGAAATTAAGAAAATAATAAATGTTATTGAGGCTAAAATAACTGGAATAATATCAAATAATTCTAATTCTGATCTGTTTAACCGCAAATCAAATAGAGAATTTAAAAAAAGAAGAATTATAAATGATCCTGCAGATATTTTTGTTACAAATTTTTCCTTAGTTAGTCGACTTGCAGCCAATAAGATTGCCCCAATAGCACCAACAGATGCTGCTTCCGTAGGAGTAGCAAAACCTGACAAAATAGAACCTAAGACAGCAATTATTAAAAAAAGAGGGGGAAATAGAACTTTGAAAAGGTTTTTATAATTAATATCTTCACTTTCTAATGATTTTTTAGGTGTTGAATTTGGATCAATAATGGCTTTTATAAATTGATACAAAATATAAAATGTTACTAACAATAATCCTGGGAATAAAGATCCAGCGAATAAATCTCCAACTGATACCGTATCTGGAGAAAAGATACCCATATTTAATTGAGATTTCTGGTAAGCATTAGAAATTACATCCCCAAGTAAAATTAGAACAATTGAAGGAGGAATTATTTGACCTAATGTACCGGCGGCAGTAATAACACCTGAAGCTAATTTCGGGTTATATCCATTTTTTAACATTGTAGGTAAGGATAAAAGCCCCATTGTGACCACTGTAGCGCCAACTATTCCTGTTGATGCAGCAAGTAGTGCGCCAACTATAGTAACTGATATCCCTAATCCGCCACGAATACCCTTTAGTAATTTACTCATATTCTCAAGCAAATCTTCAGCAACCTTTGATTTTTCTAATATTGTTCCCATAAATATGAATAAAGGAACTGCCATTAAAACTTCATTTGTCATTGTTCCAAAAATTCTTTGTGGAATGGCTTTTAAAAATTGAATAGGGAATACATCTAGTTGATCGCCAATTAGAGCAAAAGCTATTGCGACGCCAGCAAGTGAAAATGCTACAGGAAATCCAAGTATAAGGATCAAGATTGCTACTGCAAACATTAAAAGATCGAGATATTCAATCATTTTTCGTTCTTAGATTTTTAATAGAATTTACAAAAATAACTATAGCCTGAAGAAATATAAGAAAAGGAAATATTATTAGTGCAGTTTTAAATAAATAAGTTGCATTTAAACCACTTGTTTCTGGAGAGCCTTCTAGAATTTTCCATGACCTTCTTACATATGGGAAGCTCATTAAAAATGTTACCAAAACAAAAGGGAAAAGAAGAAATATTGTTCCAAAGATATTAACTAAATTCTTAAATTTATCTGTAGCCTCTCTATAAAATGAGTCTACTCTAACATGCTCATCATACAACAATGTATATCCAGCGCTTATCGTAAATAATGATCCATGCATATAAATCATTAATTCTTGGAGCTTTATAAATCCTAAACCGAAAATATATCTAGAGAGAACAATAATTATTTGAACTACAACCATTATTATTATTAACCAAGATATATAACTACCTACATATTCATTGATAGACTTTAAGAAATTCATTAAATATCTTCTCTTGCTGACATATATGCTAATTCAGAATGTTTAGACCATCCTCTTAATCTTTTGAGATTATCTTTAAATGAAAGGTAAATTTCTTTTGAAATTGATTCTCTTGTTGCAACATCTTCAAGTACTTCACTGGATCTTTGCTTTAACTCTTGCATTATTTCTTTAGAAAATGTTTTCATTACAACATTATGTCTATTTATTAAAGTATTGAGAGCTATAGAGTTGTGATAATTAAATTCAGCAAGAGTATAGGTATTTTCATGAGAAAAAACTTTTTGAAAAATTTCTCTTTGAGTTGAAGTTAAAGAATTCCAAGTATCAAGATTTACCCCTGTAGCAAGACCTGCGCCAGGCTCATGAAAACCGGGCCAATAGTAGAATTTAGCAACTTGATAAAATGCAAAAGCTAAGTCATTCCATGGACCCACCCATTCTGTGGCGTCTATAGCCCCTGATTGAAGTGCGGGATAAATTTCTCCACCCGGAATTGCTACTGCAGCTGAACCAATCCTTCTAAGCACTTCACCACCTAATCCAGGCATTCTTATTTTTAAGCCTTTGAGGTCATCAATACTAAGTATTTCTTTATTAAACCATCCACCCATCTGAACGCCTGTATTTGCGGATTGAAAAGATATTACATTAAATTGTGCACTTAACTTATTCCATAATTCTCTTCCACCACCATGGTCAATCCAAGCGTTTAATTCATTTGCCGTCATTCCAAATGGAACAGCAGTAAAAAAGTTAAAACCAATATTTTTTCCTTGAAAATAATATTCTGCACCATTGTATAGATCTGCTACACCACTTGAAGCAGCATCTAGAGCTTCAAAAGCGGGAACAAGTTCGCCAGCGGCATAAACCTTAATTTCTATTTCACCATCAGTAGCTTTATTTATATGATTAGCTATTCTTTCAGGAGATGTACCTAATCCCGGAAAATTCTTTGGCCATGTGTGTGTCATGGTTAATCTTCTTATACCTTTGGAAATTGCTGGTTTTGACAAGGCCCCGGCTAGGAGAATCGATGATGCTCCTCCAATTAAAGCTTTTCTTCGAGTAATTTTTGTCTTGGTCTTTAATTCTTTTTTACCCATTCTTAATCCAATTATCATTTATTAATACTTCAGAAGAATTAAAATTCTTCTTATAATCCATTTCTTTGCATCCATTAATCCAATAACCTAAATACAATAATTCTTTATCAAATGTTTCGTTTAAATTTATGTGATCTAAAATCATGAATTTACCAGGAGAATATTTTAAAAATTCAGAACTATAAAATGAATAGACCATAGAAAGGGCATTATCTAAGAAGTCTGTTATACAACATGCAACTAAGTTATCGTTTACTCTATATTCAATTATTTTGGTTTCAATACCGGTATTCTTTATCATTGAATAATAGTCAGGATAAATCATATTATTCATTTCACTATCAGGATGTTTAAATTCTAAATATTTCTTAAACAAATTAAATTGCTCATAAGTTACTTTTTCTGAAATATTTCTTTTAAAGATTTTTCCCTTTCTTATTAGTCTTTTATGATTTTTTGAATAATTAAAGTTGGTAATATTTATACGAATGGGAATGCATTTATTACACCCTTCACATATCTGATTATATAATACATTTTGGCTTCTTCTAAATCCTTTGGAAATTAGATAATTATAGAAATCTTGATTTTCGAAGTTTTTGATAAAGGTAAATATCTTTTTTTCATCTTTGTTAGGATAATAAGCGCATTTCGAAGAATCGGAAATATAAAAATCTTCTCTTTGTATATTTTCAAGTTTATTCACTTCAATAGCCTAAAAAATTAATCATCAATGTATAACTTAACCACATTATTAAAACTAGTGGAATTCCTGATTTAAGATAATCTTTAAACTGATAATTTCCCGGACCCATTACTAGTAGATTCGTTTTATACCCAATTGGGGTAGCAAAAGAACAATTAGCTGCAAAGATTAAACAATAAATAAATAATTCAGGTTCGACATTAAAGTCATTTGCTAAGTTAATAGCTATTGGAGTAAACAACACAGCAGTTGCATTATTGCTCAAAAAGTTGGTAATTATGGCAATAAAGATAAAGAACAATGATAGTATGGTTATTAGATTAAAATTTAACATTAAGCCCTTTAGTATATCAGCTATATAAATAGCACCCCCTGTTTCTTGTAGAGCAGTGGATAGCATTATTGATGAGGCTACCAATAGAAATATTTTTGTATCCAATGCTGATACTGCATCTCGAATAGTTAAAACATTAGTTAAGAGCATAAGGATTACACCTAATAATGCTGCAACAGTTATATTTAAGATTCCTGTTGCTGCAGATAAGACTGTAACAGCAAAAATTACTCTTGATCTAAGAATGTATTGCTTGGCAGGTAAGTATATAGCGGACCATTCTATTGGGAAGATTTCCTTTTTACCTCTTAAGTTTCTTATATCTTTTTCTTCTCCTTTAATTAATAAGATGTTTCCTGATTCCATTTTTTGAAATCTTGGCAATGTTCTTAAGAATTTTTTATCATTTTTTATACCTATAATTTTGCAATTTGTTTCTGCTTCAAAATTAGTTTGAGATATATTGCGACCTATAAAAAAAGATCTTGGAGCTACTGATGCCTCAATTAAAACA
>JAYZKD010000006.1:0-14049 GCA_036163815.1 Pseudomonadota bacterium | reverse complement strand
GTGATGAACAAGGTGATAGTTTTGATAGCCCATTAACGGTGAAAGCAACCATTCCATACCCACACGATTGCTAGTTGATCTATAAACATTTTCTTGCTCAGATACTTCATTTGGTAAATGAGGCAAGTAAACAAAAATAAATGCAATAAGGAAAAAAGAAATACGTTGAGGAATTATCCATAACATAAGCAATTCTATTAAATAACCATTGATGATTAAAAAGGTCCACATAACTAATGTTAAAAGAAACATTATTATGATGTTTTGTTTTTCTGATTTTGGACGATCTTTCCAATACAATTCTAAATACTTCCAACCATATATGTAATCTAAGAAAGCCCATTTAATTGGACGAAACCATGCTGGCCCACTTTGTATAATATGATCTGCCTCATCTTCAGGACCATTTGCGTTACGATGATGGCGAAAATGCATGAATTGCATTAATTCGAAAGCTACTAATGTAGAGTAATAAAAGAATGAAATTCTTCCAACTAAAGTGTTGATTCCAATTTTTTTCCCGACAGAAGAGTGAATAGCATCATGCATGGGTGAAAACATAAAATATCCAATCGTTCCTGTTATGAAGCAAGCTGATATATAAGATATTTGTCCATAAATTGCTGCACAAGTCGATCCTATAATTGACCCAATACATACAACAAATAATAAAATCGTAGGCCATGCATATTTAGGTTGTTTCTTTAGATCATTAAAAAAATCATTATTATTTATTAAGTTATTATTATGTGACAATGAGTAATCTCCCAATTCTACCACAAATCATATTTCTGAAGTTCAGCCCTTCCAACAACCATATGGTGGACTTCATCTGGTCCATCAGCAAATCTTAAATGCCTCATATCAGTATACATAGCGGCTAAAGGAGTCCATTGTGATATACCTGCGGCACCATGCATTTGAATAGCTTGATCAACAATTAAACAAGCCTTTTCAGGGACCATTGCCTTCACAGCGCTAATATAAATTCTTGCTTCCTTATTTCCTAATACATCCATGGCCTTTGCTGCCTGTAATACGGATAAACGCATAGCATTGATTTCTATTCGAGCGCGAGCAATTATTTCTAGATTTTTACCCAATTTTGCTATGGGTTTTCCAAAAGCTTCACGAGAACCAGATCGTTTTACCATTAACTCCAATGCAGTCTCAGCTTTTCCTATAGTTCTCATACAATGATGGATACGACCTGGACCAAGACGTACTTGAGATATTTCAAATCCTCTTCCCTCTCCCAATAAGATATTGCTTTCAGGTACTCTCACATTATTAAATTTTATATGCATATGACCTTGAGGCGCATGATCGTGTCCAAACACTTCCATTGCTTCCACTATTTCTACTCCTGGAGTATCTATGGGTACAAGAATTTGCGATTGTTGTTTTGCAGGTGAGGCGTCGGGACTGGTTTTAACCATCACAATCATGATTTTACAACGAGGATCTCCTGCACATGAAATATAGAATTTTTCTCCATTAATAACCCATTCATCACCTTCTAACACAGCACTTGTACTAATGTTTTTTGCATCTGAAGAAGCTAGATTGGGCTCGGTCATTGCATATGCTGATCGTATTTCACCATTTAATAGGGGCTTTAACCATTGCTCTTTCTGTTCTTCAGTACCAACTCTTTGTAAGACTTCCATATTTCCTGTATCAGGAGCACTGCAATTTAAGGTTTCTGAGGCAAGTGGGTATTTTCCTAATTCTGCAGCAATATAAGTATAATCTAAGTTTGTTAACCCATCACCAATTATTCCATCAGAATCAGGTAAGAAGAAGTTCCATAAACCTATTTCTTTCGCTTTATCTTTAGCTCCATCTAAAAGTTCAAGTTGACGGGGATGCCAAGACCATCTGTCCTCTTTCTCCTTGTGGAGAGCAAAAAATTCTTCACTTATAGGCACAACATTTTCTTTAATGTGCTTATTTACTAGATCCAACAATGGTTTTGCTCTTTCGGACATTGCTAATTGAAAAAGTTCACTGTTTAAAGCTGTCATAATTTATTATCCTTATTTAATTCTCTTTTTTACCTTAACATCTAATACATTAAATTACTTACAAATATCTGATCAAATATTATTGGTTCGGCAAATTTTAGGCATAATGTTATAATATGTTTAGAATCATGGGCTTAGATTTAAATTCAGCGATATATATGGCTTCTGTTATTGGAGGTTTGATCCTCGGTTTGAATGTATTGGGGATTATTTATTCAAGGTTAATACTGGTAGATGTATTTCCTTTTAAATATATAAAAAATCACAATTATAGTTTTCCTAAATTTAAAGCCCATCTTCCCCTGATAGTTATAAATTTATCTATTATGTGTATTTTGTTTCCTATTGGAATAGTGCTAGTAAGCGATTGGATTATTATTCCTTTAAATAGTTATTGGTATGTTTTTCCTCAGCTTATAGGCATTCTTTTGATTGATGACTTTTATTTCTATTGGTTTCATAGGTTGTTACACAAGAATAAATTTTTATATAATAAGATTCATAAAATACATCATAAGGCCAGTAATCCTTTTCCCTCCGATTATTTATATGAGCACCCGTTAGAATGGATGATAGGATTGTTAGGACCTTTTATAGCTTTTATAATTCTTGGAGGTGTCTTTTTTGAAACTATTATAATTTATTTAATTATTAGAGTTCTCCATGAGCTTGATATCCATTCAGGAATAAAATCTTCTATATACAGATATGTACCTTTTGCAGGTATTAATGAATTCCATGCAAAGCATCATAAATTTCACAATGTCCACTTTGCTTCAGTATTTTCTTTTTGGGATATAATTTTTAAGACCGACAGTAAATCTAGTAAAAATAATTCTTAAGAATTCTCTTCTGTGGCGCTAATTTCATCTTTGGGATTGGAGCTTTTATTCATTAAAGAGATGCTTATTAAGATCATTATAGAGCTGATAATTTCTACCCCAATAAATAAAGATGCGAAATCGGCCCCGTGTAGTTGCCAAGCTATGATTCTCATTATAGCTGCAGAAGATAAAAGGATTACGGCGCAAAAAAGGAACGAAGTATTTTTAAAAATACTTCCAATTATACAGAATAAACTAACACTTATAAAAAAAGCTGAAAAATCTCCAATCTGTGTGCTTCTTCCGATTCCTTCTAGATAAGTCATTCCTAGTTCCGTTGATGCTTTTGAAGGATTAGTTATCCAGTTATATGCGCTTGATAAGAATAGCAATCCTGGTAAAAGACTTAGTAGTCTAGCAACAAATTGTGACATATTAACCTCCTAATAATTAAAATTAAACTATCAGTAAAGTTCATATTAGACTATTAAAAGTATTGAAAAATTATTTATGTTTAAATTATGGGTAAGAGAGCTTTAATAACAGGAATTACTGGTCAAGATGGCGCCTATTTATCTAATTTATTATTAGATAAAGGGTATGAAGTATATGGAGCTGTTAGAAGAACATCGTCTATTAATACTGGTCGACTTTCTGACTTGGGTATTTTAGAAAAAATTAATATTGTAACTATGGATTTATCTGAGATTACAAATATACAAAGAGTGATTGAAGAAATAGAGCCTGATGAAATTTATAATCTAGCAGCACAAAGTTTTGTACAAACATCTTTCGATCAACCAATTTACACATCAGAAATTGATGCTATCGGAGTCTCAAGAATTCTTGAAGTTATAAGAACAATGGGAGGAAAATCAAAATTTTATCAGGCCTCTACATCAGAAATGTTTGGTAAGGTTCAAGATAGCCCTCAAACTGAAAAAACTCCGTTTTATCCAAGAAGTCCTTATGGCGTTTCAAAATTATATGGGCATTGGATGACTGTAAATTATCGTGAAGCATGGAATATTCATGCCTGTTCAGGAATTCTCTTTAATCATGAATCACCTTTAAGAGGAATAGAATTTGTTACTAGAAAAATTTCCTTAGGAGTGGCTCAAATTGCAAAAGGAAAAAAAGAAAACATTAGTCTTGGTAATTTAAATGCAGAGAGAGATTGGGGTTTTGCAGGAGATTATGTTGAAGCTATGTGGTTAATGCTCCAACAAAAAGATCCAAAAGATTATATTATTGCAACAGGAGAAACGAATAGTGTTAGAAATTTTGCTGAAAAGGCATTCAAGGTAATAGATATTGATATTGAGTGGGTTTTAAATGATAGAAGTGAGATTGGAAAATGTAAAAAAACAGGTAAAGAACTTGTAAAAGTCAATAAAGATTATAACCGGCCTGCAGAAACCGATCATCTTTTAGGAGACGCTAGTTTGGCAAAGAATGAAATTGGTTGGGAGCCTTCAGTAAATTTTAATTCGCTTATAGAAATGATGGTAAGAAAAGATTTATCGAGAGTTGAGAAGGGTCTAGTTTGGTTCTAATTTATCCAACTTTCTTCTCTTGCATCTCACTATATGCTTTATCAAATTGTTCTGTTAGTTCATTAACTAAATCTTGAACACTAGGATTATCTTTAATACTTCCTATACCTTGTCCTGACCCCCAAATATCCTTCCAAGCTTTAGATTTTGTATTTCCTCCAGAGCCAAAATTCATTTTTGATTTATCTGCGCTAGGTAAATCATTAGGGTCTAAACCTGCATTAGAAATGGAAGGTTTTAAGTAGTTGCCATGAACACCAGTGAACAATGATGAATAAACAATATCTGATGCTGATGAGGCAATAAGCATGTCTTTGTATCTTTGATCAGCATTTGCTTCTTTGGTCGCTATAAATCTTGTACCTATATACGCTAAATCAGCACCTAAAGCTAAAGCAGATGCAATTGAATGTCCGTCAGATATTGAACCGGACAATAAAACTGTTCCATCAAACCACTCTTTGACTTCTCTAACTAAAGCAAATGGAGAGTGAGTTCCAGCATGACCACCAGCTCCTGCACACACAAGTATTAAACCGTCTACTCCTTGTTCAGCAGCTTTACGAGCATGTTTTACATTAATAACATCATGAAAAACTACCCCCCCATAACTATGTGCGGCCTTTACTATCTCTAGGGGTGGTCTAAGCGAGGTTATAATGACCGGTACTTCATGTCGTACACATGAATCCATATCTTGCATTAACCGATCATTTGAGGCATGGCATATTTGATTAACTGCAAATGGAGCAGCTGGCTGATCAGGATTTTCTTGATTATGTTGATCTAATTCCTCTTTTATTCGAATGATCCATTCATCGAGGACCTCTTGAGGTCGAGCATTTAATGCTGGAAACGATCCCACAACTCCAGCTTTACATTGGCTTATAACAAGTTCAGGACCAGAAACGATAAACAAAGGGGCTCCAACTACGGGTATTTTTAATTTTCCTTCTAAATGGGGTACTAAAGCCATGATAATCTCCTAATTACTAATATATAATCTATTTAATTATTGAATTGAGTTTTTTTTTGGTTCGTTTACTTTAACATAATGTTTGTACAGAGTATTTTAATTTTTTGAAAGCATAATCATGTTAAAATTTGATCTCATTAATTCTTCTTCAAGATTAGGGGCTATTGTTTCTGGAATTGATTTAACTAAAGAAATTAATAAAACAGATGCTAATAAACTTCGATCAGTATGGTTTGAATGTTCGGTCTTAGTTTTTCCTAACCAAGAATTGAGTCACGAGCAATTTGAGAAATTTAGTTTAATTTTTGGAGATTTTGGCGATGATCCTTTTATAGATTCAATTGAGCATCATCCAAATATAATTGAAGTTAAAAAGGAGGCTAATGAAAAGGCTTCTCATTTTGGGGGATCATGGCATTCTGATTGGTCTTTTCAAAAGAATCCTCCTTCAGCAACTTTATTACATTCGAAAGTTATACCTCCAAAAGGAGGAGATACACTTTTTGCTAATACAATTTTAGCCTATGAAGAGTTGTCAAATGATCTAAAATTTAAGATAGAAAATTTTAAAGTGATTCATACTGCTGCTTTACCGTATGCAGATGATGGATTTTATGCCTTAGAAAAAGAAAAAGATAGATCTATGAAAATAAGACCCTCAAAAGAGGCTAAAAAAACTTATACACATCCTTTAGTAAGAGAACATCCGGAAACTAAAAAAAAATCACTGTTTATTAATCCAGTTTATTCTTTAGAAATAGAAGGTCTTGAAAAATCAGAATCTGATGAAATTTTAAATGATCTATATACTCATATGATTAAAGAAAAATATATTCTTAGACATAAATGGGAAGAAGATATGCTAGTGATGTGGGATAATCGAGCTGTTATGCATCAAGCAACTGGA
Source organism: Pseudomonadota bacterium (assembly GCA_036163815.1). Lineage (GTDB taxonomy): Bacteria > Pseudomonadota > Alphaproteobacteria > MED-G09 > MED-G09 > AG-430-B22. The sequence continues at coordinate 7,759 of JAYZKD010000006.1, read as the reverse complement.
GGTTATGATGGATATGATCGTTTGCTGCACAGGATAACAATTGCGGGTGATCAACCTTCATAGAAGATGATGGCTGTCTAAAATAAATGAAAACATAAAAGCAGCTTCTTCAATTTGATGATACCTTCCAGCTTTACCAGCATGTCCAGCCTCCATATTTGTTTTCAAAAATAAATTATTTTTGTCTGTTTTCAATTCTCTTAATCTAGCAACCCATTTTGCAGCCTCCCAATATGTTACTCTCGGATCAGTTAATCCAGCTGTAACTAAAAGCGTAGGGTAATCTTGCTTTTTTACATTGTCATATGGTGAGTAAGATTGAATATTTAAAAAGTCTTTTTTATTTATAATTGGATTACCCCATTCCTCCCATTCGGGAGGTGTTAAAGGCAATGATGCATCAAGAATTGTATTTAGAACATCTACAAAGGGAACATCAGCAACAGCAGATTTAAAAAGTTTTGGCGCCATGTTAAGTGTTGCTCCAATTAAAAGTCCACCAGCACTTCCCCCATGTATTGTTAATTCATTCGATATTTTTGATTGTTTTAAAAATTTTGCACTACTTATAAAATCTTTAAAGGTATTTTTCTTCTTTTTTAATTTTCCATCCAAATACCATTGGCGTCCTTTTTCCATACCCCCCCTGATATGAGCTATTGCAAAAATCATACCTCTATCAACTAAAGATAATCTTGCAACGGAAAAACTTGGAGTCATCGACAGACCATAAGCGCCATATCCATAGAGAAGAGTTGGCGCATTTTGTTTAGTTTTTTTTAATTTAAGGATAGAAATTGGTATTTTTTTACCATCATGGCTTTTTGCAAATACTCTTTTAGTTTCATACTTGCTTTTATTAAATCCTGAAGGGATTTTCTGCTGTTTTAGTATTTTTCTTCTTTTTGTAGTTAAATTATATTCATAAATAGTTGTCGGCACATTCATGGCAGAATAATTAACCCTTATTGTATTACTTTTGTACTCCGTGCCCTCGTTAAAATTTAATTGATAGGCCTTTTCATCGAATCTGATTTTTTCGGTTTTATTGGTTTTCTTATTTATGTATGTAATTCTGGGCAAACCATCTTTTAGTTCCTGTATGATAAGGAATTTCTGTAAATCAGCAAAATCAGTTATTAGCACACCATTTTTATGAGGTATTAAATCTTTCCAATTTTTTTTTGGATATTTTTCGCGCTTAGGTTGTTTTTTCTCTTCTTCGATATAAGAAATTTTAAAATCAATTGCTTTGTCATTATTGCTCATAATAATAAAACGAGATTTTTCTAAATCATGATCAATGCTGTATTCAATTCCTTTTTTTCTTTTGCAGAAAAGAAATAAATTTCTTTCAGTATCATCTTTATTTATTAGGTGTATTTCACTAGTTTCATGATCACCAATACTTAAAACCAGATATTTTTTACTCAATGTTTCGCTAATATTTAAGAAATACCCAGGATTTTTTTCTTCATAAATTAATTCATCTTCACTTTGTTTAGAATGTAAATAATGGAACCATAAACTTGATGGACGATGATTTTTATCCATTTTAATATAATAGAAGCCAGATGAGTCATTTGCCCAAATTGATCCTCCGCTAGTATTCTTAAGAGTTGTAAATTTTTTATCTTTATTTTTTAAATTAAAAGTTTTAATTGAAAAGAATTCTGACCCTTTATCATCATAACTGTAATTGAATATTTTTTGATCATTGGAGTATGAGACTCCTCCAGGTTTAAAGTATTTGTAATTCTTACTGAGGAAATTCCAATTGATTATTGTTCGGTATCTAGAATTTTTCTTGTTTGCTAATTTTCTCTTAAGTATTGGATACTGTAACCCTTTTTTAGTTTCTGTTAGATAAAGGTATTTTCTATCTTTAACAGGTAAAGATCTATCATCCTCTTTAATTCTTGATTTTATTTCTTCAAAAATGGTTTTCCTTGAATTTTTAAGATGTTTTAAACTTTCATTTGTCCATCTGTTTTCATCTTCAAGAAATCTTTTAATATTTGGTTTTAATTTCGAAGGCTTTTTAAGTACTTCTTGCCAATTATTATCTCTAAGCCAAAAGTAATCGTCTTTAACAATTAAGCCATGATATTTTGCTTTTTTGCTTTTTTTTCTGGCCTTTGGAGGGTTTATCCTCTTTTTAGAAACCATGATTGAGAGCTATTATTCAAATACAATTGATACAGTTTCTGCTACCATTGCCGGTCTATCTTGTCCTTGTATTTCAATGCTAATCTCTGATGTTAGTTGCATTCCACCTGCCTTCGATTTTGCATCAATTAATTTAGATTTAGCTCTAACTTTAGAGTTGACGGGCACCATATTTGTAAACCTTACCTTATTGGTTCCATAATTAATACCTCTAGTAACACTTTTTATAGTACTAATTTGAGATGTTAACATTGGAACTAATGATAGTGTTAAAAAACCGTGAGCAATTGTTGGCATCCCTAGTTCAGATTCGGTTCTATCAGGATCAATGTGTATCCATTGATGATCACCAGTTGCATCAGCGAAATCATTAATTCTGTCTTGATTAATTTCAAACCAATCACTAACCCCTATTTCTTCACCAACACAGTCTGCTATCTCTGCAATAGTATTAAATTCTCTCATTGTTTTCTCCTTTAATCAATCTCAATGGCATCGTAATAAACTGTAGTTCCAATATTTTTAAGGTCAGGGTATGCCTCTCCAGCTGCTTTAACTATTTGTTCTTTCCACCAATCCGATCCAAGCACTTCATCATTAAAAGCACCATATGCAGAATGATTCTCAAATTCTATCGAATAAAAGGCTGATTCCATACCACCTCCTGCGATAGCTCTCCATAAACGGGGATTTTTTGCTCCCATTTTTTCATGAACTGGAGCAGATGCTTTTGATCCTTTAATTAAGTTTTCAATTGCTTCGGGTGTTCCTTCCCAACTAGTAACAGCTATTACAGTCATTTTCTTCTCCTTGGTTATACAATTTTTGAGTCTTTTTTGCCCCAATAACGGTCTTTCAATAATCTTTTATAGAGCTTTCCTGTTGGATGTCTAGGAAGTTCTTTTTCAAAATCAATAGATTTAGGACATTTAATAGAAGATAAATTCTCTTTACAGAAATTTATCAATTCTTCTTCAAGCTCTTCCCCAGATTCGGCCCAATTAATTGGTTCAATTATAGCTTTTACCTCTTCTCCAAATTCATCATTAGGAACCCCAATAACCGCGCAATCAGAAACCTTTGGATGTGTTATAAGTAAGTTTTCTGTTTCTTGCGGGTAAACATTTACACCACCGGTTATTATCATAAATGCTTTTCTATCTGTTAAATAAAGATAGCCATCATTATCTAGTTTTCCGACATCTCCGAGAGTCGACCAATTTTTATTTACTGGATGTCTAGATTCTTCTGTCTTTTTTTGATCTTTATGATAAGAAAAATCACTGTCACCTTCAAACCAAATAGTACCTTCTTCACCAATGTCTAGCTCTTTTCCTTCATCATTACAAATATGAGGTATACCCACTATTGGTTTTCCAACAGTACCCTCGTGTTCTAGCCATTCTTGAGAATTACAAGCTATAAATCCGTTACCTTCTGAGCCTGCATAGAATTCATGGATTATTGGTCCCCACCAATCAATCATCATTTTCTTTATTTTGATTGGGCAAGGTGCTGCAGCATGAATAGCACATTTGTGTGTTGAAAGATTATATTTATTCCTTATTTCTTCTGGAAGCTTAAACATTTTGACAAACATTGTTGGTACCCATTGACTCATAGTTACAGAATATTTTTCAATAAAGTTTAATGAACTTTCTGCATCAAAATTTTCCATAATAATATTGGTTCCCCCTACATAATTAACTCCCATAGTAAATCTTAAAGGAGCCGCATGATAAAGAGGGGCTGGAGATAGGTACACCGTATCTTTATTTGTTCCGTATAAACCAGTAACAACAGCCATTAGATCTTCAGATTGTTCAATTGGGATATTTTTTAAAGGTAATTTTATTCCTTTTGGTTTTCCTGTAGTTCCCGAAGAATAAAGCATATCTTGCCCCATAATTTCATCTTTAATTGGTGAAGTGGGCATAATAGAGACACTTTCTTCGAAGCTTTTCCAGCCATCCTTAGTACCATTAACAATATAGCGTTCAGTAATGTCATTAATTAGATTTTTTAGTTCTTCTGCTATATGTCCAAGAGCTGATGATGTAATAATCAATTTAGCTTCACAATCCCTTATTATATATTCAACTTCAGAAGCTGTTAGCCGAGATGAAATAGGAGTGTAATAAAGACCTGATCTTTGAGCAGCCCAAATAATTTCTGTGAATTTTACATTATTTTCTAAAAAAATAGCTATATGGTCACCTGGTGATAAATTCCTTTCTCTAAAGAAGTTTGCAATTTGATTAGATCGTTCATCAAGTTGCTTGTATGTAACTACCTCACCGGAACTAGCCATTATAAAAGCAGGTTTATCAGGATTTTCTTTTGCGTGAATATGAGGGTGCATGAAATTGCCTTATTTTTTATTTTATTAATCTAATCTCTAGCATAATATAAAAATTAATTTTAACAAAAGTCTATAATTAGATGACTGGAGAACATTATGAATTTTGAAGCACTACTATATGAAATAGAGGAAAATATTTTAACTATAACGCTTAATCGGCCAGATAAATTAAATGCTTTCAATTTGGATATGCAAAATGACCTTATCAAAGCTTTTGATGAAGCTGATAAAGATGACAATGTTAAGGCAATAATTGTTACGGGTGCTGGAAGGGGTTTTTGTGCAGGTGCAGATTTGTCAGCTGGCGCAAGAACATTTGATTTCGAAAAAAGAGATGATCGAAAAGATAAGCAGGGCGCTATTTCAAATGAAGGAAAAATAGACTGGTCTAATCCCAATATAAGAGATGGTGGTGGGCTTGTGACATTAAGGATATTTGATTCTCTTAAACCAGTAATATCTGCTTGTAATGGTCCGGCCGTAGGTGTTGGGGTTACTATGCAATTAGCTATGGATATAAGGTTAGCTTCAGAAGATGCAAGGTATGGATTTGTCTTTGCCAGAAGAGGTTTAGTCCCTGAAGCTTGTTCTTCTTGGTTTTTACCTAAAATAGTTGGTATTTCTAAGGCTTTGGAATGGGTATATTCAGGAAAAGTTTTTTCTGCAGAGGAGGCATTAAAGGGTGGTTTGGTAAGATCTATTCATAAGCCTGAAAAATTACTTGATGATGCTCGGGAAATTGCAAATGAAATTACTCATAATTGTGCTCCTGTATCAATTGCTTTGTCACGACAAATGTTATGGAAAATGGCTGGAGCAGACCACCCAATGGAAGCGCATAGAATTGACAGTAGAGGTATTTTTGCGCGAGGTAGAATGCAAGATGCTAAAGAGGGTGTTACATCTTTCTTAGAAAAAAGAGACCCAAATTTTACTGATGGTATAAAGGATCTACCCGATTACTATCCATGGTGGGACGATAAAGAATATTCTTAAGGTAATTCTTCAGGGGCTTTTATTTTAATAATTTCGGTCTTCAAGCTTAACATTATAAGTGCAATAAAGGCTGCGCATGAAGTAACAATTACATTATTGGCAATACCAAAATTATCTATGATAAATCCGCAAATCAATGCACCTAAAGGACCTGCTGAAAAGATTGCCAATGAATATATAGATAAAATTCTCCCTCTATGAGATTCTTTTGCAAATGTTTGTGTTATTGTTCTGCTTATCGAAATAACTACCCCAGCTCCGCTACCCCAAGCAAAGACTAAAAAACAAAATAACCAGAATGGAATATCAAATACTAGAAATATTAAAATGGTACCGAAGAATAAGGCATAAACCATAACTTGCCCCCAATTCTTAATTTGTTGGTTAAATATTAAAACTAAATTTGAGAAAACTGTTCCGGCCCAAAAACAAGAAGTTACAGTTGCAAAACCTGCTGAACCCATACCGTATCTTTCGGTTGTAATATATGGCAAGGCTACGAGATTATTTCCCATATAGCATATACCAACAATTGCCATTGCAACTGTTACAGGAAAAATTTCTTTCGAGTTTTTTACTTCAACAAATCCCTCTTTTATTTCTTTTATTACCTCATTTATAGAAGGTAATTTTGAAGTATTTTCCTTTTTTGGGAGTTTAAACGCATAGAATCCACCGATTAAAAGGGCTAAAATTTGAGTGATTACTAAAGGAATTATTCCCCAGTTATCTGCTAGGCCTCCCATACTCATTCCAGTTAATTGACATATAAATTGGATAAGCATTGCAGTTATAACTGTTCTTTGAATATTTCCGTCTGCGACCTTATTAAGCAAACTATCTCTTGCCGGTAATGCAAATGCTTGAGCAATTCCACTCGCCAAACCGTATAAGATCATTATTTGATAAGTAAGAAAATTATAATTTATACCAAAGTAAATTAAGAAAAGAGGGAAAGTTGCTAATAAATGAATCATACCTAACATAATTCTTGTGTCGACTCTATCGGCTATTGTGCCGCCTAATACAATTAAAAATATTGATGGCGCTAAGATAGAGACTTGAGCTAATCCATAAAAGGCTGGTGAGACATTTAGCATCAGAACTAATATTGTCGGAAAAAGAACCATTTGTAGACCTTGAGAAAGAAACCAAGATCCTTGACCAATCATGTAATATATTAATTTATTGCTCATCTTAATATTGTAGGAATTCTAGATCTTTTCTTGGGCTTCTTGTTTTATTCTTTTTATCATGGATGTAAGACCATTAGACCTCTGAAGAGATAAATTCTTTTCTAATTTTAATTTTTTTAACTTTTCATAAGGATCAATCTTTATAATTTCTTCTGGAGTTTTTCCCGAAAAAATACTGAAAAGAATTATTGCCAGGCCCTTCACAATGAGAGCATCTGAATCTCCCTTAAAGAATAATACTTTAAGATTATTTTTTGTTTTTTCTTCTGTTAGAAACCAAACCTGACTGGCACATCCATTAACTTTGTTTTTATCGTTTTTCTCAGTTTCTGGTAAGGAAGGAAAGTTTTTTCCTAAATCAATAATATATTTATATTTATCTTCCCAATCATCAAAAAATTCAATGTCGGTTATTATATTATCAATTTCGAAATCGCTCATGAATGTCTTATGAAAGTTTTACTAACATTTTTCCAGTATTTTCTCCTGAAAATAGATTCATAAATGCTTTTGGAGCATTTTCTATGCCTTCTAGAATTGTTTCTTGCCAAGAAAGTTTTCCAGATTCAATCCAAGATTTCATGTCATTTAGAAACTGCTCATTTAAATTATTATATTTTGAAACGATAAAGCCTTCCATTCTGGCATTTTTCATAATTAACATCATTAAGTTTGAGGGACCTTTTCTAGTAATTTCATCATTGTATTGGTCAATCATTCCACAAAGAGCAATTCTACCGCCTATATTTAAAATATTAATAGCTGCCTCAAGATGATCACTTCCGACATTATCAAAGTAAACATCTATTCCACCCTCTATTGTTGATCTATATTCGGGTATTAAATTTTCAACTTTTTTATAATTAATAGCTTTATCTATTCCAATCTCATTTTCTAACCAAGAACATTTATCATCTGAACCAGTTGTGCCATATACTTTGCAATTTTTAATTTTTGCTATTTGGCAAACTATAGAACCCACTGCTCCTGCAGCAGCTGAAACTAAGACATTCTCACCTTCTTGTAGTTTTCCAAC
>JAYZKD010000005.1:0-9389 GCA_036163815.1 Pseudomonadota bacterium | reverse complement strand
CCAAGTTTAGATACCTTAAGGGCTAAAATAATTGGCTCTTTAACATCTTCAGCAACAAAAATTGCTGGAATTTTAAATAAACCTGGTGGACAAATTGCACAAATAATAAGTGCTAAAAGTCAAAGTGATGAGGCAGCTTAATTTAATTTATTAGGAGAAAAAAAATGGCTGATTTAGAAAAAATTGCTGAAGAACTATCAAATTTAACTGTTCTTGAGGCTTCAGAGTTAACAAAGATTTTAGAAGAAAAATGGGGCGTTTCTGCTGCTGCACCAGTAGCTGTTGCCGCTGCTGCACCTGGAGGAGATTCGGGTGGAGAGGCTGCAGAGGAAAAGGATTCGTTTACTATTGTTCTTTCTGAGGTTGGTGACAAAAAGATAAATGTTATTAAGGAGGTTAGAACCGCAACTGGACTTGGCTTAAAAGAAGCAAAAGAGTTAGTTGAATCTGCACCTAAAGATATTAAAGAAGATGTTCCTAAGGATGAGGCTAATGAAATAAAAGAAAAACTTGAAGCTGCTGGCGCAAAAGTAGAACTAAAATAATATTTCATTAATTATTCATTTAATTTAGGAGAAAAACTAATATGGCTGATAAGTTTAATGTAAGGAAAAGATTAAGAAAATCCTTTCAAAGGATTGATAATGTTACTGAAATGCCTAATCTCATAGAGGTTCAGAAATTATCATATAATCTTTTCTTACAGAAGGATATTTTTTCTGATGATAGAATAAACAAAGGTCTTGAAAATGTTTTTCGGGGTGTTTTTCCAATTCACGATTATTCAGAATCATCAACTATAGAATATATATCATATTCGTTTGATGAGCCAAAGTTTGATACTACCGAATGCATTCAGAGAAGCCTCACATATGCAGCTCCTCTAAAAGTTACACTCCGTTTGATAGTTTACGATGTAGATGAAGAAACTGAAACTAGATCTATTAAGGATGTAAAAGAACAAGATGTCTATATGGGTGATCTTCCTTTAATGACTGATAATGGTACATTTATTATTAATGGAACAGAAAGAGTTGTTGTTTCTCAGATGCATAGGAGTCCTGGAGTATTCTTTGATCATGATAAGGGCAAAACTCATTCTTCTGGTAAAATACTATATGCAGCAAGAATAATTCCTTATAGAGGTTCTTGGTTAGATTTTGAATTTGATGCAAAGGATATTCTTAATGCTAGAATTGATAGAAAGAAGAAGTTTCCTGCTACAACTGTCCTTTACAGCTTAGGTTATGATTCTAAAGAAATCTTATCTCTTTTTTATAAGGTTGAGATTTATAAAAGAAATAAGAATGATTGGAAAAAACCTTTTGTCCCTGAATATTTAAAAGGTTCCAAGGCCATCTTTGATATAAAAGATGTTAAAAATAAAAAAACTATAATTGAGTCAGGAAATAAGATTACTCAAAGAGTTCTTAATCAAAACGAAAGTGTAAAAGAGTTATTAATAAGTAATGATGAAATACTTGGTAAATTTATTGCTGAAGATATGGTTAATTACAATACTGGTGAAATTTATGCGGAGGCTGGAGATGAAATAACTGAAGAGTTATTATCATTATTTGAAGTTGAGAAAATAAATGAAATACCAATTCTTTTAATTGATAATGTAAATTTTAGCCCATTTGTTAGAAACACATTAGTTGCAGATAAATCTTTCGATAAAAATTCTGCATTATTTGAAATTTATAAAATATTAAGGCCAGGTGAACCACCGACGGTGGAAAGTGCCTCAAATTTATTTACCAGTCTTTTCTTTGATAATGATAGATATGATTTATCTGATGTGGGTAGAGTTAAGATAAATATGAGATTAGATCTTGATACTTCAGATGACCACGGAACTTTGACTAAAGAAGATATTTCACAAGTTCTTAGAACCTTAGTTGATTTAAGGGATGGGAAGGGTGAAATTGATGACATAGATAATTTGGGCAACAGACGAGTGAGATCTGTTGGTGAGTTGATGGAAAACCAATTTAGGATTGGTTTACTAAGAATGGAAAGAGCCATTAAGGAAAGAATGAGTTCTATCGATATTGATGCAGTAATGCCTCAGGATATAATTAATGCAAAACCCATTGCAGCTTCAATTAGGGAGTTTTTTGGTTCTTCTCAATTATCACAATTTATGGATCAAACAAATCCACTTTCAGAAATAACTCATAAAAGAAGAGTTTCAGCTTTAGGGCCAGGAGGTCTTACGAGGGAAAGAGCAGGTTTTGAGGTTAGAGATGTTCATCCAACTCATTATGGAAGAATTTGCCCTATAGAAACACCAGAAGGCCCAAATATCGGTTTGATTAATTCTTTAGCTACTTATGCAAGAGTTAACAAATATGGTTTTATTGAGAGTCCGTATTTAAAAATTGAGAATGGAAAGAAAACTAAAGATATTGTCTACCTATCTGCAGTTGAAGAAGGTAGGTATAGAATAGCCCAAGCAGATGAACCTATTGATGAGAAAGGAAAGCTTATTAGTGAATTAATTAATTGCAGACATGATGGAGACTTTGACCTTGTTGGACCGGAGTTGGTTGATTTTATGGATGTTAGTCCTAAGCAAACAGTATCTGTAGCTGCATCTTTAATTCCTTTTTTAGAAAATGATGATGCCAATAGGGCGCTTATGGGCTCAAACATGATGAGGCAGGCTGTTCCTCTATTAACCAATGAGGCGCCTTTAGTCGGAACAGGCATGGAAGCTCTAGTGGCAGGAGATTCAGGAGCCGCTCTGCTTGCAACTAAGGATGGCATAGTTGATCAGGTAGATTCACAAAGAATAGTTATAAGGTCGGAAAGTAATCTTGAAAAAGGTGATTTAGGCGTTGAGATATTTAATTTGAAGAAATTCCAACGATCAAACCAATCTACATGTGTAAATCAGAAGCCACTCGTAAGGGTAGGTGAGAAGGTGAAGAAGGGCGAAGTAATAGCTGATGGACCATCAACCGATAGAGGTGAATTAGCCTTAGGAAAGAATGTCCTTGTCGCTTTTATGCCTTGGAATGGATACAATTTTGAAGATTCTATTTTGCTATCTGAGAAATTGGTTAAAAACGATGTATTTACATCAATTCATATTGAAGAATTTGAAATCATGGCAAGAGATACAAAGCTTGGTTCTGAAGAAATCACCAGAGATATTCCTAATGTAGGAGAGGAGGCATTAAGGAATTTGGATGAATCAGGGATTGTTTATATCGGAGCTGAGGTTAAGCCAGGTGATATTTTGGTAGGAAAGGTAACTCCTAAAGGAGAAAGCCCTATAACTCCAGAGGAAAAATTATTACGAGCAATTTTTGGAGAAAAGGCATCAGATGTAAGAGATAGTTCTCTAAGACTTTCTCCAGGTACTAACGGAACAATTGTTGATGTTAAAGTTTTTAATCGACATGGAATTGAAAAAGATGAAAGAGCTCTAGCAGTTGAGCAAGAAGAAATTGAAAGACTATCGATTGATAGAGATGATGAGATACATATTTTGGAAAGAAATATTTATTCACTTCTAAGGGCGCTTTTAATTAATAAGGTTGTGATATCCGGCTCAAATATTAACAAAAAAGGTACAAAAATAACTCAAGACATTCTTGAAAATACATCAAATAAGGCTTTATGGGACTTTGTTCTTCAAAATGATAACAATCAAACAGAACTAGAATCAATAAGAAAACAGTTTGAAGGTGCAAGAAATCTTATAGAAGATAAATTTCAAGATAAAGTTGATAAGGTTAGCAGGGGCGATGATTTACTGCCGGGAGTAATGAAATGTATAAAGGTATATGTTGCTGTTAAACGTAAATTACAACCTGGCGATAAGATGGCAGGAAGACATGGGAATAAGGGTGTGATTTCTAGGATTCTTCCGGTTGAAGATATGCCTTATTTAGAGGATGGAACTCCTGTAGATATAGTCCTAAATCCTCTTGGTGTTCCTAGTAGAATGAATGTTGGTCAAATTTTGGAGACACATCTTGGGTGGACTTGTGCGGGTCTTGGAAAAAAAGTTGGTAATGCACTAGAAGAATATGAAAGAGGAATGGATATATCTAATGTAAAGAATGTAATAGAGGAAATCTTCGATGATTCATCTGTAAATAATTTTAAAGATGGAGATTATCTTGAGCTTGCTCAAACACTTACAAATGGAGTGCCGGTTGCAACTCCAGTATTTGATGGAGCAAGAGAAGCTGATATAGTTGATTTACTTGATCAAGCGGGCCTTAATGATACAGGGCAGGTTTATCTTTATGATGGAAGATCTGGCTTGAAATTTGATCGTCCAGTAACCGTTGGTTACATTTATATGCTCAAATTACATCATTTAGTTGATGATAAAATACATGGTAGATCTGTTGGTCCATATAGTTTAGTTACCCAACAACCATTAGGAGGAAAGGCCCAATTTGGCGGACAACGATTTGGTGAGATGGAAGTTTGGGCTTTAGAGGCATATGGAGCCGCCTATACGCTTCAAGAAATGTTAACTGTGAAATCAGATGATGTTGCAGGAAGGACCAAAGTTTATGAATCTATAATCAGAGGTGAAGAAAATTTTGAAGCTGGTGTACCTGAGAGTTTCAATGTTTTAGTTAAGGAAATGCGTTCACTCGGTTTGAATGTTGAATTACAAGAAGAGGATTTAGGGTAGGAAGGATGACATGAATAAAGAAGTATTAGATATTTTCAACCAAAATAAAGCTGCTCAACAATTTGATCATATACGGATCGGAATTGCTAGTCCTGAGAAGATACTTTCTTGGTCTTATGGTGAAATTAAGAAGCCTGAAACTATAAATTACAGAACCTTTAAACCAGAAAGAGACGGTTTATTTTGTGCAAGAATATTTGGTCCTGTTAAGGATTATGAGTGTTTGTGCGGTAAATATAAAAGAATGAAGTTCAAAGGCATAGTTTGTGAGAAATGTGGTGTTGAAGTAACTTTATCTAAGGTTAGAAGAGAGAGAATGGGACATATTGAGCTTGCCTCACCCGTGGCTCATATCTGGTTTCTTAAGTCTTTACCAAGTCGTATAGGTTTAATACTTGATATGATGCTGAAAGATCTTGAAAAAGTGCTTTATTTTGAAAGTTTTATTGTAATGGATCCCGGTCTTACCCCTTTAGATAAATTGCAGTTGCTCACTGAAGATGAATATATTGATGCGCAAAATGAATATGGTGTTGATAATTTTAAAGTTGGAATAGGAGCAGAAGCAATTAGAATTCTTCTTGAAGAGCTTGACCTAGAAAGTTTAAGTGAATCAATCAGAAAAGAGATTAAAGAAACAACAAGCGAACTAAAACCTAAAAAACTTGCAAAAAGACTTAAAGTTGTTGAAGCCTTTAACGTATCTGGAAACAAACCTGAGTGGATGATATTGAAAGTCATTCCAGTAATTCCACCAGAACTTAGACCATTGGTTCCTCTTGATGGAGGTAGATTTGCCACTTCAGATCTTAATGATTTATACAGAAGGGTTATTAATCGAAATAATAGATTAAGAAGATTAATGGATTTAAGGGCTCCAGATATTATTATTAGAAATGAGAAAAGAATGCTTCAAGAATCTGTAGATGCATTATTTGATAATGGAAGAAGAGGAAGAGTAATAACTGGTTCTAACAAAAGACCCTTAAAATCCTTATCGGACATGCTTAAGGGTAAGCAAGGTAGATTTAGACAAAATTTATTAGGTAAAAGGGTTGATTATTCAGGAAGATCAGTAATTGTTGTTGGTCCAGAGTTAAAACTCCATCAATGTGGATTACCTAAAAAGCTTGCTTTAGAGCTTTTTAAACCGTTTATTTATTCTAGACTTGAATCCTTAGGGTTGTCTTCTACAGTAAAACAAGCAAAAAGAATGGTAGAAAGACAAACTCCTGAAGTATGGGATATATTAGAGGAGGTTATTAGAGAACATCCTGTCCTCTTGAATAGAGCTCCTACACTTCATAGATTAGGCATTCAAGCCTTCGAACCTGTTTTAATAGAAGGTAAGGCAATTCAGTTACATCCTCTTGTATGTGCAGCTTTTAACGCTGATTTTGATGGCGATCAAATGGCTGTTCATGTTCCTTTATCTCTTGAGGCACAACTTGAGGCTAGGGTATTAATGATGTCTACAAATAATATTCTTCATCCTGCTAACGGAGACCCTATAATTGTTCCTAGTCAAGATATAATTTTGGGTTTGTATTACTTATCCCAAATTAAACAAAATGAACCAGGTGAAGGTAGATATTTTGATAATGTTAATGAAATTGAATTTGCATTAGAGAATAAGGATATTACTCTTCACTCTAAGATTAATTATAGATTAAATTCAACAAGCGAAGAAGAATCAGAAAAGTACGAAACAACTCCTGGAAGGGTGCTTATATCAAAAGAATTACCGGAAAACGAAAATATTTCATTTGATATTGTTAATAAGTTACTAACAAAAAAAGAAATATCTAGGATGATAGATGATGTCTATAGACATTGCGGACAAAAAGAAACTGTCATTTTTTGTGATCATATTATGAAGATTGGTTTCGAACATGCTTGTAAAGCTGGAATATCTTTTGGTAAGGATGATATGATTATTCCTGAAGAAAAAGAAAATTTAATAAATGAAACGAATGAATTGGTAAAAGAATTTGAGCAACAATATATTGATGGATTTATAACAAGGGGTGAAAAATATAATAAGGTTGTTGACGCATGGGCCAAATGCACAGACAAAGTGGAAGACAAAATGATGAGTAAAATTTCATCATCTCAAATGAATTCTGAATCCGAAAGAGAAGAACCTATAAATTCAATATATATGATGGCTCATTCAGGAGCTAGAGGTGCCCCAGCGCAAATGAAACAATTGGCTGGTATGCGTGGCCTTATGGCAAAACCATCAGGAGAGATCATTGAGACGCCAATAATTTCAAATTTTAAAGAAGGTCTTAATGTTTTGGAGTACTTTAATTCTACTCATGGCGCAAGAAAAGGTTTGGCTGATACAGCTCTTAAAACAGCTAATTCTGGTTATTTAACAAGAAGATTGGTTGATGTTGCTCAGGATTGCATTGTTATCGAAGAAGATTGTAAAACAAAAAATGGTTTGATTTTAAAACCTGTTATTGAGTCAGGTGAAGAAATGGTATCTCTATCTGATAGAGTTCTTGGGAGAGTTCCTAGCGAGAATGTTATCGATCCATCAAATAATGAGGTAATTGCGAAGGCTGGTGAGATTATTGAGGAAAAAGATTTACCAATTATTGATAAAGCAAATTTAATAGATATTAAAATAAGATCAGTTCTAACATGTGAAACAAAAAATGGTGTTTGCGCAAAATGTTATGGTCGTGATTTAGCCCGAGGGACACCCGTTAACATAGGAGAGGCTGTTGGAGTGATAGCGGCTCAATCTATAGGTGAACCCGGAACCCAGTTGACTATGAGAACTTTTCATATTGGTGGAACTGCTCAAGTAATGGATCAGTCTTATGTTGAAGCAAATATTGACGGAAAAATCAAAATTGAAGATCTTAGTGTTTTAGAAGATTCTGAAAAAAGGAAAATTATAATAGGAAGAACTACTAATATTTGCGTTATAGATGAATTTGGTAACGAAAGATCAAGACATAAATTAACTTATGGTAGCCAAATCTTAGTTGAAGATGGTCAAGATATTAAAAAGAATGAAAGATTAGCCCAATGGGACCCGTATACAATACCGATAATAACAGAATCATCTGGACAGATAGAATTCGAAGATTTGACAGAAGGAATAAGTTTAAGTGAAATCTCTGATGAATCAACAGGCATTAAACAAAAAGTTGTTGTTGATTGGAAGAATTCATCTAAATCTGCATCATTGAAGCCAGCAATTATAATAAAAGATGGCAATAATAAAATTATAAAAAATGAGCTTGGCAGAGAGGCTAGATACTTAATGTCAGTTGATGCCATAATTTCTGTTAACGATGGTGATTCAATAAATGCTGGTGATGTAATAGCAAGAATACCTACTGAAGGTGCTAAAACTAGGGATATTACTGGTGGGCTACCGAGAGTTGCAGAACTTTTTGAAGCGAGAAAACCAAAAGACCATGCGGTGATTGCTGAGGTTACAGGGCAGGTTGAATTTGCTAGAGATTACAAAAATAAGAGAAGGATTGTTATCCATCCATCTAATAAAGATGAAGAAGAAGCAAGTTATCTAATTCCTAAAGGAAAACATATATCTGTTCAAGATGGTGATATAATTGAAAAGGGTGATTATTTAATTGATGGAAATCCTGCTCCACACGATATTTTATCTATTTTGGGGCTTGAAGCTTTAGCAAATTATCTTGTTGATGAAGTCCAAAATGTTTATCGACTCCAAGGTGTAACTATCAATGATAAGCATATAGAAGTTATTACAAGACAAATGCTTCAAAAGGTTGAGGTTATTGATTCTGGTGATAGCTCTTATCTAGAGGGTGAGCAATTGGATAAAATTGAGATGGAAGAAATAAATGAAAAGCTTGCTGAAGAGAAAAAAGATTTAGTTAAATACAAACCAATACTTTTAGGTATTACAAAAGCTTCATTACATACTAGATCTTTCATATCTGCCGCTTCCTTCCAGGAAACAACAAGGGTTTTAACTGAAGCTGCCGTTAATAGAAAATCAGACCATTTAATAGGTTTAAAAGAAAATGTTATTGTTGGAAGGCTAATTCCAGCCGGCACAGGAAGCTCAATAAGAAGACTTGAGTCCGAAGCTGCTGCTAGAGACCAGGTTTTAACGGACCAGCAAGATGAAAATGCAGAATTAATTGAAGAAGAGGAATCTGCTTAAAAAATAACTTTTTTGTTGACTGTATAGGTTTGTAAAGCTACTAAAACATTGCTTATGGCAGGTCGTAGGGAATCCTAAACACTGTCGCCATTTGCTCGAAAATTTTTTATTAACAATACCCATCTTTTTTATGGGCAAATATAGGTATGTTATGCCAACTATTAATCAATTAGTTCGTAATAAACGAGTTAAACCAGAGAAGTTAAATAAGGTCCCTGCAATGGAGGCTTGCCCACAAAAAAGAGGTGTGTGTACAAGAGTTTATACCACTACCCCAAAAAAACCTAACTCAGCTTTAAGAAAAGTTGCTAGAGTTAGACTTTCTAATGGATATGAAGTTACTAGTTATATACCGGGTGAAGGACACAATCTTCAAGAACATTCAGTGGTGCTTATTAGGGGTGGACGAGTGAAAGATCTTCCTGGAGTTCGATACCATATTTTAAGGGGCGTTCTTGATACTCAGGGCGTTTCAGATAGAAAGCAAAGAAGATCAAAATATGGAGCCAAGAGGCCTAAATAAGGTCTTTTGAGGTAGAAGAATAT
>JAYZKD010000004.1:0-3120 GCA_036163815.1 Pseudomonadota bacterium | reverse complement strand
GTAGAATTTATAAGTAATTGAAATATTTTTAATCTTTTTCAATACCCAAAGAGTCAAGGGTTTTGCTATGAGAAGATTTTGAAATATTATAGAAGAACATACATGATATAGATGCCAGAGTTAAAATAGGACCTAGGATTGCTTGAATATAGGCTAAACGGTAAATGGGTTGCTGCATCTCTAAAACTGTAGGATTTTTGACATCAAAGCCTACAAATTCCAAAAGAAAGCCGACAATTACTACACCCAGGCCGCTGATTATTTTTTGAATAAAGCCATTAGCGGATAAATAAAGGCCTTCATCCCTTCGTCCAGTTGCTAATTGACCATCTTCAACTACATCGTAAACCATGGATATTACTAATATCCATCCTGCCGTTCTCAAAAAATACCCAACACATAAAAAGATAATAATCGTCCACCAAAGAGCATCAGTTCCATTTTCAGGAAATATTTGTACTGGAATATATGGGTCCAGTAATCTTAACCAAATTGGCATTGGTTCAATGACGAGATTTATTAAAAACAAACCTATAGCAAAATTTTTCTTACTTTTTCCTTTAGCTAATGGAGCAGCAAAAAACCCAGCTAAAACAACAGGAAGAGCTATAATAATGGGAAATAGACTAATCTCTTCAGGTGTCCATTGCCAAAAATAAATACTAAAATAATTATCTAAGCTTGAAAAAATTCCAATGTTTAGAGCTAAAATAGTCCCACCAATAAAAAGAACTAACCAGTTCCTGTTAGAAAGGGATTCAAATATTTCTTTCCAAAATTCAGAAAATTTAAAACTTTTGGGCTCTGGTTCAACCATATCAGGAATGTATTTGTGAGTTGATAAAGATGATACTAGGCCAAATACAATAATTAAAAAACATGCCAAAAGACCAAATTTTGGGTACGCATCAGGATTTAAAAATGCTCGAGAACCTGAAAAAGTTTCCGTTTCAACTAGGAAATAAGCTAGCATTATGTAAGTCATAATTCCTAATCCCATGTTTCCATAAAGGACCCCATAACCACTTAAGGTATTTCGCCTTTCATAATCAGTAATCAGTTCAGGTCCAATAGCTGCTCTTGGTGTTTCGTAAAAAGTAAATAATGTTCTTAAAAGAATTGATGATATTAGCAATTTTATAAAAAGAGCCGTTTGAGTGGTATCAGAAGGAGTCGAATAAAGATAATAGGCACTTATTCCAAAAGGTATTATTGCAAGATAGACAAATGGATGCCTTCTGCCCCATTTTGATTTTAAACGGTCTGACCAAGCGCCTACTAATGGGTCTGAAATCGCGTCAAATACCAAAGCAATTGCTAGTGCATAGGAAGCAAGTAAAGGTTCAAGCCCCAAAATCTGATTAAAATAAACAAGAAGCCATGATCCAAATAAAATATTTTTAACTCCTACGGCACCTGAACCAAGAGTATAAAGATGCAAAGTATTATCTGAAATTTTTTTCATCATTAATTACTCTTAAAGTTTGGGAGATATTATTCATATATTATGTTTGTAGACTTATCTAGATGTAAAAACACTTTCACCATTTTCATTTTTACTTTTTAATTGATCGTGAATTTTGGCATGCATTTCTTCTGTAATAGGATATTTCCATATAATTAGTATGGCAGACAAGAAAAAGAGTGAAGGTAGGGTAGAAAATAAAAACTTAAGCCCAAATAATTGACTTGGACTGTTAAAGGCATCCGCTCCTGTGTTAAAACTGATCCAGGATAATGCTGTTAATGCAAGCCAAGTGCCTATTGAGCCCGCTAATTTTGAAGTAAATGACCATGATGAGAAGAATAATCCTGATCGGTTTTCTCCACTCTTCAGTGTATCTAGATCTATAACATCTGCTTTCATCGAATTTGGCAATGCTGCAAAACCTCCTGCTGCAAAGCCTGTAGTGATGGTAATTGGTAGCATCCACCAGAAATCCCCCTCACCCAAAAGAAGATAAAAAGGGTGGGCCAATGCGATCATTGCGAAGCTATAAATATAAGCCATATGTTTCCCAATTTTTTTTGATAACCAGACCCAGAATGGGACAGCCACAATATTTGTAAGATAGAAAAAGGTAAGCATATAAATGGCCATATCTTCAGCTTTAAGAACATAGGTAATAAAGAATAAATACAATGGTATCGTTATAGAAAAAGCTATTCCTCCAACCATAAAAGCCATGATTAATCTTTTAAATGGGGCGTTTTCTAGCATTAGTTTAAAGCCTTTTATCGGAGAAATATTTGATTGAATATAGTCTTTAGATTCAGGAACTTTTGTTACAGTTAAAATTACGCAAATTGGCATAATAATTACACTTGCAATTCCAACGATATAAAGAACATTTGTACTACCACCAAGTCCAAAAAATATAAGCGCTATGGTAGGGATTAGTTGAGCGCTTAGGCTGCCTACTACTCCAGATATTGATCGCCAACCTGTAATTCTCGATCTTTCGTTATAATCAGGTGATAATTCAGCTCCCCATGCATAATAAGGGATGATAAGCATAGTTGTTGCTATTGAAAGAACAAGCATCCATAAAAAAAGGTGAAAAGCCCCAGCTCCTTCAGGTGGGATAAATAACATAAAAATACTTATCATCATTAAAGGAGTTGCTATTGCAATCCAGGGTCTTCTTCTTCCCCATCTCGTATTCGTTCTGTCATTTATGTAACCAAATACTGGATCCGTAATAACATCAAAAATTCTAACTATCAGAATTATGTTTGCTGCAAGAGCAAGAGGAACGCCCATCTCTCCAGTATAGAATTTAGGAATAAAAACTAATATAGGGAAAAGAGCAATATTTATAGGCATTTCGGCTAAGCTATAATAAAATAATGTTGATTTTTTAAGATTCATCTTCCCTCAAATTTAAGAATACAATTAAATTCTATAATTAATAGGCTTATTTAAATAACCATATTATTATATTTAACAATTATGAATAAATTAAAGAGACCAAAAAATATACATCATCAAGCCTTTCTTTGCAGGGATGCTGAACAAACTAGATGGTTTTATGAGGATGTTATGGGCTTTAAATTAGTAACAGCCCTTGATATCAAAAATTCTCCAGGATCTAATGAGCCTTTAGAATATATGCATAT
>JAYZKD010000003.1:0-2504 GCA_036163815.1 Pseudomonadota bacterium | reverse complement strand
AAACCAGAGGGGATTCTCTCCATTTTTCCACCTTCAGCCTGATATTTAAGATCATTTCCAGCAGAAAAAGCTCTGTCTCCAGCACCAGTAACTATAGCAACCCAAGCGCTTGAATCTTGATGAAAGTTATTGAAAATTTCATCCAATTCCTTATGGGCCGGCGAATGTAAGGCATTCATTCTTTCGGGTCTATTTAAAGTAACTATCCATAAATTTTCTTTTTTTTCTAATAAAGCATAATCATAAGCCATTTTATCTCCTATTTAATTAGTTTAAGGTTTTGGTTAAAATTTTTCCAATTTTCACAATAATGATCTGCGGAAGCTTTTAAAAATATCTCCATATCGCTATCAATTGTTTTGATTACTTTACCAGGTATTCCTATTACCATAGAATTATCAGGAATCTCTTTTTTTTCACCTATTAAAGTCTTTGAACCTATTAAACAATTCCTACCTATTTTTGCCCCATTAAGCACTACAGCTCCAATACCAATTAAAGAATTATCACCAATTTCACATCCATGAAGCATTACCTGATGTCCGACAGTTACATTTTTTCCTATATTTAACGGAAAACCAATATCCGTATGTAAAACACTTCCGTCTTGAACATTGCTATTCTCACCAATCGTAATCCTTTCACAATCACCTCTTAAAGTTGAAGAAAACCAAACACTTGAATTTTTATGCATTAATATATCACCAATAACATTGGCATCAGGAGCAACCCAAAATTCTCCTTCCTTTGGTAAGATTGGTTCTTTATCATTAAGTTTATATATGGGCATGATCTTTATATTACAGATCAAAATCCAAAATTGACATCGAAAATAGACAAGACGCATCATTATCTTCAAATATGATACCTAAGAATTCTTTTTCGTTATCAGCGGTTATAATTGAAACCTCTTTTGAATCTTCAATAGCGCCTCTGTCAGAAATTATTATTTCCTTTTTCTTGGATATGCTTTGTAATTTATTTTTTAAGTTTTCAGAATTATTAATGTCTGATTCAACAAAAACAGTTAAAGAATAAGAAATGTCATTTTCGTCGGAATCATCATCTTTTTTTAGGAAACCAATAGCCTCTTTACCTATAAAAAACTTGGCTATAGGCGGTACATCCTGTTCTTTTCTTATTGATATTTCTTCATTATCAAAAATATCTCTCAGATAATTTTGTATTAAAAGAACTTCATCATTATTCATTTTTTGATCCTTTAGTTAATTACTTTTGCTGGGATTCCTACAGCCGTAGAATTATCAGGTATATTTTCTAAAACAACAGATCCCGCACCTATTTTGACATTATCTCCAATTGCTATATCACCAAGTATAATTGAATTTGCTGATAAAAGTGTGTTTGTGCCTACCCTGGGATGTCTTTTGCCCCTTTTTGACCCAATGCCACCTAAGGTTACCCCATGAAAAACTGAACAATTATCACCAACTTCAGCTGTTTCTCCTATCACTACACCAGATGCATGATCAATCATTATCCCACTTCCAATTTTACAATTAGGATGAATGTCAACATTAAATATCTCTGAAACCTTTGATTGTATATAAAAAGATAAAGCTAATTTTTTATCGTACCAATAATTAGCAACCCTATATGATTGTAAAGATTGAAAACCTTTAAAAAAGAGAAGTGGTTGGAAAAAATAATTACAAGCCGGATCTTTAAAAACAATAGCATTTATATCTCTTTCAAGAGCAAGAATTAAATTTTTATCAGAAAAAGCTTCTTTAAAATTAATATTGATATCATCTGAAGTAAGATCATCAGAAGATAATTTGTTGCTAATGATAAAAGCAATAGAATCTTTTATATTAGTAAAATCTAGAATATTTTTTGTAAAAAAAGATTCTAAACTTTTATCATCGTCAATCAACGATGAGACTTCTTTAGTAATTTGATTCCATAAATCTTCTGCTAGTAATTCTTTTTCCATTATTTTCCTAAAGTTTTTTTAATAAATTAAACATTTTTCGATATTTACTTTATTATAAACTTATAACTACATTGTTATAAAAAATGAAAGGTTAAAATGAATCAAAAGAAAAAAATCGCAATTATAACTGGCTCATCTCAAGGATTAGGTGCTGCAATTGCCATAAAATTATCTGAAAAAGGAATAAATGTAGTTATTAATTATTCGAGCAATGAAAAGCTTGCACAAGAAACTATGGAACAATGTATCAATAATGGTGTTGAAGCTATTATTGAAAAAGCCGATGTCTCAAAAGATGATGATTGTAAAAAATTGGTTCAGACAGCTATAGATAAGTTCGGTAAGATTGACATTTTAGTTAATAACGCAGGAACAACTAAGTTTGCTGATCATTCTAAACTTGATCAACTATCTGATGAGGATTTTATTAGTATTTATAAAGTGAATGTTGTAGGGCCTTATCAAATGATAAGAGCTGTCGAACCTCATATGAGAAGGAACGGTTTTGGTTCGGTAGTGAATATATCATCAATAGCAGGAAAAACTG
>JAYZKD010000002.1:0-3512 GCA_036163815.1 Pseudomonadota bacterium | reverse complement strand
CCTTTTAGCTGAATATTTATTGTGTCATCTGGTAAACCGTTGTGACCATATTTTTTTGCAATTGCATTAGACAGCATTGTTCCTGTAGATCTATCTGTATTGTTAATTTTTTCTTCGATTTGAACTGGTTTTTTCTTTTCAAGAGCATCCTTAGCATTTTTAATAAAATCTCGATCGAGAATATCAAATATTGCATGATCTTGTTCTTTGCTATTGTAGTTATCTTCACCTTCCCATCTTTCAGGTTTATAAAATAATCTTTTGAAATCCAAACCTTGAGCTTTCCAATGATCAATAGCATCATTAATGTCTAATACATTACTTTCACCAATCATCTCATTAAACTTTTTAAATCCTAATTCTGCCATAATCTTTCTTACCTCTTCCGCTACGAAGAAAAAATAATTAACAACATGTTCTGGTTGACCGTTAAAAAGTTTTCTTAGTTCTTTATCTTGTGTAGCTATGCCTACAGGGCATGTGTTTAAATGGCATTTTCTCATCATGATACAACCTGAGGCGATTAAAGGTGCCGTTGAAAAACCAAATTCATCAGCTCCTAATAGAGCTCCAATTACAACATCTCTTCCTGTTCTAAGCCCTCCATCAACTTGAACGGCAATACGGGATCTCAGCCCATTTAAAACAAGAGTTTGATGGGTTTCTGCTAAACCTATCTCCCAAGGACTTCCTGCGTGCTTAATAGATGTCAAAGGACTTGCTCCTGTTCCGCCCTCAAAACCAGATATTGTGACATGATCAGCTTTTGCTTTTGAGACACCTGCAGCAACTGTTCCTACCCCCACTTCAGAAACTAACTTTACAGATATAGCTGCCTCGGGGTTAGCATTTTTTAAGTCATAAATAAGTTGAGCAAGATCTTCAATGGAGTAAATATCGTGGTGTGGAGGAGGGGATATTAACCCAACACCAGGAGTAGAATATCTTACTTTTGCAATTGTCTCATCCACTTTATGCCCTGGTAACTGTCCACCTTCACCAGGTTTTGCCCCCTGAGCCATTTTAATTTGAATCATATCTGAATTAGATAGATATTCTGCAGTAACCCCAAATCTACCAGAAGCAACTTGTTTTATAGCTGAGCGCATTGAATCTCCATTATCCATGGTTTTAAATCGATCGACTTCTTCCCCACCTTCACCTGTATTTGATTTCCCTCCAACCCTATTCATTGCAATTGCAAGATTTGTATGGGCTTCTCTACTAATGGAACCAAAAGACATTGCACCAGTTGCAAATCTTTTAACAATTTCTTTCGCTGCTTCTACTTCTTCAATTTCAATTGATTTTTTTCCATAAGTTTCTGGTGATTTAAATTTAAAAAGACCTCTAAGCGTCATTAATTTTTTGTCTTGTTCATTTATTTGTTTTGCATAACTTTCATATGTTGAAAAATTATTAGACCTAACTGCATGTTGAAGATCTCTTACCGTATCATTATTCCAAACATGTTCTTCTCCACGAATTCTTAAAGCATATTCTCCACCCACATCAAGCATACTTTCTTGAGTTGGAATTTCTGCAAACGCTTTCCTATGCCTTAAAATTGTTTCCTCTTCAATTTCGCTAAGATTAATGCCCTCTACCTTTGAAGCTGTACCGAAGAAATATTTTTCTATTAGTTTTGATGATAAGCCTATGGCATCAAAAATTTGAGCCCCACAATAAGATTGATATGTTGATATCCCCATTTTTGACATAACCTTCAGAATTCCTTTTCCACATGCTTTGATGTAGTTGTCTTGAGCTTTATCATTAAGATCCGGAGCAAGTTCTTTAACTTTTCTAAGAGCAAGCCAAGGGCTTATTGCATCTGCACCATAACCGGCTAAACAACAAAAATGATGAATTTCTCTAGCCTCTGCAGTTTCTACAATAAGACCTGAAGAAGTTCTTAATCCTTTTTCAATAAGGTGATGATGAATAGCTGAGGTAGCAAGAAGAGCAGGGATAGGAATATGATTTTCTGATATATTTTTATCAGATAAAATAATTACATTTGCACCATCATTAACATATAATTCAGCTTCATTACAAAGTTCAGATAATTTTTTCTCTAACGAGTTTTCATTTTCATTTTTTATAAAGGTCGTATCTAATTGCCTAACTTTAAAACTATCATCATTCTTTTCCGTGAATTCGATAATTTTATTAATGTCAGATTCTTTTAAAATAGGTTGATTGACTTTAATGCAATTAGAATATTCGGAGGTTTCTAAATCAAGAATGTTCCCTCTCTTTCCAATATAATTAACTAATGACATTACTATTTCTTCACGAATTGGGTCGATAGGCGGGTTGGTCACCTGAGCAAAATTTTGTTTAAAATATGTATAAAGGAGTTTTGATTTATTTGATAAGGCTGAAACTGGTGTATCTGTTCCCATTGAGCCTATTGCCTCCGCTCCTGTGTGGGCCATAGGGTTCATTAAAAAACTTTCATCCTCTTGTGTGTAACCAAATGCTTTTAAGAGTTGTATCTGAGATAATTTATTTTCAATTCTATTTTCTTTTTTTGATTCAGATATATTTTCAAGATTCAGCTGACTGAGCTCAACCATTTTCTTCCATCTGTTCTTTTCAGAAATATCTTTTTTAATTTCTTGATCATCAATAATTGACTTTTTTTCGAGATCTATCAATAGCATTTTGCCTGGTTGCAATCTCCATTTAGAGACAATTTTTTCTTCTTCAACTGGGATAAGGCCCATTTCTGAAGCAAATATCACTTTATCATCTTTGGTAATGAGATATCGTGCCGGTCGTAAGCCGTTTCTATCAAGCATTGCACCAATCTGCTTACCATCAGTAAAAGCAATATTGGCTGGTCCATCCCAAGGCTCCATTAATGGCGCATGATATTCATAAAAACTTTTAAGTTTATCGTCCATTAAGTCGTTATTTTGCCAGGCTTCAGGTATCATTATTAGCATTGCTTCAGCAATTGAATAACCTCCAAGAACAAGTAACTCTAATGCGTTGTCAAATGAAGCACTGTCAGATTGACCTTCTTTAATTATTGGCCATAGCTTCTCCATATCACCTTTGTATTTCTCAGATTTTAAAATACTATGTCGAGCATTCATCCAATTTATATTTCCTCTTAGTGTATTTATTTCTCCGTTATGACAAAGCATACGAAAAGGTTGTGCCAGGCTCCATGTTGGGAAAGTATTTGTTGAGAATCTTTGATGAATAAGAGCAAATGAAGAAACAACTAGAGGATCAGATAGATCTTCAAAGAAACCTAGACGGTTTCCTACTGTTCCAACTTGATCCGAAAGAACCATTCCTTTGTAGAGAATTGTTCGTGAAGAAAATGAAGGTATATAAAATTGGTCATAAATTTCTTCACCTAATTCTTGAATGGCCTTATCGATGCACTGCCTTAAGACATAAATTTTTCTTTCAAAATCATCTTGTAAAAGATCTTTTTCATTTTTTCCTACAAACAAATGATAGACATATGGAATAGTAGGTTTTACTGACCA
>JAYZKD010000001.1:0-11392 GCA_036163815.1 Pseudomonadota bacterium | reverse complement strand
ATATAATCCCATCTTCCACAATTTAATCCCACTATATGATCTCTTAGTTCATATAAGATTTCATCCATTTGAAATGCTGCTGGTAATGTTTCTATTAGGATCGTTGCCTTACAAGTTCCATTAGGTATATCGAGTCTTTCTTGCGCATGAACAAATACCTCATTCCATAATCGAGCTTCAAGATAGGTTTCCATTTTAGGTAAATAGAAATAAGGTCCTGTTCCTTTATTTTTTAGTTTTTTATGATTGTGGAAAAGATATACAGCAAAATCAAAGATGCCAGCCGATATCCTTTTTCCATTAATTTCGATATGTGCCTCTTCAAGATGCCATCCTCTTGGTCTTACTATAAGAACAGCCGGATTTTCGTTTAGTTTATATTCTTTTCCATTGTTGGGATCGACAAAATCAATTTCGTCATTCCATAGGTCATAAAGATTAATTTGGCCATTTATAACATTAGCCCAGGTTGGAGACATAGAATCTTCAAAATCAGTCATAAATGTTTTTGCCCCAGAATTTAAAGCATTGATAACCATTTTACGATCAACTGGACCAGTTATCTCCACTCTCCTATCTTGTAAATCCTTAGGTATAGGAGCAACCTTCCAATCAGAATTCCTTATTTCTTCTGTTTCTGAAGGAAAGTCAGGTAAAGTTCCTTGATCATATTCTTTTTGTTTTTCTAATCGTGTTTCAAGAAGTTCTTTACGTTTTTCTCCAAAATTAGTTTCAAGATCAAATATGAATTCTAGGCATTCTTCAGTTAAAATCTTTTCAATTCCAGGAACTCCTTCATCAAGAATTTTCATACCTTCTGGTGTTTTAGTCATATTTTTTTCCTAAATATTTCGTGTAGAAATTATAACATAGATAATTTGATGATGTTATATTAATGAATCTATTTATAAAGGTATAGTTGTGACATCCGAAAAGAAAAAAAAGATTAAAGCAGAAAAGCCTAGAGGTTTTGAAGATATTTCTGGAGAAGATGTATTAATTTTAGAAAACCTAATTTCGAAAATAGAAAAAACTTATAAATTCTATGGTTTTGAAAAATTAGAAACCAGTTCTATCGAATTAGCTGATGTTTTAGGTTCTTATCTTCCAGATCAGGATAGACCTAATGAAGGTGTGTTCTCAATTGAGGACGATGATGGAAGGTGGCTTTCTCTTCGATACGATCTTACATCTGGATTAGCCAGATATGTGGCAGAAAATTACGATAATCTATCAAAACCTTATAGAAGATTTCAAACAGGTTGGGTTTTTAGAAATGAAAAAGCAGGGCCAGGTCGTTTCAGGCAATTCTTACAAATTGATGCGGATACTGTCGGAAGTGAGAATCCTTTATCTGATGCTGAAATGTGTATGATGTTTTCAGATGTATTTGAAAATATCGGTATTCAAAGAAAAGATTATCTCATTCGATTAAATAATAGAAATTTATTAGATGCCTTGTTAAGTCAAACAGGTATTAATCCTATAGAAAATGATATCAAGTATTTAACCGTCATGCGCTCAATTGATAAACTTGATCGTTTAGGTGTTAAGGGAGTTACTGAACTTCTAGGAAAAGGTAGAAAAGATAAATCTGGTGATTTTACAGAAGGAGCTGGATTAGAAAATAAGCAAATAGATTTAATTATTAACTTCCTTCAGCAAGGAGATAAAAGTAAAAAGTTAAGTAGAAAGTTAGCTCTTGAAGAGCTCGATAAAGAATTTTGTGATAGCGAAAATTTTAAAAATGCAATTGAAGAATTATACGAGATTTCATCAATATTAGACGATCTTGATTATAAGGAGGATAGGGTTGCAATTGATCCATCGGTAGTAAGAGGTTTAGGGTACTACACAGGCCCTATTTATGAAGCTGATTTAATTTTTCCTGAAGATAAAAGTTTAAAAAATTTTGGATCTGTTGGAGGTGGAGGTCGATATGATAATCTTGTCGAAAGATTAAAAGGTGTTAAAGTTCCTGCTACAGGAATTTCAATTGGAGTAAGTAGACTCTTAACGGCGATTAAATCTTTAACAGAAGAAAGTAACAATAAAAATCAAGTTGAAGCAGTTGTCCTAGTAATGGATCAGAATAAAAAATCTTTTTATTTTAAAATTGCTTTAGAGTTAAGAGGTAAAGGTATTGTGACCGATTTATATATGGGAACTAGCAATATGAAAGCCCAATTAAAATATGCTGACAAAAGAAACGCTAAAGTTGCAATAATTATTGGTGAGGATGAAGAATCTAGCAA
The DNA here is from genome assembly GCA_036163815.1 of Pseudomonadota bacterium. GTDB lineage: Bacteria > Pseudomonadota > Alphaproteobacteria > MED-G09 > MED-G09 > AG-430-B22. Next base: position 9,137 of record JAYZKD010000001.1, on the reverse strand, counting down.
TTCTGTCACAATAAAAGATCTATATAAAGGCAAAGAAGCCTCTAAAGGTATTTCAGACAATGAAGAGTGGAGGTCTGGAAAAAGTTCACAAATTACCGTCCCTATTAAAGAAATGGTTGATAGCGTAACTAAGATTATCAAAAAAAGTTCATAAAATATGAAATAAAATATTGATATTAAAAATTATTCATATTATATGAATATTTCTTATGAATAAATCTGTTAATGACATAATAAATGCCCTTGGTGGAACAGGAAATTTAGCAAATTTGCTAGGTGTTAAACCATCTGCCGTTTCTAATTATAGAAAAAAAGGTTTCCCTGCTCGCTTGCACTTAAAAATTGTTTCCCTATGCGAAGAGTATTCTGTTCCAATAGATAATGACTTTTTTAAAAATGAAAAAATACCTTTTAAATCTATAAGATCAAGATCATCAGAAGTTCTAACTAAGACATCTCATTCTATTCTAAATAATTTAACATCGGATGGTTATGAGTTAATTGATCCTCCCGTTTTAGTTTCCGCTGATAAGGTTCTTGATAGATTGGGCGAGGCTATAGCAGATAGGCTATATATTTTTTCTCAACAGGATGGCGTTAGATTATGCCTAAGACCCGATTTAACAATTCCAACATGTTTGTATTATCTTGACCAGGGTTTGTCCGGAGAGAAAAGATTATTTTCCTATTTTGGTAAAGTATTCCAGTTTTATAGAGAGGACAACAGTGAACCCGCTGAATATACTCAAACAGGAATTGAATCGATTGGGGATTCTAACAAAATTAATGCTGATGTAGAGGTTTTTGTTAAGATTCAGAATGCCCTTGTAGAGGAAGGAATAAAAAACCTTAATACTTATTTTGGAGATGTTTCTCTATTCCGTACATTTATTAAAGTCTTGGATATTCCTGATTTATGGAAAAGTAAACTTTTAGAAAAATTTTGGAATGAAAATGAATTTAGAATTTTGCTAGAAGAAATAAGTAAAAACCAAAAAGTTAGTGACGACTTTTCTCAGAGGATATTTTCTCTAGACCAGCAATCTGCATTGGAACTTGTAAGAGGAACCATTAATACTGTTGATACTAATTTTTATGCAGGAAGAAGTATTGAAGAAATTACCGATCGTTTAAGAAAGAAAGGAGAGGCTTTTTCTTTAAAGCCACTTTCTAAAAACACAAAAGATTTAATTAAAGATTTTTTATCAATTTCAGACAGACCTTTACAATCCTTAGAAAAACTTAGGAAACTATGTTTAGCATTAGATAAATCCCTCATTGATAAGATTGATGAAACATCAACTAGATTTGAAATAATTCAAAAATCAGGGATAGATTTAAAAAATACAAATTTTACCCCTGAAAAGGGTAGAGATGTTGAATATTATTCAGGTTTCCTATTTGATTTTGTCTGGAAGAATAGTAATGAGAGCCTTTATATTGGCGGTGGTGGTAGATACGACAACTTGATCAAGTCGCTAGGATCTGAAACAAAAGTTCCTGCAGTTGGGGCGGCTTTAAATATGAAAAGAATAGAAAGATTGTCCCAGATAGAGAGGGTAAGATGAGTATTATTAAATTTGCTTTACCTTCTAAAGGAAGAATCCAAGAAGATATGAATAACTTCTTTTCATCTGCAGGTATTAAAATTGATAAGTTAGGCGGCCAAAGAACCTATATTGGTAGGTTTAAAGATTATAATGATATTGAAGTGAGATTTTTATCAGCTAATGAAATTGCTAAAGAGCTTCATAATGGAAATATTCACATTGGTTTAACTGGGTTAGATTTAATTAAGGAGCTGGATACAGAAAATTCTTCAAAAGTTTTATCGCTACTTGAGTTAGGGTTTAGCACAGCTGATGTAGTAGCTGCAGTTCCTAATTCATGGATAGATGTATTGGATACAAAAGATCTTGCGGAAGTATCAAGAGATTTTTTACGGTTACATGATAGAAGATTACGTGTAGCTACGAAATTCCAAAATTTAACTAGAACTTTTTTCCAGAAAAATAATATTAACAACTACCGTATTGTGGAAAGCACGGGATCCACTGAAGGATCACCATCAGCTGGTACGGCTGAAATGATCACTGATATAACTGATAGCGGCAAAACTCTTGAGGAAAATAATCTGAAGATTTTGAATGATGGAATAATCTTAAAAAGTGAGGCTTGTATATTTGCTTCTTTAGGATTGAATTGGAAAAATATTGATTTAGATAGTATTCGAAGGCTATTAAGAATTTTATCAGCAAAATCTAATGCTATTTCTCACACTGAGTTAACATTTAATTATGATAAAAAAATTACAAATCTTGATATTGATTTGTATAGAAATTTTAATGGATTTTTCTTAAATCAATCTTTTGTTCTAGGATCTAATGTCTCATTAATCGTCCCTGATAATAAATCTTCATTATGCTCTGAGTTTTTGATCTCTAATGGGTATGGACCAATTAAAATCAGTAAACCTGATTTTATATATAAGAATAGTGATGAATCCTGGAATAAATTAACATCTGGATTAAAAAAGATATAAAAAAGGCCACTCAAATTTGGTGGCCTTTTTAATTGTATATTAAACAGTTTACATCATACCGCCCATGCCGCCCATGCCGCCCATGCCGCCCATGCCGCCCATATCAGGCATAGCTGGAGCTGCTGACTTTGGCTCAGGTTTATCCGCTACCATAGCCTCAGTTGTAATTAAGAGACTTGCAATAGAAGATGCATCTTGAAGAGCAGTTCTAACAACTTTAGTTGGGTCAACAATACCTGAAGCAACCATATCAACATATTTCTCATTTTGTGCGTCAAATCCATGATTTGCTTTAGTTGAGCCTAGGACTTTTGAAACGACAATAGAACCTTCTACTCCTGAGTTTTCAGCAATTTGTCTTATTGGAGTTTCAAGAGAGCGTCTGACAATTCTGATACCAGCATTCTCATCTTCGTTTGCCGCTTTCATCTTATCAAGTGCTTTGGTTGCAAGAAGAAGAGCAGTGCCACCACCAGGTACTATGCCTTCTTCAACTGCTGCTCTAGTAGCATTAAGAGCATCGTCAACTCGATCTTTTCTTTCTTTAACTTCAACTTCAGTTGCTCCACCAACCTTTAATACAGCTACTCCACCAGCAAGCTTAGCTAATCTTTCTTGAAGCTTTTCTTTATCATAATCAGATGTAGTTTCATCAATTTGTCGTCTGATTTGACTAACTCTTGCTTGAATGTCTTTAGTTTTACCAGAGCCATCAACGATAGTGGTATCATCTTTAGTAATACCAACTTTTTTTGCTGTTCCAAGCATGTCAACGGTTACATTTTCAAGTTTAATTCCAAGATCTTCTGAAATAACTTGCCCTCCTGTCAAAATGGCAATGTCTTCAAGCATTGCTTTTCTTCTATCACCAAAACCAGGAGCTTTTACTGCAGCCACTTTTAAACCACCGCGTAATCTATTAACAACTAATGTAGCAAGGGCTTCACCTTCAATGTCTTCTGCAATAATTAAAAGAGCTCTACTTGATTGAGCAACAGATTCTAATATTGGAAGCATAGATTGTAGGTTAGATAACTTTGACTCATGAAGAAGAATAAGCGGATCCTCTAATTCAGTAACCATTTTATCAGCGTTAGTTATAAAATAAGGCGATAAATAACCACGATCAAATTGCATGCCCTCAACAACTTCTAATTCTGAATCAAGGCTTTTAGCTTCTTCAACAGTTATAACTCCTTCGTTACCAACTTTTTGCATAGCTTCTGCTATCATGTTACCTATCTCAGCTTCACCATTTGCTGAAATTGTGCCGACTTGGGCAACTTCTTCATTAGTTTTAACTTTTTTAGAACGTTTAGTCAGTTCACCGATAGCAACTTTTACTGCTGCATCAATTCCTCTTTTAACATCCATTGGATTCATTCCAGCTGCGACAGCTTTTGAACCTTCTCTTACAATAGATTGTGCTAGAACCGTAGCAGTAGTGGTCCCATCACCAGCCTCATCATTAGTTTTAGAAGCTACTTCACGCACCATTTGGGCTCCCATATTTTCGAATTTGTCTTCTAACTCTATTTCTTTAGCAACTGTAACTCCATCTTTCGTTGTTCTAGGTGCACCAAAAGATTTATCAATAACAACATTTCTACCTTTTGGTCCCAATGTTACTCTAACTGCGTTAGCTAAAATATCGACACCACTTAACATTTTTGTTCTTGCTTCACTTCCAAAAATTACTTCTTTAGCCATTTTTTAATCCTCCAAAAATTTTATCTAAAAATTGTTAACCGATTATTCCAAGAATATCGGACTCTTTCATAATTATTAAATCATCACCGTCAACAGTAACTTCAGTACCTGACCATTTGCCGAATAAAATTTTATCCCCTTTTTTTACATCAAGGGCTGTTACTGTTCCGTCTTCAGCTTTTGATCCACTACCAACAGCAACTACTTTACCTTCAGAAGGTTTTTCCTTAGCAGTATCGGGAATGATAATGCCACCAGGTGACTTTTCGTCTTCATCTATTCTTTTAACTAAAACGCGATCATGCAATGGTCGAAATTTCATTTTTATGTCTCCTAAATTAAATAAATAATTTCAAATAACTTTCTCAAAAAAAATAATAAACAATTTGAGTATAGCTTAGATAGTTATCAAGTACTTTAGTGTCAAGGGTTCAATAGCTAAAAAATGAAGAATTTTATGATTTTTGTATAAAATTTAGTGAATTTTGTTAAAAATTTATCAAATTTTGTCCAAAATTGTTCTAAATTTACTAAAAATTGACAAAAAAATAAAAAATATGGACTGTTATTTCAATAATTGTTAGTTACTCGTATGTCTTTTTATATTTCTATAGCTTTAGGGATTTTATTGTTATCATTTGGCGGAGATTATCTGGTTAAGGGCTCAAGTAGTCTTGCAAGGAAACTTAATATCTCACCAATGATTATAGGAATAGTAATTATTGGATTTGGTACTTCAGTACCAGAAATCTTCGTAACATCAAATGCAGTATTAAATAATTCTCCAAATATTGCTTTAGGCAGTGTTGTTGGTTCGAATATAGCAAATATACTTTTGGTTTTTGGTTTTGCGCTTTTAATTTCAAAGAATGAAATATTAAAGAATGTTTCTATAGGCGATATGGTAACTATGATTGTTATCACAATCCTTTTATCTTTATGTTTGCTTTATGGTTCTATTGGTTTTCCATTGTCTTTAATAATGGTCTTGCTTTTACCAGTTTATTTTTTTTCATCTTATAAATTCTTTAATAAAGATGTAGAAGTCGATGAGGTTTTTGAGAAGAGTAATTATTTTAGAATGATATTAAATATCATCTTGGGTTTTTCTCTTCTTTTTATTGGATCAGAAGTTTTTATAAGAGGACTTAAAGAATTTGCAATTTATTTTAATATTTCTGAAGCAATATTAGGTCTTACACTTGCTGCAATAGGAACATCACTTCCTGAATTGGCTGTAACTTTTGCTTCTGTAAAAAACAAAGCAGAAAAAGTTTTATTAGGAAATATTATTGGTTCCAATATTATTAATATTCTAGGAGCACTTGGTATTTCTTCTTTATTGGGGTCTTTGGTGGTGCCTAACGACTTCTCTGGTATAAGCTTTTATTATTTAATATTTAGTGCGATTTGGCTTTATGTATTAACTAAAATTAAGATTCAGAAATCAGTACTAGGTCTGATTAGTTTGGTCGCTTATGTCTATTATGTATTTTCTTTATACTAATCTAAAATGGCTCATAAGGGAAAACTGTTACTGTAGCTCCCAGGTCTTGACCAACTGATTCAAAGGCTGGAAAAGCTGAATTTAAAAGCTTTTCTGGAGTCCATCCTTCTTTATCTACAAGACTTTTTATAGGTCTTGGCTGATTAAATAGCACGACCTCGTTTCCTCTTACTGATAGGATTTGACCACTTAATTTACACTCTGGAGAAGTTAGAGCTACAACGGTTTGAGCAACTTGATCTGCTCGCATAGCATTTTTCATTCTTTCAACTCTTTCTTTTGACGCTTCATCCTTTATAGGTATTGTTGCAATCATCCTGGTCCAAGCGAAAGGAGCAATAATGTTTGAGCGTATGTTTTTTATTTCATTTTCCATTGCAATTATTCTTGATAAACCAACTATACCCAATTTAGCCGCCGCATAATTTGCTTGCCCAATATTACCAATTAGGCCTGTTGTTGATGTAAAGAGCACAAAGTTTCCTTCTTCTTTATCTCTAAAATGATTTATTGCCGATCTACAAATATTATAACTTCCATTCAAGTGTACAGAAATTACAGCTTCCCAATCTGCATCATCCATTTTATGAAACATACTATCTCTTAATATTCCCGCAGGATTAACTATGGAGTGGAGATCTCCGAATTCATCTAACGCTTGTTGAATCATAAATTCAGCCCCTTTTTTACTGGCAACTGAATCAGAATTAGTTACTACCTCGCCACCATTTTTTCTTATTTCATCCGCTACGATCTCTATAGGATTCTTATCACCTTCATCACCGCCGGATACAGAACCACCTAGATCGTTAATTACTAATTTTGCTCCTTCTTTTGAAGCAAGTAGAGCAGTTTCTTTTCCTATGCCATTGGCAGCTCCAGTAATCAACACTACTTTTCCATCCAAAACACCCATTCCAAACTCCATAAAATAAAAAAATTAATAAAATACTAATAAGAAATCATATATATATCATCTTACAATGGTTGATTTAAGTAAAGTTATAAAACAAGCTACTGAATTAAATGAGAAGAGTACCGATGGTTATCCTCCTGTAGAAAAATGGGATCCAGAACATTGTGGAGATATTGGACTGGAAATAAAGAATGATGGTAGTTGGCTTTACATGGGCACACCGATTGGAAGAAAAAGGATCGTTAAACTTTTTTCTAGAATTTTAAGAAAAGAAGAAGATGGAAGTTATGTTTTGGTTACTCCAGTTGAAAAGATTTCTATTACAGTAGAAGATGCCCCTTTTATCGCAAACTATGTTGAAATTTCAGGTAATAATAATGAAAGAAATTTAAAATTCTTTACTAATGTAGATGATTCAATAATTGCTTCTAAAAATTTTCCTATAAGGGTAGAAATTAACTCAAAAACCCTTGAGCCATCTCCTTATGTTTTAATAAGAAGAAATCTTGAGGCGAAAATCGCTAGATCTGTTTTTTATGAGTTAGTGGATATAGCAGAAAATTACAGAGGAAAATTTGGTGTGTGGTCTGGAGGTCATTTTTTTCCTTTTGTGAATTCTGAGGATTTAAATATCAATGCATGATTTTGTTTGGAAAGAAGATATTTTTGGGGCTGTTGATAGGAATCCTCCATCAATAGAAGAACTGGAATCTTATCCTGGAAAAAGAAGTGATTATGATCTGATTAGTTCTCAGGAAGATAGAGTTGAACCAAAAAAGTTGAGACTTGCTTCGGTGCTTATAGGGATAACAAATAAAGAAAATCCATCTGTTTTGTTGACTAAACGCTCTGTAAATCTTGAACAACATTCTGGTCAAATAGCTTTTCCAGGAGGTAAAGTTGAAAAGAATGAGACGGTAACAGAAGCTGCTTTAAGGGAAACAGAAGAAGAAATTGGAATCTTAAATAAAGAGATTGATGTTTGTGGATACTTAGATACTTATGAAACAGGCACTGGTTTTCGTATCTTGCCAGTTGTTGCTTTTATAAATGAGATATTTACTAAAAACATTAATACAAAAGAAGTTTCTGAATTATTTGAAGTTCCGTTAAATTTTCTTTTAGATAAAAATAATCATATTCTTAAAAGTGGTTATTGGAATGGTGCAGTTAGACATTATTATACAATAAATTATAATCAATATAACATCTGGGGTGCTACTGCAGGTATGCTTATAAATCTTTATGATAGAATAAATTCAAATGATTAAAATTGTTTATCATCTTTTATATTTTTTAGTCCCATTTCTTTTGTATTTTTTATGGGTAATTATATCTAATAGTAATTTTACTAAAAGAAAGACATTTTGGGTTTCATTAGTTTCAGTTGTTGCACTTATTTCAAGTTTGGTTTTTTTTCGTTTAAACGATAATACTTTTAAAGATTATGATTATATCCCGCCAAAAGTTCTAGATGGTGAATTAAGGGATGGATACTTTAAGGATAATAATGAATAAAAAACTACCAAAATTTGCTCAAAATTTTGAATGTAAAAAAATAATTAAAATCTTAAATGAGAAAAGAGAAACTTCTAGGTATGTAGGAGGTTGTTTAAGAGATTTTTTAAATAATCAAGATTCAAAAGATATATATATAGCAACGCAAATGCTACCATCTGAGGTTATTAATGTTTTATCTAAGAATGGCTACAAACCAGTAGCAACTGGCATAGACCATGGAACCGTTAGTGTTTTTATTAAGGACTTATCTATAGAAATAACAACTTTAAGAAAAGATAAGAATCAAGATGGAAGACATGCTGATATCGAGTTTACTGATGATTGGCATGTGGATGCATCAAGAAGAGATTTTACTATAAACGCAATTTATATGGATGAAGAGGGTAATCTTTTTGATCCTTTTAATGGTGTGTCTGATCTTAAAAACAAGATTGTTAAATTTATTGGTAAACCTGAAGAGAGATTAAATGAAGACTATTTAAGAATATTAAGATATTTCAGGTTTGTTTCAGTTTACGATTCTGCTGTTGATGAAGATGTTAAAAAAACATTGAAAAATAATAAGGAAAAAATCTTAGGCTTATCTAAGGAAAGAATCCGCCAAGAATTCTTTAAGATTTTACAATCAGATAATTCAGGTAAAATTATAGGGATAATGGAGAAGATGGAAGTTTTAAATATTATATTTAATGGCCAAGTAAACTCGGAAGCGTACAAAAGAATGATTAATATTGATAATGAGTTATTCTTTGAGCCTAATTATTTATTAAGATTTTTTCTGTTAATTCCTAATGATCTTGATTTTATTGTGGCCTTAAAAAATTTTAACTTTTCTAAAAAAGAAAAAAAGATTTTGGAAAATTTATTATTGAAAGAAAATGAGATTAAAAGTTATCAATCTGCTAAAGAAGTTAGAGTAAGAGTTTATGAATTAGGTATAG